>DATFFI010000231.1:0-2030 GCA_035250225.1 Rhizomicrobium sp. | reverse complement strand
CGCCGAAGCCGCCTTCGAACATGAAGTCGATCGCCTTGTCGGTTTCTGCCGCGCTGGTGGCGATGATCACGCCCTTGCCGGCGGCCAGGCCGTCGGCCTTGATCACCACCGGATAACCCAGGCCATGGGCAAAGCTCTTGGCGGCCGCTGCGTCGCGGAAGCGGCGATAAGCGGCGGTGGGAATGCCGGCCTCAGCGCAAAGGTCTTTGACGAAGCCCTTGGAGCCTTCCAGCACCGCGCCCGCCTTGCTCGGACCCGAAGACCGGATGCCGGCGGCTTCCAGCACATCCCACAGCCCGGCCACGAGCTGGGCATCGGCGGCAATCACGGCGAAATCGATTTTCGTCTCCACCGCGAATCGCGTCAGCCCGGCAAAGTCGGTGGCGGGGATCGGCACGCATTCGGCCAGTGCGGCAATACCGGCATTGCCGGGGGCACAATAGAGCTTGGTCAGGAGGGGGCTTTTCGCCAGCGCCCAGGCCAGCGCATGTTCCCGGCCGCCCGACCCCACCAGCAAGACCCGCATTGCTATTTCCTTTTTCCGGCAGCGGTCCTGTATCATCCCCATCGCCATGAGTGAAACAGTTCCCACCAACCTGCCCGAATTCTCTGTGAGCGAGCTTGCCGGCGCGATTCGGCGCGCGGTCGAGGAAGGATTTCCCTTGGTCAGGGTGCGGGGCGAGATTTCCGGCCTCAAGGCCGCCGCCTCCGGTCACACTTATTTCGACCTCAAGGACGATAAGGCGGTGCTCAACGCCATCATCTGGAAACAGTCATCGCGGGCGATGCGGCTGAAGCCGGAGCCGGGCATGGACGTGGTCTGCACCGGCCGCGTCACGACGTATCCTGGCTCCTCGCGGTATCAACTCATCGTGGAGCAGATCGAGTTGGCGGGGCAGGGCGCCCTGATGGCGATGCTGGAAGAGCGCCGCAAGCGCCTGCTGGCGGAGGGCCTGTTCGATGCCGCCCGCAAGAAGAAGTTGCCTTTTCTGCCGGGCGTGATCGGCGTCGTCACTTCGCCCACCGGCGCGGTGATCCGCGATATCATGCACCGGCTGGAAGCGCGTTTTCCCCGCCGCGTCCTGCTCTGGCCGGTGGCGGTGCAGGGCGAAAAGGCGGCGGCCGAAATCGCCGCCGCGATCGCCGGCTTCAACGCCATGCCCCTGATCAGCGACGGACGCACACTGCCGCGCCCCGATCTTCTGATCGTGGCACGCGGCGGCGGCAGCCTGGAAGATCTGATGGCCTTCAATGACGAGGCGGTGGTGCGCGCCGCCGCCGCCAGCGCCATTCCGCTGATTTCGGCGGTGGGCCACGAGACCGACACCACCCTGATCGATTTCGCCGCCGATGTCCGCGCCCCCACGCCCACCGCCGCCGCCGAACTGGCGGTGCCGGTGCGGGCCGAGCTGATTGCCGTCACCCTCGACCTGGAACGCCGTGCCCTGCGCTGCTTCAGCAAAGGCATGGAGGATCGCCGCCGTCACCTGGCGCAGCTGGCGCGGGTGTTGCCGCGGCCCGAAGCGCTGTTCGCCCAGCCACGCCAGCGCTTCGATGCGGCGGCGGAGCGCCTGTCGGGCGCCCTGCGGCGCAATCTGCAGGTCCATCGCACCGGCCTGGCGGAGGTCGCGGCGCTGCTGCGGCCGCGCATCGTCTCGGCCCGTTTCGCTATCGCGCGTGACCGTATCGTGACGCTCGATGCGCGGGCCCGCCGCGCGCATCAGGCGCATCACGCGGCCGCGGTCCGCGCCCTGGGCGCGCTGGCCCGGGTGCTGGACGGCATTTCCTACAAATCCGTCTTGTCGCGCGGCTTCGCCCTGGTACGAGGCGAAGACGGAAACGTCAGACGTGCGGCAGCTTCCTTGAGTCCCGGCGAAGGCCTGACCCTGGTATTCGCCGATGGCGAAGCCGCGGCGGTGGCGGCGGGGCCCCAAGCCGACAAGCCCAAGTCCGACAAGCCCCGGTCTGATAAGTCCAGGGCCGGCAGAAAGCCGGGCGGCGATCAAGGCTCGCTTTTCTAAGTCCGGACG
>DATFFI010000230.1:0-5180 GCA_035250225.1 Rhizomicrobium sp. | reverse complement strand
AGGGATCGAAGGCCAAAGGCTGGGCCAGGGCGAAATTGCCGTAGCCGACCTCGTTCAACGCCAGGGTCTTGCCGGCCATATGCTCCAACGTGTTGACGTCGACCTTGTGCTTCAGCTCGCTCATCTGCACCGGCACCGTCGCGGTGCCGATCTTGAGCAGATACTGGCGGCCGGGCAGCAATTCCTCGTCCGCCATCCAGAGCAGATGCGCCGCGAACTGGCTGGAGACGGCCGGCCGCGCCTCGGGCGCCGCCAGGACATCGCCGCGGGAAATATCGACTTCGTCGGCCAGGGTGATGGTGACGGCATCGCCCGCCACCGCCTCGGCCAAATCGCCGTCATGGGTGACGATGCGGGTGACCGTGCTGGCCTTGCCCGACTTGGCCACCACCAGGGTATCGCCCGGCCGGACCGTGCCGCCGGCGATGGTGCCGGAAAAGCCGCGGAAATCCAGATTGGGGCGATTGACCCATTGCACCGGCAGGCGGAAGGGCTTGTCCGCCAGGGCGGCATCCACATCCACACTTTCCAGATGCGCCAGCAGCGACGGCCCCTTGTACCAGGATGTCTCGGCGCTCCTCTCCATCACATTGACGCCGAAACGGGCGGAAATCGGGATCGCCACCTGGCTGGCAAAGCCCAGCTTGGCCGAGAAGGCGGTGAAGTCGGCGACGATGTCGTCGAAGACCTTCTGGGAGTAATCGACCAGGTCGATCTTGTTCACTGCCAGCACGATGTGGCGGATGCCCAGAAGCGAGCAGATATAGGCATGGCGGCGCGACTGGACCAGCACGCCCTTGCGCGCATCGATCAGGATGACGGCCAGATCGCTGTTGGAAGCGCCCGTCGCCATGTTGCGGGTATATTGCTCATGGCCCGGCGTATCGGCGACGATGAATTTGCGCTTGTCGGTGGCGAAGAAACGATAGGCGACGTCGATGGTGATGCCCTGCTCCCGCTCGGCTTCCAGCCCGTCCACCAGCAGCGCGAAATCGATATTGTCGCCGTCGGTGCCGAACTTCTTGCTGTCCTTTTCCAGGGAGGCCAGCGTGTCTTCGAACAAGAGCTTGGTGTCATAGAGCAGCCGCCCGATCAGGGTGGACTTGCCGTCATCGACGCTGCCGCAGGTGAGGAAGCGCAGCAGGGTCTTTTTTTCCTGCGCGTCGAGGAATTCTTTCAGGGCGGCCGAAGAATTGATCGGGGCATTCATCTTAGAAATACCCTTCCTTCTTCTTCTTCTCCATCGAGGCTTTTTCGTCGCTGTCGATCAGGCGGCCCTGGCGCTCGCTGGTGCGGGCGGTGAACATTTCGGTGACGATGCCGTCCAACGTATCGGCGTCGCTTTCAATGGCGCCGGTGAGCGGATAGCAGCCCAGGGTGCGGAAGCGGACGAGCTTCTCCTGCACCGTCTCGCCGGGCAGCAGCTTCATGCGGTCGTCATCCTTCATGATCAGCGTGCCGGCGCGTTCGACCACAGGGCGCTTCTTGGCGAAATAGAGCGGCACGATCGGGATGTTCTCGGCCAGGATGTACTGCCAGATATCCAGCTCGGTCCAGTTAGAGAGCGGGAAGACGCGGATGCTTTCGCCCTTGTTGATGCGGGTATTGTAGACCCGCCAGAGTTCGGGCCGCTGGTTCTTGGGGTCCCAGGCATGGGTGGCGGTGCGGAAGGAGAAGACGCGCTCCTTGGCGCGGGACTTTTCCTCGTCGCGGCGCGCGCCGCCGAAAGCGGCGTCGAAGCCGTATTTGTCCAGCGCCTGCTTCAGGCTTTCGGTCTTCATCACCTGGGTATGCAGCGACGAGCCGGAATCGAAGGGATTGATGCCGCGCTTCACGCCGTCTTCGTTGATATGGACGATCAGGTCGAGCCCCAGCCTTTTGGCGGTCTGGTCGCGAAATTCGATCATCTCCTTGAATTTCCAGGTGGTGTCGACATGCATCAGCGGGAAAGGCGGCTTGGAGGGATAAAAGGCCTTCATCGCCAGATGCAGCATCACCGCCGAATCCTTGCCCACGGAATAGAGCATCACCGGGTTGGCGAACTCGGCCGCCACCTCGCGCATGATGTGAATGCTCTCCGCCTCCAGACGGCGGAGATGAGATATAACAGTATTATTACTGGACAATTTTTTGTATCCCGAAAGCGGGCTGTGAAATAGGCCACCGGCGAGGCTTATGCAAGCCGCCCGGCCCTAGCCCTTCGGATTCCCTAGTCGCCGGCTTTGAGGACCACCAGCCTGGTGGCGGGCGGGACAGCCTGGGTTTCGACCGCAAAACGGACCCGGCCGATGGACCGGTCATCGGCGCTGAGGATGTTTACCCGCCACTGGCCCGGCCGGGGGGCGGTCTTGAGGGTGTAGAAGCGAAAACCGCCCTCCCGCCCGCCATTGATGGGCACGGAGATGCGTTGCTGGGTGGCCCAGCGGCCTTCCGTGTCCAGGTACTGCCATTCATGCACGATCCGGGTCTGCAGGTTCCTGGGCGCGAAAACGGCGCTGTAGAGGTACAGCCGGGCCCGGGGCTGGATATGCAGGGTCGGGTTGGTGCCGAACAGGGCCCGCCAGGCCGCCGGCTCCTCTTCGGCCCGGACATGATAGTCATCCCCGACCTTCTGGGCCTGGTGATAAATCCCGGCATTGGTGAGGACCAGCGGCAGGGGCGGAAACACTTTCAGGAAATAGAAGGCGTTGATCAGCACCGTGATCACCGCCATGCCGGCAACGATCTGCAGCCGGGCGCCGCGATAGCGCTCGTGCCCCAGCCGTTCCAGGGCACGCATATAGACATAGAAGATTCCCAGCGCGACGACGCCGCTGAGCAGGAAGGGAATCTGGCCGATGCGCAGGATCACCATCGGCACCAGCATGATGGCGTAGGAATAAACCGACAGGAACAGCAGCAGGGCGACGAAGACCAGCCGTGAATGATAGTGGCGGAAGGCTTCCTGGCCGACAAACACGCCCGCCATGAAAATCAGGAAGGGCCAGGAGGCGAAAAGCGAAGCGCTGCGGATATAGAAGACGCAAAAGCCCGAGAGCAGCGCGCCCAGCGCAAACTGTGTGACGAACATCAGGACATTGCGGATGCGGGGCGATGGCTGGCGCTCCTGCGGCCGCGATTCCAGGCCATGCTGGGCGGCGATGGCGATGCCGGCCACCAACAGATAGACGATGAACACCGCCTGGGTGGCCGGATGGTCGATGCGGCCGAACGCCCAACTGTCGAAAAGGAACCCGCCCGCCATGAACAGGGCCGAGAGATGCCGTTCATGGGCGCGCACCCAGCCGACGGCCGGATCCAGGGTTTTGGGATCGAAAACACGCATGGGAGGCAGAGTCTTTTTTCCGGTCGCGCAGCCTAACGCTGACAGCCTTACGGCAAAGCCGCCGGCCTGCCGGGGCTGTCGCTCCTAGCTGCCCTGCCCCATCCTAACAAGCCCGGACGGACGAAATTGCGGCGGTTCAGCGGTCGAAGCGCCGCTCCCAGGCGATGGCGGACCGGATAATCCCGTCCAGATCGTCATGGGACGGTTTCCAGCCCAGCGCGGCCTTGATGCGGCTGGGATCGGAAATCAGGGTGGGCGGATCCCCCGCGCGGCGAGGCCCTTCCCTCACGGGCAAGGACGCTCCAGTGACCCGCTCGACCGCCGCGACCACCTGGCGCACCGACAGGCCACGGCCATAGCCGCAATTATAGACCGTGGCCGGCGCCCCTGCCCGGAGCGCATCCAGGGCCAGCAAGTGAGCGTTGGCCAGGTCGGTGACATGGATGTAGTCGCGCACGCCGGTGCCATCCGGAGTGGGATAGTCGGTGCCGAAAATATCGAGATGGGAAACACGACCCAGCGCCACCTGGGCGGCGCGCTTGATAAGATGCGTTGCCTTCGGCGTTGACTGGCCGGTGCGGCCCTGGGGATCGGCACCCGCAACATTGAAGTACCGAAGAACGTGATAGCGAAAGTCATGGGCGCGGGCGACATCCTCCAGCATCCATTCCGTCATCAATTTGGAGCGGGCATAAGGACTGATCGGCGCTTTGCGCTCACTTTCAGACAAAGGCTGCTTGGCGTCCTCGGCATAGACCGTCGCGGTTGACGAAAAGATGAACTGCTTCACGCCCACGGCCAGACAGGTCGCAATCACGTCCCGCGACTTGACGACATTGTTGTCGTAATAGGCCAGCGGATCGGCAACCGATTCCGGTACCACGATCGAACCGGCGAAATGGATCACGGCATCCACGCCATGATCCTTGATGGTTTTCTCCAGCAGCGCGCGGTCGGCGACATCACCTTTCACGAAAGCGGCCGCCTCGCCCACCTGGGCGCGGATACCGGTGGAAAGATTGTCCAGCACCACGACGCGGTCGCCGCGGTCCAGCAAGGCATGGGCCGTATGGCTGCCGATATAGCCGGCACCGCCGGTAACAAGCGTCGTCATGGGCCCACCCGTAAAACGGCTGCATTATGCCGTGATTCGGCACTTACAACGGGGCGCGCAATGCGATCTCGAAACCGGTATCGAAACCGCTCCGTGGCCGCGGCTGGTCGTCCTGGAGTCGCAGCGCCAGGTCCAGCTTCAGGCCGTTCCAGGGCATACTGACCCGCGCCTCGCCGATATTGATCCGGACCGGTGCGGTGGTGAGCGCATTGCCCACCAGATTGTTGGGATTGGAGATATGGGCGTTATGAAAGGACAGTTCGTAGAAGCGGCCAGCCCTGTCACTCCAGGCGGCCTGCAGCGACAGCAATTTGGAATCGCTGTCCAGGCTGAATCCCAGGGTGCGGCCGCGATAGCGCATGCCGTCGGGATAGCCGAAATTGTTGTAGGCAACGCCATGCAGGACATCGCCGAAGCTGAAAATATCGGCGGTGGGCACGCTGTCCACATACTCCACCGTCAGGCGCAGCGTTTCATCCGGCGTCAGCGTCAGGAACGCCGTCACGCCAAACAAATGTGATGTACCCGAATGGAGAAAGGGCGATGAATCCTCGTTCATCACGGACATGTAGATTTGCGAACGGATCCCGAAAAACGCATGCGACCAGCGGATATCGATCTGCCCCTGGTCACTGGTGGCATTGACGTTAACCGGATCGTTATTGAACTGGAAGATGTCGCGGAATGGTACGCAGGGATGGCTTTCTCCGCAAAGCTGCTGTGTGCGGGCAAGGCCGATTT
>DATFFI010000229.1:0-6091 GCA_035250225.1 Rhizomicrobium sp. | reverse complement strand
ATCTGCGCTACGGCATGCTGCTGTTCATCGCCTCGGAAGTGATGTTCTTCGTCGCCTGGTTCTGGGCCTATTTCAATTACGCCATCTTCCATGCCGATGTCGGCATCGCCGCCTGGCCGCCGACCGGCATCATCACCCTGGATCCCTGGCACCTGCCGCTGCTCAACACCCTGTTGCTGCTCACCTCTGGCACCACGGTAACCTGGGCGCACCATGCCATCCAGACCGGCGACAATAAGGGCGCCGTGCAGGGCCTGGTGCTGACGGTGATCCTGGGCCTCTGCTTCACGGCGGTGCAGGCCTATGAGTATGCGCATGCGCCCTTCACCTTCGGTTTCAACAATCTGGCGCGCGAACCCTTCCTCGAGGGTTCGGCCCATGCCTTCCTGGCGGCCGGCGCCGGCAACTTCCAGGCCATCTACGGCTCGACTTTCTTCCTGGCGACCGGCTTCCACGGCCTGCATGTGATCATCGGAACCCTGTTCCTGATCGTCTGCCTGTTCCGCGCCATGGCCGGCCAGTTCACGCCGACCCGCCATTTCGGCTTCGAAGCCGCCGCCTGGTACTGGCACTTCGTCGACGTGGTCTGGCTGTTCCTCTTCGCCTGTATCTATGTCTGGGGCGTAGGACCGGTCGTGCATTAGTCTTTTGACTGGCGCGCCCAACACACTGAAAGCCATTGTCCTTGGCCTCTGTCCGCAATGCGGGCAGGGGCCATTGTTTGACGGCTATATCGCGATCGGGAAACGCTGCCATGCCTGCGGCCTGGATTATGCGATCTTCGATCCCGGCGACGGGCCCGCGGTTTTCGGCATCCTGATCGTTGGCGCCATCGTGGCCGGCCTGGCCTTGTGGGTGGAGTTCACCTGGTCGCCACCGACCTGGCTGCATCTGGTGCTCTGGATCCCGCTGATTTGCCTTCTGACCCTCGTGATCCTGCGCCTGGCCAAGTCGGCGCTGCTGGTGCTGCAGGTCAAGCACAAGGCCGGTGAGGGGAGGCTGCACTGATGCTGCGCTTCCGGCCCTATCCCGGAGCCACCATCGCCACCGTCATCGCGCTGGTCATCCTGTGCGGGCTGGGCAGCTGGCAGCTCGACCGCCTGCAATGGAAGCTGGCGCTGATCGAGACGGTGAACACCAATCGCAAGGCGCCGACCCTGACGCTCGATCAAATCCTGGCGCTGCCGGGTGACGCCGCCCAGTATCGCCGCGTCACCCTCACGGGCCGCTTCGATCACGGCAAAGAAGCTTATGCCTTCACCACCAGCGCCGGGGGCGAGGGTGTCTATCATGTTCTGACGCCGCTGCGCCTCGACGATGGGCGCGTTTTTCTGATCGACCGCGGCGCGGTGCCGGAACGGCATCTCGATCCCACCAGCCGCGCGGCCGGCAATCCGCAAGGCCTGGTGCGCATCACCGGCGTCTGGCGCACGCCGGACCCGCCGGGCGCCTTCACGCCGCCGCCCGATCGCGTCCGGCATATCTGGTATGCCCGCGATGTCGCGGGCATCGCCGCCGCCAATGGCCTGAAACTGGCCGCGCCGGTGGTGATCGATGCCGACGCCACACCCAATCCCGGCGGCTGGCCGCGTGGCGGGCAGACGGTGGTCGAATTCCGCAACCAGCATCTTTCCTATGCCGTGACCTGGTTCGGGCTGGCCGCCTGCCTGCTGGGGGTCTGGCTGGCTTTCCACATTTCCCGGGGCCGGCTGGTGTGGGGCAAGAGCTAGTCCTATAAGGCCGCAGATGAATTCGCACACTTTCATTTCCACGCGCGGGCAGGCGCCCGCCGCCGATTTTGCCGAGGTGCTGCTGGCCGGCCTGGCGCCGGATGGCGGCCTGTATCTGCCGCAGGTCTGGCCGCAATTCAGCGCCGCGGAACTGGCCGCCTTCAAGGGGCTCTCCTACCAGGAAGCCGCGTATCGTGTGCTCTCGCGCTTCACCGGCGCGTCCTTCAGCGAAGCCGAACTGCGCCAGGCCATAGACGCCGCCTACAGCGATTTCGACGTTCCTGCCATCGCGCCCTTGGTGGATCTGGGCCCTGCTTCCAATCAGAAGCGCTTCCTGCTGGAGCTGTTCCACGGGCCGACCCTGGCTTTCAAGGATATCGCGCTGCAGGTGCTGGGACAGCTCTTCAGCCGTGCCCTGGCCAAGCGGGGCGGCCGCGCCACCATCGTGGCCGCCACCAGCGGCGATACCGGCTCGGCCGCCATCGCGGCACTGGGCGGTTTGCCCAATATCGATGTGTTTGTGATGCATCCGAAGGGCCGGGTCAGCGATGTGCAGCGCCGCCAGATGACGACCAGCCCGCACGCCAATGTCCACAATATCGCGCTGGAAGGTACCTTCGACGACGCCCAGTCGATCGTGAAGGCGCTATTCGCCGATGTCGAGTTCGCGCAACAGATCCGCCTGACGGCGGTGAATTCGATCAACTTCGCCCGCATCGCGGCGCAAAGCGTCTATTACCTCACCGCCGCCGCCGCGCTGGGCCGCCCGGCGATTTTCGTGGTGCCGACCGGCAATTTCGGCGACATCTTCGCCGGTGAAGCCGCCTCCCGCATGGGGCTTGCCGTCACGCGGCTGGTGATTGCCACCAATTCCAACGACATCATGGCGCGCGCCCTGAATGAAGGCGTCTATGCCTCCGGCGATGCCCATCCCACCTTGTCGCCTTCGATGGACATCCAGGTCGCCTCCAATTTCGAGCGCGCCCTGTTCGAAGCCTCCGGCCGCGATGCCGACTGGACCGCGGCGGCGATGCATGATTTTTCGCGGGACCGCCGGCTGGTCCTGCCGCCGGGCGTGCTGGCGCAGCTGCGCGCCCGCTACACCGCCTTTGCCGAGAACGATGCCGCCACCATCGCCGCGATCCAGGCCACGCATCAGGCTACCGGCCGCATCATCGATCCGCATACCGGCGTCGGCATGGCGGCGGCGCACGAGCTCGCTGCGGATGCAAGTCCGGTGGTAATCCTGTCCACCGCCCATCCCGCCAAATTCCCGGACGCGGTGGCGCGCGCCACCGGCGCCCCGCCGCCGGTGCCGGTGCGTCTCCAGGGGCTGGAAAAACTGCCCGAGCGGATGGAAACCCTGCCCCGGAGCCTGCCTTTGATCCGGGAGTTCATCTCCTCTAGACTGGGGTCATGAACCCTGAAATATCAATACTTTCCAATGGCTTGACGGTTGTCAGCGATCGCATGCCGGGGCTGGAATCGGCGGCCCTTGGCGTGTGGGTGAATACCGGCGCGCGCAACGAGACCAAAGCCCAGGCCGGCGTCTCGCACATGCTGGAGCATATGGCCTTCAAGGGCACGGCGACGCGCAGCGCCCGCGCCATCTCCGAAGAGATTGAAGCGGTGGGCGGCGTTCTCAACGCCTATACCAGCCGCGAGCAGACCGCCTTCCATGCCCGCATTCTCAAGGCTGACATCGGCCTGGCGATGGAGCTGCTGGGTGACATCCTGATCAATCCGGTTTTCGCCGAAGACGAGATCGCGCGCGAGAAGCAGGTGGTGCTGCAGGAGATCGGCCAGGCCCGCGATACGCCCGACGACATCATCTTCGATCACCTGCAGGCGGCGATCTATCCCGGCCAGCCCATGGGCTGGTCTATCCTGGGCGAAGAGGAAACCGTCTCCAATTTCGCGCAGGACATGCTCAAGGGCTATATGGCCTCGCAGTATCGCGCCGGCAGCATGACGCTGGTGGCGTCGGGCGCGGTGCGCCATGACGAGATTGTCCGGCTGGCGGAAAAGGCTTTTGCCCGTCTCAATGCCGGTACGGCGCCGGCACCGCTGCCGTCGCGTTATGTCGGCGGCGATGCCCGCTACAAGGAAGATCTGGAGCAGGCCCATATCGCTTTTGCCTTTCCCGGCCTCTCCAATGCCGATGCCGACTATTATGTCGGCCAGCTCTATGCCACCGCGCTGGGCGGCGGCATGTCGTCCCGCCTGTTCCAAGAGGCCCGCGAGAAGCGCGGCCTCTGTTATTCCATCTATGCTTTCACTGGCGGCTTCCAGGATTCCGGTTTCCTCAGCGTCTATGCCGGCACCGGCGAAGCCGAAGCCGGCGAGATCGCCGCCGTGGTCGCCGGCGAGATGGATGCTATCGCCGGCAATCTCAGCGAGGCCGAGCTCAATCGCGCCCGTGCCCAGCTCAAGGCGTCGCTGCTGATGGGACTGGAGCGCGCCGGGGCCCGCACCGAACAGATTGCCGGCCAGCTTTTCGCGCTGGGCCGCATCCAGTCGCCGGCCGAAATCGTCGCCCAGCTCGATGCCATCGATGTGGCGGCGGTGAAACGCCATGGCGCGCGGGTGATGCAGGCGGGCCAGCCCACCATCGCCGCCCTGGGTCCGGTCGGACGGCTGGAAAGCCATGACTCTTTCGCGCGGCGCTTCGGCGCCGGCGCGCTTCCGCATGCGGCCGAATAGTGAAAACGCCCCTGATCAAGCAAGGACCGATCGCGTTCATGCGTGGGCTGACCTTCCCGGGCGGGCAGCAGCCGGTGATCAACGGCGAACGCGTCTATCTGCGCTATCCGCGCATGGCGGATTATCTGGAATGGTCGCGGCTGCGCGGCGCCAGCCGCCAGTTTCTCAAACCCTGGGAGCCTGTCTGGGCCGATGACGAACTGACGCGCGGCGCCTTCCGCCGCCGCATCAAGCGCTACCAGAAGGAAACGCGGCTGGATTCGGCCTATGTCTTCTTCGTGCTGCGCAAGGCCGACAATGCCCTGATCGGCGGCTGCACCCTGTCGAATGTCCGGCGCGGCGTCACCCAATGCTGCGCCCTGGGCTATTGGGTGGGCGAACCCTATGCCCGCCAGGGCTATATGACCGAGGCCATCAAGGCGCTGGTCCCTTTCGTGTTCCGCACCCTGGGGCTGCATCGGATCGAGGCCGCCTGCCTGACCGCCAATGACGCCTCGCGTTCGCTGCTGCTGCGCTGCGGCTTTCGCGAGGAAGGGCTGGCCCGCCGTTATCTGCTGATCAACGGCGTCTGGAGCGACCACCTGCTATTTGCTTTGCTGGCCGACGAAGCGCCGCTAGGTTAACCCCTGCACATTTCCCCTCAACTTCTCCGAAGGTTCATGACGATACGCCGCTTCCTTGTTCTGGCCTGCCTTAAACTGCTCCTGGCTCTTTTCCTGGGCGTGGGACTGTTTGCCGGCGCCGGCGTCTTCGCCCAGCAGCCGCCGACGCCGCAACAGCCGGCGCAGCCGCCGATCAATTTCGGCAGCCCGGAAAATGTCATCCCGCTCAAGCCGGCCCTGACGCCCTATCATGCGCCGGGCGGTGCGGAAGCTGACGGTTCCTCCTGGTACATGCTGCCGGTGATGAACAATAGCGTGCGTCCCGCCATCCGCGTGCTGGTGGCGGGACAGCCGCCGTCTTCGGCGCTGAAATTCTTCCCGCGCTCGACCCGGCCGGCGATCCTGGCGGTGGTGGCGTCGGAATCCGGCGTCACCGTGGAAACCGCACCCGCCTATGGCCGCCGCGCCTGGCGCGTCACCGTTCCGCCCGTCACCACGGCTGCCCTGGCCATTCGCGTCGGGTCCGCCGACACGCCGCCCGCGCTTTCGTCCTGGACCGAGCCGGCTCTGGCTTCGCATAACCGCCAGCTCGCCATCTTCATCACCGCGGTTGCCGCGCTGATTGCAGCGGCGATGCTGATTACCGGCGGCCTGGCGGTGCTGATCGGTCATTCCGCGCCGCGCTGGGTGGGGATCAGCCTGTTCCTGTTGCTGCTGAGCTGGCTGAGTTCATCGGGCATGTTCGACGGCAGTATCGTGCTGCGCGTGGGCGGTCCCTATGGCCTCACCGCCATGCTGACCATGTTCGCGCTGGCGGCGGGTGCGCGCCTGGCCAACGCCATCGTGCCGTTCCGCGATGTCTGGCCGAAATATCACCTGCATTTCATCCGCACGGTCTGGGGCCTGGTCGGTCTCGGCGCTCTGGCCTATGTCGGCCTGCCGGGCGCGACCCTGCTCAGCAATGTCGCCGTGGTGCTGGGTGGTCTGGCCATCACCGCCTATCTGGTGATTTGCGGCCGCCGCGGCATCAAGGCGGCGCAGGTGGTGGCGCCGTCG
>DATFFI010000228.1:0-3266 GCA_035250225.1 Rhizomicrobium sp. | reverse complement strand
GTGCAGCGTCTGCAGCATGAAGCCATCGCCGCCCAATGCGACGATCACATCGGCTTTTTCAGGGCCTGCATCGTCATGGCGCCGGCGCAGCGCCGCCAGCGCCTGGGCGGCGTCGCCGGTGGCGGTGAAATGCAGTTTCATGGGAAGGCCCCAAAGAGGAACCAAGAGGGGAAGAAGCGTGCGCGAAAATCAGGCATGGCGGCAGGATAGCAGGCCGCGCCGGGTTCGTGAAACGGGGGCGATTACAGGCTCTTCTGGAATTCTTGCAGCGCCGCCTGGCGGGTCAGGCCCGAGAAGATGCGGTCGGCTTCGCCCATATCCGGAGCCGGGAAACGGCTATGGTCCGGGTGCGCCTGGCGCGAGAGATTATAGACCGTGGCGAAAACCGAACGGTCGATGCCGGCGGCGCGGCAGGCCAGCGCCACCAGGCGGGTGCCGTCGGCGTAGAACGTCTTGCGAAATTTTTCCAGCGGCACTTCCAGCAGCCGCGAGAAGGCGAGATCGAAAAGATCGACCTGGCTCTGGCTGAGCACGCGCATCAGGAAGCCTGCCTTGAGCTGGCCGGAGCCGGCTAGTTTTTCGATCAGCTTCTGGGCGCTGTCGGCCGGCGGGTCCTGGGGCGCGGGCGGCTCGCTGTGCATCGCCAGATTGGCCTCGGCCATGGCGCTGTCGATCTTGCGCGGGGCGACGGCGTAGTTTGTCTTGATAAACTTCTTGAGCGCGTCCGACACCCATTCGCACATGTCGCTGGCAAGCTGCGGCGGCAGGTCGGGACGGCGGATCAGCGGTTCGGCCAGGCCGGAAATGGCGCGGGACTTCTCGACCAGCACGCCATAGGTGGTTTGGGAGATGCGGGCGGTGACGTTGCGCACCAGCGCCAGCAGCACCGATTCGTTCTCGCAGCGGGCGAGGGCGGCGGTGACCGGCTCGCCGATATTGGGACGTTCCGCCACCGCTTCCTGGTGCGCGACGCCGGCTTCGGCGATCAGCTTGAGCACATCGGTTTCGGTGAGCAGGGGGCTGTGCATGATCAGCGGGCGCGCCACTTCGATGGCGTCGTCCACCAGCAGCAGGATCAGGTCATGCGGCGCGGTCGTGTCTTCGGACAGGCGCTGGGCGAGGGCGATGCGGATCGCCATTTCGACATCGCGGGTGAGGCGGCGCAGGATTTCGCGCATCAATTCGCGCTCGCGCTCGTTCAGCCCCGTGCCCTGGATGCGGTAGAGCGAGGCGACGGCGAGGTAGATCTCCTCGCGGCTGGCGCCGTTCTGCGGATTGATGGCGAGTTGAGCCAGGCGGCTCATGTCGCTCATGTCGTGTGCGGTCAGCCCCACGGTATGCCCCATGCTTTCTGCACCGGCCATTGACGGCCTTGAGGCCGTTTTCCTAACAGTGCGGGCGTTAACAGCCCGTTAAGTCTCTTGTACGGATTGCACCAATCGGCAAAGTAATTCCTTATGAATAATCGACTTTTGCTGGCCATCGACCAGGGCACGACCTCGACCCGCGCCGTCCTCTTTGACGCCCCGCGCGCGGATGCGCGCAAGCCAACCGGCGGCCTGCGGTCGCTGATCAGCCATTCGGTTCCCCTCAAGCAGATCTATCCCGCCAGCGGCTGGGTGGAGCATGACCCCGAGGAAATCTGGCGGGGCGTGCGGAAGGCGGTGCGGGCCGTCCTGAAAGGCATAGGCGCGGACCGGGTGGCGGCGCTGGGCATCACCAACCAGCGCGAAACCAGCGTGATCTGGGACGCCAGGACAGGAAAGCCGCTGCACAACGCCATTGTCTGGCAGGACCGGCGGGGCGCGGCGCGCTGTGCCGCCCTCAAGGCCAGGGGCTGGGAGCCGAAAATAGCCCGGAAAACCGGGCTTTTACTCGATCCTTATTTCTCCGCCACCAAGCTGGAATGGCTGTTGAAGACGGTGAAAGGCGCCCGTGCCGGGGCAGCCAGGGGAACGGTCAGGTTCGGCACCATCGACAGTTGGCTGATCTGGAAACTGACGGATGGCGCGGTGCATGCCACCGACATCACCAATGCTTCGCGCACCATGCTGGTCGATCTGAGGACCCGTGACTGGGATGACGGGTTGCTCAAGCTGTTTGGCGTGCCGCGTGCGATGCTGCCCAGCATCCAGGACAGTGTCGGAAATTTCGGCACGACACGGGCTTTCGGGGCGCCGATTCCAATCCTGGGCGTGGCCGGCGACCAGCAGGCCGCCAGTTTCGGCCAGGCCTGCTTCGCGCCGGGCGACGTCAAAGCCACTTACGGCACCGGCTGCTTTGTCCTGGTCAATACCGGCAAGAAGATCGCGCCGTCACGCAACCGGCTTCTGACCACGGCCCTGGCGTCCGGGAGCGGCGGCCAGGAAAAGTGGCCCGGCGCGCTAGGCGCGCCAATAGTTGGTCAGCGCGCTACGCGCGCGGGCGGTTTTCCGTCCGGCCGCGCGACCAAAATAAAAGGACAATATGCGATCGAAGGCAGCATATTCATCGCAGGAGCCGTGGTACAATGGCTGCGCGATGCGCTGGGCGTGATCAAAAGCGCCCCGGAAAGCGAAAGCCTGGCGGCGCGGGCAAAACCGCTTCCGGGCCTTTATTTTGTGCCGGCTTTTACCGGTCTTGGCGCGCCTTACTGGGATGCCGGGGCGCGGGGCGCGATTGTCGGCCTGACCCGCGATGCCGGCGCGGCGGAGATTGCGCGCGCCGCGCTGGATTCGGTCTGCTACCAGACCCGCGACCTGCTGGATGCGATGGCGCGCGACATGGCCGACGCCGGCATCCGCTTGCGGGAATTGAAGGTCGATGGCGGCATGGTTACCAATGATGGCTTCTGCCAGCGCCTGGCGGACCTCACCGGCCTGAAAGTGGTGCGGCCCAAACTGACCGAGACCACGGCGCTGGGCGCGGCGACGCTGGCAGGGCTGGGGGCCGGCGTGTTTCGCAACTCCGCCGAAATCGCCCGTCATTGGGCCCTGGACCGGCGTTTTGTGCCGCGCATGAAAGCCGCGCAACGCGATGCCCTGCACCGGGGCTGGCTCCAGGCGGTGGCGCGGGTCCGCTCCTGACGGTTCCCCAATAAAATTCGCGTCGAATTGCAAGTATTTTTCCACCGCATTCGTAACTGGGGCACGGTTAGCGTCGCCGCATGGGGCTTGAAGCGGTAGAGAGGAATGGGAATGCGTCGGCGCGCCTGATCGCGGCCGGACGCGCCCTGCTGGCGCAGGGCGATGAGCGTTTTTCCCTGAGCCGCCTGTGCGCCGAGGCCG
>DATFFI010000227.1:0-3740 GCA_035250225.1 Rhizomicrobium sp. | reverse complement strand
GAGCAGATTGCCTTCGCCGTTCCAGGCGCGCATGGCGTTGCGCTGGACCAGACGATAGCTGTCTTCGCGGGAAACGCCGGTCTGGGTCAGCGCCAGCAACACACGCTGGCTGTGCACCAGGCCATGGGTGGAATCGAGATTTTTCTGCATCCGCTCCGGATAGACCACCAGCTTGTCGACCACGCCGGTCATGCGCGCCAGCGCGAAGTCCAGCGTGATGGTGGCGTCGGGGCCGATGTAACGCTCGACCGAGGAATGGGAGATGTCCCGCTCATGCCACAGCGCCACATTCTCCATCGCGGGAATGGCATAGCTGCGCACCATACGGGCCAGGCCCGTGACATTCTCGGTCAGCACCGGGTTGCGCTTGTGCGGCATCGCCGAAGAGCCTTTCTGGCCCGGCGAGAAATACTCCTCGGCCTCCAGCACCTCGGTGCGTTGCAGATGGCGGATTTCCACCGCCAGCCGTTCCAGCGACGAGGCCACCACGCCCAGCGCCGCGAAATAGGCGGCATGGCGGTCGCGCGGAATCACCTGGGTCGAAACCGGCTCGGGCTTCAGGCCCATTTTCGCCGCCACATGGTCTTCGACCAGCGGATCGATATTGGCGAAGCTGCCCACCGCGCCGGAGATTGCGCAGGTGGCGACTTCCTCGCGCGCCGTTGCCAGGCGGGCGCGGGCGCGCGTGAACTCGGCATAGTAAGTGGCGAGCTTGACGCCGAAGGTGGTGGGCTCGGCATGAATGCCATGGCTGCGCCCGATGGTGGGAGTCATCTTGTATTCCAGGGCGCGTTTCTTCAGCGCCGCCAGCAGGGCATCGACATCGGCGATCAGAAGATCGGCGGCGCGCACCAGCTGCACATTCAGGCAGGTATCGAGCACATCGGATGAGGTCATGCCCTGGTGCACAAAGCGCGCTTCCGGCCCGACAATTTCGGAAAGGTGGGTCAGGAAGGCGATGACGTCATGTTTGACCTCGCGCTCGATCTCGTCGATCCGCGCCACGTCGAATTTGGCGCCCTGGCCCTTTTCCCAGATTCTGGCGGCGGCTTCCTTCGGCACCACGCCCAGTTCGGCCAGCTTGTCGGTGGCATGGGCCTCGATCTCGAACCAGATGCGGAACTTGGTTTCCGGCGACCAGATCGAAACCATCTGCTCGCGGGCGTAGCGGGGGATCATGGAGCCACTTTCTGCTTTTGACGTTGGCTTCTAGCAGGCCGGGGCGCGTGAAGCCAAGCAAGGGTGCCAGCCCGCTTGTGCATATCGGAAAGCCAATAAAAACCGGAGGTTATGATGAAAGCACCCGTTCCCTTTCTGTGGTTCGAAAAAGAGGCTGAGGTAGCCGCGAACTTCTATGTCTCGCTCTTGCCCAATTCCCGCATCGATCGCATCTGGACCTTGCCGGTCGACAGCCCCTCGGGCCCTGCCGGCAGCGTCAAGGTGGTGGAGTTCACCCTGGGCGGCCATGCCTGGCAGGCGATGGAAGCGGGCCCTCTGGACCCCTTCAATCATGCGGTGTCCTTCATGATCGAATGCGCCGACCAGAAGGAAATCGATCGTCTCTGGGATACGATCCTGAAGAATGGCGGCAAGGAAGAACAATGCGGCTGGATCCGCGACCGGTGGGGCCTGTGCTGGCAGATCACGCCGGCGAATATCGGCGAGCTGACGGGCGGCGCCAATCGTGAAGGCGCCAAACGCGCGGCGGAAGCCATGATGAGAATGGTCAAGCTGGATATCGCGGCGCTGCAAAAGGCTTATGACGGCGCTTGACCCTCACGCGGCGTGAGGGCCTATGCCCGCCTCCGTCAGGAAGGCAGTCATGGGAAAATCCTACACGGTGAGGCAATTGGCGAAGCTGGCGGGCGTTTCGGTCCGCACGCTACACCATTATGACGAGATCGGCCTGCTCAAGCCCGCTTTCACCGGCGCCAATCGCTATCGCCACTATGGCGAGACCGAGTTGCTGCGGTTGCAGCAGATTCTGATTCTGCGGGAACTGGAAATCCCCCTGGCCGGGATCGGCGCCGTGCTGGCCGCGCAGGGAGGCGACCGCATTGCCATCCTGGAAAGCCAGCGCCGGCAGCTGGAAGCGCGCGCCGCGCGCACGGCCGTCATGATCCGGACGATCGAGCGCACGATTGCCCGCCTGAAAGGAGAAGCAGAGATGAAGGATGAAGATTTGTATTCCGGCCTGGTCTCGCCGGAGAAGCAGGCGGAATATGAGGCCTGGCTGGTGGAAAAATTCGGTCCTGAAGTCGAAGGCGAGATTGCGCGGAGCCGAACGGCGATGGCCGCGATGAGCGAGGCCGAGCGCATGGCGGCGATGCGGGAGCTGCAACAAATTGAGCAAGGCCTGGCCGAAGGTTTGCGGCGCGGCCTTCCGGCGGATGCCGCTTCCCTGTCGCCGCTGCTGGAACGTCATCGCGCCTGGGTGGCGTTGGCCTGGGGCCGGGATTGTCCGCCCACAGCCTATGCCGGCCTGGCCGATGTCTATGAGCATCCCGATTTTCGCGCCCGCTATGAAGCCATCCAGCCGGGCTTTGCCGACTATCTCACTGCGGCGATGCGGGCGTTCGCAGCGCGGCATGTCTGAATAGGCGGACAAGCTCGCCTGACGTTCCCAGCTTAGAGCAGGTTCAGCGATTTGAAGCTGGCATGGCCTTTGCGCCCGATCACCAGGTGATCATGGATGGCGATGCCCAGCGCCTGCGCCGCTTTGGCGATATCGCGAGTCATTTCGATATCCGCCTTGGACGGTGTCGGATCGCCGGACGGGTGATTGTGCACCAGGATGATGGCGCTGGCCGACAATTCCAGCGCCCGCTTGAGGATCTCGCGCGGATAGACCGGGGTGTGGTCGACCGTGCCGCTGGACTGGACCTCGTCGGCAATCAGCACATTCTTGCGGTCCAGGAACAGGACGCGGAACTCCTCCTTTGCCCCGCGCGCCATCGCCGCCGTGCAGTAATCCAGCAGCGCCGCCCAGGAGGACAGGGCAGGGCGGCCGATCACCTGGCTCCGGGCCAGGCGGTGGGCGGCGGCTTCGACGATCTTGAGATGCACAGCGACGCTTTCACCGACGCCTTCCACTTCCATCAGTCTTTCGCGCGGGGCGGCGATCACTTCGGCAAAGCTGCCGAAACGCTTGAGCAGCAGCTTGGCCAGCGGCTTGGTGTCCCTGCGCGGCAGGGCGGCGAACAGCGCCAGCTCCAGCAATTCATAGTCGGGCATGGCGGCTGCGCCGCCCGCAAGAAAGCGCGCGCGCAGCCGCGCGCGATGACCGTTATGGGAGGAATCGTCTGTCATGGCTGAAGCCCGCCCCGAACGGGCGCGAGGCTAGCAGGCGCGCAGATCACACGCCAGAATTCGCATAAGGCGGTTTGTGCAGGCCCTTGGGCGAGAGCGTGAAGATTTCGACGCCATTCTCGGTCACGCCCACCGAATGCTCGAACTGGGCCGACAGCGAACGGTCGCGCGTCACCGCGGTCCAGCCGTCATTCAGCACCTTCACGCCATAGCCGCCCAGATTGATCATCGGCTCGATGGTGAAGAACATGCCGGGCTTCAGCGCCATGCCGCCGCCGGGTTTGCCGTAATGGACGATGTTGGGCAGGGAATGGAAAATGCGGCCCAGGCCGTGGCCGCAGAAATCGCGCACCACCGAGCATTTCTCTTCGCCTTCGGCATAGGACTGGATGGCATGGCCGATATCGCCGGTGGTGGCGCCCGGCTTGACC
>DATFFI010000226.1:0-3054 GCA_035250225.1 Rhizomicrobium sp. | reverse complement strand
CGGCCAGTATGCCGTCTGCTTTGCCTCACATCAGGTGGCAACTATCGACTTGACTAGGCCAAAATGTGTCGGTCATGTCTCCGAACACGTGTCGGCCATGTCTCCGGGCTAAACACTTCGAGCCGGGCCATGACATCGCGTGCTAGGCCAGAGCGTCAACCTGCTCATTGGTGAAGTTACCGGGAACAATCGTCACCGGAATGCTCTGCACCGCACTGCCGAACATGGAGACCAGCGGCCCCGGCCCTTCCTTGCCCGTGCCGGAGGCCAGCACCAGGATGGAAATATCCTTGTCGTCCTTCAGCAGTTTGGTCAGGCAATCGGTGACCAGGCCGAAGGGGATCACCAGTTCAGGAATGAGGCCGGAGAGTTCATTGACGGTCTTGGCGGCGGCATAGAGCATCGCCTCGGCCTCGGCATGGGCCTCGTCGCGCATGATCTCTTCCACGCCGCGCCATTGCTGAAAGTCCGGCGGCGCGGCCGGGCACATCAAGGTGACGCGGCCACCCGTATGCTGGGCGCGGCGCGTGGCAAAGCGCAAAGCCACGGCACATTCCGGCGTCTTGTCGATGACGACCAGGAATTTGCGCGGGGCACGGGAAGCGGGACTGCTCATGGGCTCGATGATAACCTATCGGCCGACAGGGAGCGAGAGATGCGCATAGAACCCATCACGGCGGCGATGAAGGTGGAGTGGCTGGACCTGCGGCTGCAACTCTGGCCCCACCATACGGCGGACGAACTGGCCAAGGACCTGGACCAGATGCTGGCCGATCCGGACTCGGCAAACTTCGTCGCCCGCAACGCGGCGGGCATCCCCATCGGCTTCATCGAGGCGCTGGTACGGCGTGATTATGTCAATGGCTGTGAGACCTCGCCGGTGGCCTTCGTCGAAGGCCTGTTCGTGGTGGAGGCGCAGCGGCGACGGGGCGTGGCACGAGCGCTGGTGGGGCAGGTCGCCGCCTGGGCAAAGCAACGCGGCCTGACCGAACTGGGTTCGGATGCGCTGCTGGACAACACGCTGAGCCATGCCGCGCACAAGGCGATCGGCTTCGAAGAGACCGAGCGCGTGGTTTATTTCCGCAAAGCGCTCTAACCCCACTCACCATGGGCGGGCTTGACCCGCCCATCCAGGGCGAAGAGCGGTAGTGTTCTAATTTGAGGTTATGCCATCCGAGCGCCGGAACCGCGCAGTTCTTGGGTTCTCGCAGACATAGGAAGTATACTCCTCGTAGAAATCCTGCCTACCAAGGGCTTGCATTTTGAGATGTTCAGGATGTTCCCGCCACGCTTTGAGATGTTCCGGCGTCTCCCATTCATGAATTGAGACACGCTCGCCATCATCAGCAAAGTATCCCTTGAACGAGATGAAACCGGGCATGGCACGTGCGATTGCGGCCATCTTATCAGCAGCCGCATAATACCGGTCAGCCGTTTCTGGCCGGATTCGTGATCTGAAGACGATTACAACCATTTGCCGCCCCTCGCGCGCTGTTTGTGCAATAGGACACTACCCAAAAGCGCCGGTGCTTCCGGCCCGCCGCCTCAAGGGCGGCCATGGAGAGTTTAAGATTTCAGCCTCTTCTTCAATTCATACAGCGCATCCAGCGCCTGCTTGGGCGTCAGCGCATCAGGCTCGATCTGTTTCAGCGCCTCTTCCACCGCGCTGGTCTTGGGCGGCGGCGGGGCGGAGGCGGAGAAGAGCGGCAGCTCGTCCACCCGCGCCAACGGCTTATGGCCTTCGCGCCCCTCTTCCAGCGCCCGCAGCACGCCCTCGGCGCGATGGACCACCGCCGTCGGCAGGCCGGCCAGCTTGGCAACATGGATGCCGTAGGAACGGTCGGCGGCGCCCGCCGTCACCTCATGCAGGAAGACGATGCTGTCATTCCATTCCTTCACCTTCATGGTGACGCAAGCGGCCTTGTCCAGCCTTTCGCAGAGCGCGACGAGTTCGTGATAATGTGTGGCAAACAGCGCGCGGCTCTTGTTGGCCTCATAAAGATGCTCGGCCGCCGCCCAGGCGATAGCGAGGCCGTCATAGGTGGCGGTACCGCGGCCGATTTCATCCAGGATCACCAGCGAGCGTGCGGTCGCCTGGTTGAGGATGGCGGCGGTCTCGACCATTTCGACCATGAAGGTGGAACGGCCGGCCGCCAGATCGTCGCCGGCGCCAACGCGGGAGAACAATCTATCGATGACGCCGATATGGGCCGCTTCCGCCGGCACGAAACTGCCCATCTGCGCCAAGAGCGCGATGATGGCGTTCTGGCGCAGGAAGGTGGATTTACCCGCCATGTTGGGGCCGGTGACGAACCACAAACGTCCGCGCGCTTGCGGCGACAGATCGCAATCATTGGGCACAAAGGAATTGGTATGTGCCGCAGCCAGCGCCGCTTCCACCACCGGATGGCGGCCTTTGGTGATCTGGAAGGCCAGCGAGGTATCGATCTTCGGCCTTGCATAACGCTGCGCCACCGCCAGTTCGGCCAGCGCGGCGCCCACATCCAGCACAGATAGGGCATCGGCGGCGGCGGCGATGGGTTCGGCATGCGCCAGCGCCAGGCTGCACATTTCATTGAACAACGCGGTTTCCAGCGCCAGCGCGCTTTCCGCCGCTTCAGCGATGCGCGAGGCCAGCGAGGCCAGCTCATCGGTGGAAAAGCGCACCGCGCCCGCCATGGTCTGGCGGTGGCGGAACAATTCTTTACCTTCTTTATTGTTAGTGGGCATCAGCCGGTCGGCGTGTTGTTGCGCCACTTCGATGAAGTAGCCCAGCACGCCATTATGCTTGATGCGCAGCTGGGAAACGCCGCTGTCGCTGCGATACTTGCCTTCCAGCCCGGCAATGACGCGGCGGGATTCATCGCGCAGGGCGCGCAATTCGTCCAAGGGCGCATGCGCGCCGGCGACAATGAAACCGCCGTCGCGCGACAAATAAGGCGGCTCTTCCACCAAGAGGAAGGTCAGCCGGTCGGAAAGCTGTGACAGATCGGCGATGGCCTGGGTCAGCGACGCATGGGCGCTGGCCGCCTCACCGCGCAGATCACCGACATC
>DATFFI010000225.1:0-12525 GCA_035250225.1 Rhizomicrobium sp. | reverse complement strand
CAGCCCGGCGATGGGTGAGCCGTGCGGCACCTCGCCGACACTCTCCTTCAGCAGCTTCGCCCAGCGCCAGCCGGCGCGGTCCAACGTTCCCACCAGCGGCGCCAGGGCCGCGCGCCCTTCTGGCGGCATCCCGCCGACTTCGCGCAGCAGATGCTGCGCGATCTCATGCAAAGCGGCGGCATTCTCTTCCGGCGTGTGCAGGAAGCCCAGTCCCAGCAAACGCGCCATGCCGCCGGGCGAGGGCACGAAAGGTTGGCCCGGACGCACAAACGCGAAGAGTTCGATCACATCATAGGCGGCGTCGAGGCTCTTTGCCCCCAGCCTTCCGGCGACAAAGCCGGCATGGGCGACCAGCACCTCGCCGCTTTCGAACACGGCGCGGGCATCGCGCAGTTCGGCGCGCCGCACCTTGCCGTCTTCATGGATGACGGCGCCGGGTGGCGCCGGAACCAGCGCGGGCAGAGCGTTCAGAATGTCGGAGAAGGACATGGGCGGCGCATCTTAAGCGCGCGCCGTGAGGTATCAAGCGACGTCGGGATACAGATGCGTCAGGGCCTGCTTGGCGCGGATATGCTCGCCGACGACGAGTTGAGCGGCGTTGCGCAATTCGTGGCGATTCTCGCCCGCGCGGGTTTTTTGCGCAAAATGGCGCGCCGCCTGGACGACGGCGGTCAAGCCCAGGCCGCCCGCGGCACCGACGATATCCTGGGCCAGCCGTCCGGCTTCCTCCCATTTTTCCGCGGTGCAGGCGTCGGAGAGCGCGCCGGTAAGCTGTTCGGCCGTGGTGATATAGCATTGCAGGATATCGACCAGCGCCTTGACGCCGACCGATTTCTCGAGGGTCGAGAACGCCACCGCATCGATCGCGGCCGGCGCTTCGGACATGGTCCGGTCCTGGCTGGCAGAAGCTTCTTCCGGCAACGGCGCGGCAAACTGGGACAGCGCGCTGTACAGGGCATCCGGTTCCACCGGCCAGCGCAGCAGCATGTCGGTGGCGGCGGGAGCGCGCTCGCCACGCAGCAGGATGGCGATGATAGGGGCGGTGACGCCGGGGGCGGCGGCCAAGGTGTCGGCATCGGCGGCGCCGATGATGATGGCGTCGAAGCGGTTGCGGCCCGCCAGCGCAACGGCGTCGGCCAGATTGGGCGCATTGGTGATGCGGTTGCCGAACGGCTCCAGCAAATGAACGATACCCGCCACGATGCCGCCATTGGCATGAAGCAGGAGATTCAGGTTCGAGGGGGGTGGCTGGCTGGCTTCGCCGGAAATGCCGGAGCGCGCCGCCATGCCGGCGGAGCCGGAGACGGGCAGGGTGAAGAAGAATTGCGTGCCTTCGCCGGGCTGGCTTTCAAAGCCGATATCGCCGCCGGCCTGGGTGACGATGCGCTTGGCCACGGCCAGGCCCAATCCTGCTCCCTGCTGCTTGCGGGTATAGGAATTGTCGCCCAGCGTGAACGGACTGAAGAGCTTCTCCGCCACCTCCGGCGCCACGCCATGGCCGGTATCGGCGACGGTGAAGCGGATGAAACGGCCCTTGTCGTTGCGCATCTCGTCGAGCCGGATATCGACCAGGCCGCGATCGGTGAATTTGAGGGCGTTGTCGGCCAGCTTGAGCAGAATCTGGCGCACCTTGCGGGGATCGGCTGCGACGCGCGGCAGATTGCCGGTCACGGCCAGTGATAGGCGCAGATGCTTTTCCCAGGCGCGGGGCTGCAGCAGGCGCACCACGGCGCGTGCGGTCTGCAACGGATCGCAATCCTCGTCCTCCAGCTGCTCGACATCGTCGCGGGTCAGCGCAATGACATCGTCCAGCAGGGTTTGAAGGCCGCGGCCGGCTTCCAGCATCACCTTGACGTGATCGGCCTGGCGCTTGGGCAGTTCGGCCCGTTCCAGCAGCTGCGCCATGCCCAACAGGGCATTGAGCGGCGTGCGCAGTTCATGACTGATATTGGCGATGAAGGAGGATTTGGCGAGCGCGCTGGCTTCGGCGCTGTCGCGGGCGGCGATGGCCTCGGTCTTTTCGCGCGACAGGCGGATCACCAGATCGGAATTCTCGTTGCGCAGCGAGACGCTTTCGTCCAGCAGCCGCGCCATCCAGTTGCAATAGCTCACCAGGACCGCGGCGAAGAGGATCACCAGCAGCGCGGTCATGGCGGCATAGAGACCGCCCTGCAGCACCAGCAGCCCGATCAGCGGGCCCAGCGAGAAAATGGTGTGGGCGGCGAAAGCCGGGCGATGGGCCGAGCGGGCGATGAATTCCGTCGCCGTCATGCCCAGGAAGGCCAGCGCCAGATAGGCCTGGGCGGCGAAGGAACCCCAGACGAACCAGAACAGGGCGCCCAGGCCCCAGGTGGCGCCGGCGATGGCGGACACGAAGGTGTAGCGGCGGGCCCAATAGCCGGGATCGTCGGCATGGGCGCCGCCATGGCGATTCCTGTAGGCGGTGGTGAGCTGTTCGGCGGCGATTACGACCGCCATCTGGATCAGCAGCGGCACGAAGGGCACTATGCCCGGGGCGGTGCCGGCCAGGAGGGTGGCGGGGACGCAAAGGACGGCGAAGGGCAGGGACAAATAATGCCTGCCGAGCGCGTAGAGGATATCGATGCGCCCGGCGAACACCGCGCGCGTTTCCTCCGTCCTGGCAGGGCTATTCCTGGTCATTGACGCTGTCCCTCGCCAAAGCCTAGCTTTCGCGCCCTTTCAAAACGCTTAAACTTAGTCTTAACGAAGGGTGTATTTCGCGGTGAAAACAATGCGCGAGCAGGCATTTGCGGCCAAGGCCTGGCCTTTTGAGGAGGCCCGCAAACTGCTGGCGCGCGTGCAGGCCCGCAAAGCGGCGGGCGCGGATGCGAAGGCTGTATTGTTCGAAACCGGCTATGGCCCCTCCGGCCTGCCGCATATCGGCACTTTCGGCGAGGTCGCCCGCACCTCCTGGGTGCGCAAGGCCTTCGAGACTATCAGCGACATTCCCACCCACCTGATCGCCTTTTCGGACGACATGGATGGATTGCGCAAGGTGCCTGACAATTTGCCCCAACAAGAGATGCTGGCGGCGAATCTGGGCAAGCCGCTGACGGCGATCCCCGATCCTTTCGGCACGCATGAGAGCTTCGGCCATCACATGAATGCCCGGCTGCGTTCCTTCCTGGACAGTTACGGCTTCCGCTACGAATTCTATTCCTCGACCGCGACCTACAAGTCGGGCCGCTTCGACGAAACCCTGCTGCGCATCCTGGCCAGCTACGACAAGGTGATGGCGGTGATGCTGCCGACGCTGGGCGAAGAGCGGCAGGAAACCTATTCGCCCTTCCTTCCCGTCAGTCCCCGCTCGGGCAAGGTGCTGCTGGCCAAGGTGGTCGACCGCAACGTCGCAAAAGGCACCATCACCTATATCGAGGAAGATGGTTCGACGGAGACGGTTCCCGTCACCGGCGGCCATTGCAAGCTGCAATGGAAGCCCGATATGGGCATGCGCTGGGCAGCGCTGGGCGTCGACTACGAGATGTACGGCAAGGACCATCTGGCGCAGGCGCCGCTCTATAGCGCCATTTGCAGGATCGCCGGCGGCAATCCGCCCGAGCAATACATGTATGAGATGTTCCTGGACGATTCCGGCCAGAAAATCTCCAAATCCAAGGGCAACGGCATCGCCATCGAGGACTGGCTGAAATACGGCTCGCCGGAATCGCTGGCCCTGTTCATGTTCCAGAAGCCGCGCACCGCCAAACGGCTCTATTTCGACGTCATTCCCAAGGCGGTGGACGAATATATCGGCCTGCTGGAATCCTATCATTCCAACACGACGGACGAGGCGCAGCGGCTGGAAAATCCGGTCTGGCACATCCATGGCGGCGCCCCGCCGGATGAGCGTTATCCGGTCAGCTTCGCGCTGCTGCTCAACCTGGTCAGCGCGTCCAACGCCCATACCCGCGATGTGCTGTGGGGCAATATCCGCGCCTATGCGCCGGGCGCGAGCCGCGAGGCCAATCCCGGCCTGGACCGGTTGGTGGGCTATGCCCTGCGCTACTACGAAGATTTCGTCAAACCATCGAAGAAGTATCGTGCCGCCGACGCCAGGGAGCGTGCCGCGATGGAAGATCTGGCCAGCCGGCTGGATGCGATGGGCGACGAGCGCGACGGCGCGGCGGTGCAGAATGTGGTATACGAAGTGGGCAAGGCGCACGGATTCGACCCGCTGCGCGCCTGGTTCGGCGCGCTATACGAGGTTCTGTTCGGACAAGGCGCGGGCCCGCGGTTCGGTTCTTTCGCCGCCCTGTTCGGGACCAAGCAAACCGCCGCGATGATCCGCAAGGCGCTTGCCGGGGAGTTCGTTTCGGGATGAGATTTGCGTTGCTGGCGTGTCTGCTGCTGCTGACGGTTCCGGCTGGGGCGGCGATGGCGCAGGATCGCGCGGCGTTGTTCGAGAGCTATGCTGCGGGCCGCTATGACGAGGCGGCGCGTGCCGGCGCCGCGGCCCGCACCGCCTATGGCTATGCGCTGGCGGCGCGGGCGGTGCTGGCCGATGCCGTGCTGCGTGAAACCCCTTGCCTGGAATGCATCCAGCGTGCCGAGCGCCTGGCGCGGCAGGCGGTGGCCGCCGATCCGAGGCTTGCCGACGGACAAATCTGGTTTGCCGTGTCACTGGGCTACCAGGCCCGCATCAAGGGCGTGCTGTGGGCGCGCTGGCAGGGTTTTCCCGATCAGGCCAAGGCGGCATTGCAGACGGCGGTCGCGGCCGAACCGGACAATCCTTACGCCGTCTCCGCGTTTGGCGGCTGGCAGGTCGAAGTGGTCAAGGCGGGCGGACCGTTCCTGGCCCGACAATTGTTCGGGGCGACGCTGGACGAGGCGATGGCCCTGTTCGACCGCGCGGTGCGGTTGGCGCCCGGCAATGTCGCGGTGCGCTACCAGATCGCGCTGTCGCTGGCGGGGCTGGACCCGGTCACCCATCGGGCCCGCGTGATTGCGGAACTGGACGCCGCGTTGCGCGCCGTGCCCAACACGGCGTATGAGCGCCGCCTGTTCAGCCGCGCCGGCGAGCTCAGCACGGCGATGACCGGGGATCGCGTCAGGCTGGATGCGCTGGTACGCAAATTTCAGGGTTATCCATGATGAAGAGCGCTGCGCTTTCGCTTGTGCCGTTGTTTGTGATGGCAGGATCCGCGTTCGCGCAGCCCACGGACCCGCTGCCGCGATATGAGCGAGCGGGTCCCGCCTTCGCCTGTCACACCGACAAGGAAGATTTTGAAAAGTCGCAAGCCGAAAAGCGCGATGTCTGCCTTCGCATCGGTCCGCTCCATGTCGGCATGTCGCGCGCCGATGTCGAAGCGCTGCTTGGCAAGCCCTTCACCAGCGTTCCGGTTTCCGGCAATACCGCTTTCGCCTATATGCTGATGAAGGATGAGGCGACAAAGCGATCGGCCTATACGGTTCTGATCTATGACCAGGATGGCCGTGCCGAAAGTGTGCAGGTCACCGGAGACATGTTTCTCGGTGCTTCCGGACCTTGGCAGTTCAGCGGTTTGGCGCTGGGCATGCCGCAAGACACCGTAACGGCGCGGCTGGGCGAGCCTATGGCGATCACCCGCAGCGAGGATCCGGGCGCCATGGAGTGGAGCTATAAGCCCTGGACGTTTTCCTTTGAGGTCAAGGGCGGCGTGATTTCCTCGATCCGCCTGGCGGCGCATTGATTTATTGACTGGCCCAGATGATACGGTGGACGAACGCGACATCGCTCAGGGCGAAACCGCGATCCTCGAAATTCGCATTGAAGCTCTTCAGTTCGATGCGCTGGGCGGTCATGCGCGCCAGTTGCTTGGCCATCACTTCGCCGGCATGGGTCTTGACCACCACCCGGTCGCCGCGGCGCAGATTGCCCGAGGGCGAGACCAGGATGCGGTCGCCGTCGCGATAGACCGGCAGCATGGAATCGCCCGTGATCTCCAGCGCATAGCAATGCTCGTCGGCCAGTTCGGGAAAGGCGATTTCCTCCCAGCCGCTGCCGGCAGGGAAGCCGGCATCGTCGAAAAAGCCCTCCGCCCCTGCCTGGGCCATGCCGATCAGCGGCACCAGCCGCGAACGCGGGCCGTGCCGGTCGTTCACCAGCGCGACGAAATCGTCCAGCGCGGTGCCGGTGGCGGTCAGGATCTTGGCGATGCTCTCGGTGGAGGGCCAGCGCAGCTTGCCGCCGGCGCTGCCGCGCTTGGATTTGTTGAAGGTTGTGGGGTCCAGGCCCGCAAGCTTGGCCAAACCGGAGGGCGACATGTTATGCCGCGCAGCGAGCGCATCGATAGCGCGCCAGATATGAGGATGAGTCAGCATGTCTCGCCGTTAACTATTAAGAACACAGTCCGTGACACCGGACTGTCTTCCTATCTCCGGCTTTATAGGGCAGGACACAAAATCCGTCGAGAGGCCAATCAGGCCAGTGACGGCCGCAACATCGGAGGAGCGTCCGGCGACCCGAGCAAAGACCTGGCTTTTCTTATGAGCGAAGCGAATAGAAAAGCTGGTCCTAGCCGAGCGAAGCGAGGCGCGCGAGGGCCCGTCCGGCGCGACCATCAAAGGAGGATTTGAGCGGAATGGAGTTTCTGGATCTGGGCGCCGCCCTGCTGCGCCGCCTGCCCGCCGAAACCGCGCATGACCTCACCCTGGCGCTGGTGGGGAAGATGAAGTTGCCCCGCCGCTTTGCCGATCCGCCGGCGTTGAAGGTGGATGCGCTGGGCCTCTCCTTTCCCAATCCGGTGGGGCTGGCGGCGGGCTTCGACAAGAATGCCGCCGTGCCCGATGCGATGGCGCGGCTGGGCTTCGGCTTTGTCGAATGCGGCACCGTCACGCCGCGGCCGCAAACCGGCAATCCCAGGCCGCGTCTGTTCCGCCTCGGCGAGGATCGCGCTGTCATCAACCGCATGGGTTTCAACAATGCGGGCATGCGGAACGCTGCCGAAAATCTGCAGCGCCGCAAAGGCGACGGCATTGTCGGCATCAATATCGGCGCCAACAAGGACAGCGAGGATCGCATCGGCGATTATCGTCTCTGCTTCACTGAGCTGGCGCCGCTGGCCGACTATGTGACGGTGAACATCTCCTCGCCCAACACGCCGGGCCTGCGCGGCCTGCAGAACAAGGACGAATTGTCCCGCCTGATCGACACCGTGCTGACGGCGCGGGGCGGCATGAAGAAGCCGGTGCTGGTGAAAATCGCGCCCGACCTGGACGATGAGGCGCTGGACCAGATCGCGGCAGTGGCGCTGATGAAGGGGCTGGACGGACTGATCGTCTCCAACACCACCATCGCCCGGCCGCCCCTGAAAAGCCCGCATGCGGGCGAGACCGGCGGCCTGTCGGGCGCGCCGCTGCTCCAGCCCTCCACGAAAATCCTCAAGGCGATGCGCCGGCGCGTCGGCGCCAATCTTGTGCTGGTCGGTGCCGGCGGTATCGCCAGCGGCGCCGATGCCTATGCCAAGATCCGCGCCGGCGCCTCGCTGGTGCAGCTTTATACGGCGCTGGTCTTTGAAGGCCCCGGCCTGGTGGCGCGGATCAAGAGCGAGTTGGCAGAGTGCCTGGTGCGCGACGGCTATGACAATGTTGCGGAAGCTGTGGGTGTGGACGCTTGAGTAAAACTGTCATGGCCGCCCACGTAAAGTGGGCCATGATAATCGGGGTTTAGCCACGAGCCTTCAGATATTCCGCCCAGATGCGGTCATGCTCGCGGCCCAGCTTGAGCAGCAGCTCCCAGCTATAGAGACCGCTGTCATGGCCGTCATCGAACAGGATGCGCACGGCATAGTTGCCGACGGGCTCCAGGCCGGTGATCTGTACCTCTTCCTTGCCGCGCACGATCTGTTTGGGTCCGCCATGGCCGCGCACTTCGGCGGAGGGGCTTTCGACCCGGAGATATTCCGCGCTTAAAGTGAAACATTCGCCATTGTCGAAGCCGACCGTCAACGCGTCGCGGCCGGGATTGAGCCGCAGCTCGGCCGGCCATGGGGTGCTCATAAGCGTTCGCTGTCGCTGAGCGGCCGCGCCTCGGCCGCCAGCATCACCGGCACGCCGTTGCGGATGGGAAAGGCCAGGCCGGCGGCTTTCGACACCAGTTCCTGGCGGTCGCGGTCGTAAGTCAGCCGGGCGCGGGTGACCGGGCAGACCAGGATTTCCAGCAATTTGGGATCGGTGGCCATTAGTTGAGCGTCTGCGGCCCGAAATTCGCGCGCGCCATCTCCAGGATGGCCATCAGGGTGGTGACGCGTTCGCCGAAGCTGGGCGCTTCCAGCAGCGCCTGCTTTTCCGCCGGATCGAAGGGGCACATCATCGCCAGGGCATTGACCAGGGCCTCGGGCGGGGCGCTCATCACGCTTTTCCAGTCGGCTTTCATGTCACGGTTGGAAAGATAATCCTTCAGCGCCGCCACCAGCTCCTCGCGCGGGAAATCGCCGCCATTTTCGCTTTCCGCCATGTCGCCGGCAAAGGCGGCGTAATCGCAACGGCCGATACGGTAGGGTGTGTCGGTCGAGGCCTCGTCCACCAGGCGAAAGCGGCAAAGGCCGTTGAGGGTGATGAGATAGCGCCCGTCATCGGTCTCGCGGAAAGAAACGATACGGCCTGCCGCCCCGACGGCGGAAAGGCCGGGCCGCAGCACCTTGTCGGGGTCCTCGGTCGGCTGGATGATGCCGATGAGACGATCCTGCTTCAGCGCGTCATCCACCATCTTGAGATAGCGCGGCTCGAAGACATTGAGCGGCAGGGCGCCGCGCGGCAAAAGCACCACGCCGTTGAGAGGAAAAAGCGGCAGCATGTCCGGCAGGTCGCTGAAGCTGTGAAATTGCTGGGGCATTGCGTCAGTATATCACTTCTTCGCCGCCATGGTGGTGCGCATATTCGCCTGTACTTTCCAGGCGCCGCGGCGGTCCTTCACCCACACGGTCAGGTAGTGGCCGCTGCTGATCATCGCGCGCCGGCTCCGGATTTCCCAGCGGCCATCGGTCCAGCCCATGCGTCCATCCTCTGACACGCCCACGCCGGCAGGCTCCCAGCGCATGCCGACGGCTTCGCGGCGTCCCAGCGTCCGGAAAGCTTGCGCCCGGCCATAGATCGGCGGCACCGCGCCGTCGCCGAACAGGCGGGCATCGTTCGTCGCCATGCTGAGAAAGGCAAAGGGCCGGCCGCGTGCCTGGGACAGACGGGAAAAGGCACGATCCGCATCCAGCAATTCGCTTTGCGGCGTGGCGGCTGCCGGCAGTGGCCCCAAAGATGCCAGGAACGCCGCCGCCAATACCAGCGCGGCCGTCCTACTCCCCATTTAAAAGCCGCTTCATGAGAACAGGATCGAGGAGAGCTTGCGCCGCGCCTCGATGGTGCGCGGATCGGTGGGCCCCATCGCCTCGAACAGGGTGACCAGCTGCTTGCGGCCCGCTTCCTCATTCCATTTGCGGGCACGCTTCACCAGGTCCAGCAGGTCGGCGATGGCGCCGTCGCGGTCGCCGTCGGCATCCTTCGCCAGCGCCAGGTCGAAACGGGCCTGGTGGTCGTTGGGGTCGGCGGCCAGCTTTGCTTCCAGCTCGGCATGGGCATTGGGCGGTGCGGCCGGGGCTTCGCGCAGTTTCAGTTCGGCTTCGACGGCGCGGATGGCTTCGTCGCCGGCGCCGTCGGGCCGCACCAGCTGCAGGGTGCTGCGGGCGCGCTCGATGTCGCCGCCCTTGAGATAGCAGGCCGCCAAACCCGCCACCGCCTGAGGGTGGCCCGGCTCATCCTGCAGCACATGGCCATAGGCCTGCGCAGCGGTGGCGAGATCGCCGGCCTCGAAAGCCTGGGCGCCGATCGCCAGTACTTCGGCGGTGTGCTCGGGCCCGCCATGATCGTGGGCATGACCCTGTTCGCCGCTGCCTAAGCCGGCGACGAACTGCTTCACCTGGCTCTCGGGCAGATTGCCCATGAAGCCGTCGACCGGCTGGCCGTTCTTGAAGGCATAGACGGTGGGAATCGACTGGATGCGCAGCTGCTGGGCGATCTCGGGATTCTCGTCGATATTGACCTTGACCAGCTTCACCGCGCCCTGGGCGGCATTGACCGCGCTTTCCAGCGCCGGGCCGAGCTGCTTGCAGGGGCCGCACCAGGGAGCCCAGAAATCCACGATCACCGGGACGTCGCGACTCGCCTCCAGCACATCGGCGGCGAAGGTCTCCAGGCCAGAGTCCTTTATGTAGGGACTGGGCGGGCTGGAGGCGGCGGCGTTCTGGGCGGGTTGGGATGTGACGGGACGTCCGCCGGGGCCGATCAGTGCCATCGTCTCGATTTTCCTTGTAATTCCGCCCAAAGATGGGGGCTGGGAGCGGGAAAGGAAAGCCCCCGGGGCGCGTCACCTAGCCGTGAAACCACAGCGACCGCGAAAGTGTGGGCATTTTTTGTTGCATTGCAACAATTCCCGTTGACACAAATCCTCCCATAGGACCATCCGCCCACAACAAAGGCGTGCCCAAGGTCGCGCCATGGAGCAGCCGCCAGAGCGGGGTTCCCGGCGCGCATTGCGCGTCGGGGAACAATCGAAGAAGGGCGGCGCTTCGCACCTGGCCAGCTACGGCATCTCCCCCCTTGATGCATTTCGCGCAAAAGGGGGGAAGCGAGGTCATCACCCAGCCGCAAGAAAGCCCCGCGAGAAATCGCGGGGCTTTTTCTATTTGAGCCTTGCTTCGAGCCTGTCACGTACCCTGGGCCATTCCCCTTCCAGGATCGAATAGAAAACCGAATCCCGAAAATAGCCCTCACGCAGCGGGCTGGGCGGCATCCAGACGGCCGCGCGCAGGACGCCGTCCTCGCGCGCGCCCAGCTTGAGAATGGCGGCGCGGGAGCGCTGGTTGCGGCTGCAGGTGCGCAAGTATACGCAATAGGCGCCGGCGGCGAAGGCGGCTTCCAGCATCAGGAATTTGGCTTCAGGATTGACCGCCGTGCCGCGCGCCGCCGCCGTGTACCAGGTCGAACCGATCTCCAGCCGCCGGTCGGCAGGCGCAAGTTCGCAGAAGGAACTGGAACCGACCAGGGCGCCATCGCTGCGCCGCCGGACGGCATAGCTGAGCTTTCTTCCTGCGGCCATGTCGGCCAGGCTTCTTTCCAGCCAACTGTCGAAGTCCGGTGTCACGAAATAGAGGAAGGTCTCGTCCGCTGCCGCCGCGCGCAGACCGGCACGGTGGCGCTCTTCCAGCGGCTCCAGCGCCAGCCCGCGGCCGGTCAGGACCTTGCCGCGCAGCATGTCCATGTTCAGGGAGGCCGTCATGGTCCGCTCCGCCTTTTTAGTTTGGTCGCGCCACCTAACACTGACGGCCGCGCAAAGGCGCGGTCTGCTGGGCGGTCGCTCCCCTGCGGCGGCAGGATGGGCTCAGGTCCCGGGCGTGAGAACCCTGGCGCGGGCATACCACGCCCGCGCCACGCGCTGCTGCCAGGCCCAAAGCAACGGCGCCACGGTCAGCTCCATCAGGAGCGGTAAGGCGATAGCCGGCTGCAGGCTGAGGACGCGAAAGGCCATGGCAAGACGTGCCAGCCCGCCGATGAAGACAATGGCCGTCAGCAGCGTGAAGGAACCGCTGCGCTTCTCGATGTCGGGAACAAGCCACCAGTAAGCCATCCCTATGGCCAGCAAGAGCCCGCTGAGATAGGCGAAGTGGGCGGTGGCGGGGCGGTCGCCATAGAGCCCCAGCATGGCCGGCGCCAGGATGCCCAGCGCGCCCGCCGTCAGCGGCACCAGCCCGGCCAGGGCGACAGCAATCTGCAGGGCGCGGCGTTCCATGCCCGCGTCCTTAAACAGGCACCCCACAAAACGCTAGCGAGGCGTGCCGCAGCACAGGCCCGCCTCCCCTTTTTGCGCGCAGCGCAATCAAAGGGGAGGTGCCCGTAGCTGACCGAGGCCGCACGGCGAAGCCGCCGGGCGGCCGACAGGCAGCGAAGGGCGGAGGGGTTGAATCAAACTAGGTCCAATCGACATTCAGGATTCTCAGTTCTGACGGATGCTGATTCATTTCGTTCCGGGTTCTGTGATTCGGAGCGGGAAGATGGTCAAGCGGTACGAACTGACGGATGCGCAATGGGAACGGATTTGCGAACTCTTGCCGGGCAAGAAATCCGACCCTGGCAGGACGGCGGCAGATAACCGGTTGTTCGTAAACGGCTGCCTTTGGGTGCTGCGCTCCGGCGCCCATTGGCACGACCTGCCGGAGCGCTACGGCAAATGGAAGAGCGTGCACCAACGCTTCGCCCGGTGGGCCACGAGCGGGGTTTGGGAGCGTGTCTTCGAGGGTCTCATCAAGGACCGAAAGAACGAGTATCTGATGCTCGACACCACGTTGGTTCGCGCCCATCAGCAGGCAGCGGCCGGAAAAGGGGGGGCCAAAACCAGGCTCTGGGGCGTTCCCGAGGAGGATTGACCACCAAGATCCACATGCTGGCCGATGCGCTGGGACGGCCTTTGCGCTTCAGGCTAGCACCGGGACAGCAACACGATCTGGTCCAGGCACCGGCGATGATCGAGGGCTACAAGGC
>DATFFI010000224.1:0-9167 GCA_035250225.1 Rhizomicrobium sp. | reverse complement strand
TCAAGGCGCCGGCGGGCAGCTACAGCGCCACCGCCATGGTGGGCGAGGGCACCAGGAGCACCAACTTCACCATGGCCGCCGGCCCGCAAAAGGAACTGACGCTGATGTTCCCGGGTGGTCGCCAGCAGGCGCGCGCTCAGTAAAAAGCAACTTCACCGTGAAAACGGAAAAAGGGCGGGCCCCCATGGGGACCCGCCCTTTCCCGTTTCACACCGATACCGGGTATTTAGGCCGGCTTCAGGTTCGCAGCCTTGGCGCCACGGGCGTCAGGCACGATGTCGAACGAAACCTTCTGGCCCTCGGTCAGGGAGCGCATGCCGGCCGCTTCGACGGCCGTGGCGTGCACGAACACGTCCTTGCCGCCGCCTTCCGGCGCGATGAATCCGAAGCCCTTGGAGGTATTGAAGAATTTCACGGTACCGATAGTCATTGAGTCATTCCTGCGATGGGTTGCCCGTCCGGCGTGTGCCGGGCCGGTGTCTGGAAGCGCAGCTGTCTCAGGGAAGAAGTTCGACTCTCGTCCAGGCGCGCATTTCACGGCGGGCAGGGATCTTCAGGCGCGCTTCACTGGGACGGGGCTAGAACTCCAAAACGGGCGCGACAATACGCGCCAGGGGGCTTTGAGGCAAGGCGGCGCGGGTCATTCGCAGATGCGAGATGTAGGGTGAAACCTACCCTGTTTAACTACCTTTTGAGCGGCGCCCGGTTGTGTTCAGCGCTGAAGCCGCCAAGCTTTGGCTGTCAGAAGGGCGCGGGGCTGTCCGCAAAACCCATTTGTCATTCCCGTGGCAACGGGAATCCAGCGCGCCGCGAAGCGGCGCCAAAAAAAGGACCGTACGCGTGAAAGTCTGGATGACTCACAACCCGAAATGCGAAACCTCGCGCAACGTCCTCGCCATTCTGCGTGACAAGGGCATCGAACCTGTCATCCGCGAATATCTCAAAGAACCGCTCTCGAAAGACGAAATCGCCGCCCTGGCGAAGAAGATGAAGGTGCCGTTGCGCGACCTGGTGCGCTGGAAGCAGAAGGACGAAGTCGCCGCCGCGAAGATCAGCACAGACTCGTCTGACGCAGTGCTGCTGAAGGCGATGGAAAAATTCCCAGTGCTGCTCAACCGGCCGATTGTGACCACGCCAAAGGGTACGAAGATGGCGCGGCCGAGTGAGACGGTGAGGGAAGTACTTTAGCTCCCTATCGCGCTTGAACGCGTCGCGAGAAGGTGTATGGCGCGTCTGAGTAAAACGGCGCGCACTATTGCTTCGCGCCGTCAGCGGAACGCGTTGAAAGCTTTTAACAGCTTCATCGTGGCATCCATGTTCAGTTCGTCTCCCTTGTAACGGCACTCATAGAGGCCTTGGAGATTGGAGGGTAGCTTCGCGCCTTCCTCGACGAGCAGAATAAAATTCTTGCCATAGAGCGCCATCGCAGCGCCGATTTCGATGAGGACATTTCCGTTTATCTGAGGCACTTCGGTACCGTCCTTCTCGAGAAGAACGCCTTCTACTCCCACGTGAATCACGGCGGCATGACAGCCGCGCATTTCATCCATCACTTTGTCCGGGACCGGCTTCGCTGCAGTTTCGCGCTCTTGCGCGACCACGGGTTCAAATTTTCCGAAGGCGACGAGTTCCTTTACCTGCTCGAGAATCTTCTTGTTTTTTCCATGCGTAATAAACACGCGATTGCCACTCTCAGGGCGGGAATCCGGCGTACTCAGTTGAGCGGGTGCCGCAGAGCTTGTATGCCCGGCCTGCGGATTATCTTCAGGGGTGGTGTCGTTTGCTGCAACAAACGGTGTCGCTACCGAACCAACAAACTCCTCTACCGCCGTACGGTTAAAATCGAAGCGGGTAGGCTGGCCTTTGCGGCCCAAGACCAACTCTCCCAGGCCTGCCGCCTCGGCGAGCTGGAAGAAGCATACAGCTTGGTCGTTCAAGATTTTGTCGCTGTCGGAAGCGTCGTTGGCAAAGTGTTCGTGCCAATGTGCTGCCACCTCGGTGGCGGTGACGGTTAGTTCTGCTTTGTGCAGGGCGCGTTCCACAACGGCCGCATACGCCGGGACCATGGAGATTTGCTCACGGATGACATCCGCCATGTGGGCGCCCTTGTCCTTGGCCAAGCGTCGGCCTGCCTCGGTCAGCTTCATCTTGCCGCCGTTATCTTCGATCACCCCCCAAAATTTCATCGCCGCAAGCTTGCGACCGTCCAGGATTTTCGAATCCAGCACCGCTCGGGCCTCTGGTGCCGTGGCACCGGTGGGCTTGGTGGCGAGGTAGGCCGATAGAGCCTGAATGTCTGTGACAGTGGTGCGTATAGGCAGCGACATGGCGGGAGAACTACTCCTAGTTTCGGAGCCCTTAGAGCATACTCGCGGATCCCAGTCAAGGATCCGCAAACAAGGATCCAATTATTATGACAATAATTCGGATCTTGAACCGGGATCTTTCATCCTGTATTCTGCCAGAAATATTATAACACACTGAAATATAAGAATATTTTGAGATCCGGCATGCAACAACCGCCCCCGCCCCCCTTCGCGCCCCCACCAAAAATCCCCGTAGTGAGGGGACCAATTTTGCGCTCTGGGGTGGTCATCGTGTCCGGGTTCATTCCTGCGGGTGCTCTAATTCCCAACCACTATGAGATCCCTCACCACGATCCCCGGACAAAGAAGGGGTACCAGAGGCCACCGCAAGAAAGCCGGATTAACGAGCTGGTGGCAGACCTAAGAAAAGAGAGAGTGGATCTACCGACTGCGATCTTACTCAACATTCGCAACAAGGATGCCCGACATGGATTGGCTGATGGTCATCTGGATCTAAATGCTCTTCGTGCAACAGATGCTCACTTCTACGTCGTTGACGGGCAACACCGAATTCTAGCGCTTAAAAAGCTAATCGGAGAATTCGATGTCGATTACAGGTGGAGCAAGTTCATGCTTCCATTCGTCTGCATGATCGGTGCCACTGAAGAACAGGAAATGGATCAGTTCTATGTTGTAAACTCGAAAGCCAAATCAGTCCGCACCGATTTAGCGCTTCTTATTCTTCGTCAGCGCGCCGAACGTGACGACAAAGTTTACGAAGCTCTCCTAGAAAGGGGCAAAGATTGGCAAGTCGAAGCTCAGAAGGTTGTTGAGACCTTAGCCGCAGAAAGTTCCGTTTGGCGCGGTCGCATTAGGCTTCCTGCGATGGAAAAGGCAGACACAACCATACCTTCAGCATCAATGGTTTCTTCGCTAAAGCCTTTGCTGGCTTCCCCCTATTTCGGACAGCTTGGGTTCGACCAACAATTGAAAGTCTTAGATGCTTTTTGGCGAGGTATAAGAGAAGTCATGCGCCCCGCGTTTGATGATCCAACGGAATTCTCAATTCAAAAGGGCGTCGGCGTAATAGTTTTGCATGCGGTACTACTTCACATACTCGAGATTGTCCGCTCGAAAGGTCTTTCAGTAGTCGAGCCGGAAGCCTTCTCTCAAGTATTGAAGAAGCCGCTTGAATCCCTCCAAGGCGACGATGCTCGCGGCTCGCCGGTGTCCGGCCTCGATTTCTGGCGTGGTGCACCTAACGGAGCCGCAGGCTCATACAGCTCGAGCGCGGGACGTCGAGTTCTAATAGCTAAGCTTCGTCAACTTCTACCACAGGTCGAGGCTGTATAAGGTTAGCGCGCGGGGCCTACGCAATCTTGCAGATTGCGGAAGAAACAAAGTTGGCAGTTGCCGAGTGGGAGGTGTCACCAGTCTGTGCTGCCTGAGATAGGCTTTGGGAAGTTGACAATCTCGATCTCTCCCAGCGGCGCCTTCGCCTCGACGATGTCGCCGACGCGCGCGCCCAGGATGGCCTGCACCAGCGGACTGCGGAAACTGACCAGTGTTTTCGCATCCGCCTCATCAACCCCGACAATCCGAAAGGTCTGTTCGCGCTCGCCGCGCCGGATGGTGACGGTGGAACCGAAGGCGACGGTGCCGTCGCCGGCAGGTTGCACCACTTCGGCGGTGGCTTTGCGGATGCTCCAATAGCGCAGATCGCGCGCCAGGGTTTCGCGCAGTAGCACATTGCTCTCGGTCTGCATGGCGGCCTCGATCCGGGCGATATGGCCGTCGATCTGGGCCAGGCCTTCCGGCGTCACCAGATTGGGGCCGTCATCCACCATGCGTTCGGGTGGGGGAGCGGACTCGGCGGTTTCCTTCACAAAGGCCCTAGACATGTTCTCCTCGGCTCGGCATCGGCCCTACGCTGTCGCTAGGCCGATGCCCGGCGGTCTCGGCGCGCTCCGCGCCTTTGACGAAGACGCGGGACATGCTGGGAGTCTAACAGACGGACGGGCTGCTCGCTGCGCTAACTCAGGATGTCATGGCCCGGCTTGCCCGGGCTATCCAGGGCCACAAACGCCAGCGCCGGTTGCCCTGGATGGCCCACGTAAAGTGGGCCATGACATCTGAGTTTTGGTGGTGGCTTAGAGGCTCTCAAAAGCGCCCAACAGTCCCATTTCCAGCTTGTTCACGACCCTATACTCTCCCCACCAAAGTCCGGGGAGAGAGAATGCGACATCTGCTTTGTGCCGCTGTGTTGCTGGCTAGCGCCTCGACTGCCTTGGCCCAGCAGGGCGTGGCGAACAGCACCAATGGCTATACCGCCGCCCAGCGGGCTCAAGCCGAAGCCGCCGCCAAGGCCGCCGGTTATACCCCCACCATGGTGGCCGACGCCCAGGGCGGGGCCATGTTCCTCTGGGCGCTGAAGGACGGACGGCGCTACTACCTCACCGTCACGACGGACGGAAAAGTCCATGCCGGCGGCGTCGCCATTATCGAGAACTCGCCCGCCCCGCCCGGCCGCGGTCGCTAAACGCACGGGCTTGCCACACCGCCGCCATTTTCGTTTTCTTCCATCTGAACAGGCACGACCCTGAAGGGGCGGCATACAAGGGAGCAGGGAATGAACAGGACAATTCTGGCCGGGATCGCCATCGCCATGCTGGGCGCGACTGCGGCTCTGGCCCAGCAGGGTGTCGCCAACAGCACCAACAGCTACACCCCGGCGCAGCGCGCCGCTGCCGAAGCGGCGGTCAAGGCCGCCGGCTATACCCCGGGCGCGATTTCCTATGCCCAGGCCGGCACGATCTTCATCCATGGCACCAAAGACGGACAGCGCGTCGTCCTGACCGTCACCAGTGACGGCAAGGTCCATGCCTCTACCGGCTCCACCGCGCCGATGCCGGCAGAGACGGTGCCCGCGGGCGGTCGCGGCGGCGCGCCGGACGCCGGTCGTGGTGGCCGCGGCGGCGAGTAAAGGTCTCACGGCGACGGCGGCGACGCCGGCGGATCACGCCGCTTGGTGTGTGAAACCGCGGACATAATCCCAAGTCCCAGCACGATCAGGGTGCCGACAATGATCCGTGAGGCGCGACCGCGCGAAGACCTAGCTTTTCTTATGAGCGCAGCGAATTAGAAAAGCTGGTCCTAGCCGAGCGTAGCGAGGCGGCGCGGGCAAATCGGTCCAGTGGACCGATTTGAGCGGCGAACGCCGCGAGCTTGGGCGAGCGGCCTGCGGGATATGCGGGAGATTGCAGCGGCCTAGGGTGATGGCGGCGACGCCGGTGGATCGCGCCGCTTGGTGTGAGACACGGCCGACATAATGCCCAAGCCCAGCACGATCAGCGTGCCGACAATGATCCATGTCTGCGGGATATGGAGCAGGTGCGCGCCATAGATCATCCCCGCCGCCAGGATGATGAAGCCGATCACGTATAGACCGAATGCCGACATGGGAGAGTTCCTGCGCTTCCGGGAGGAAACGGGACAAGGCGGAACTTGTTCCGCCGCCTACAGCAACCCCACCAGCCATACCGCGCTGGCGCCGGTCAGGACGAAGGCGGTCAGGGCCCAGAGCCCGTCATGGGCGATGATCGCCAGGGCAAAGGCCACCAGCGCCGCATTGGGCGGGATGCCGCCCAGCGGCACCAGCTCCAGGACCGGCGTGACGCAGGCCACGATCAGGATCAGCACCGCCAGGGCGTAATAGCCCGGTCCCTTGGTGAAATAGGTCATGCGCGGGCGCAGGAAATAATCGACAAAGCGCGCCACCGGCCTGAAGGTCTTGAGGCCCTTTTCCAGCTTGGCGCCGTCGATGGTGCGTTGCTTCAGCCAGCGCGGCAGCCAGAAATGCTTGTGGCCCAGCAGCATCTGCACCGTCAGCAGGATGACAATGGCCGAGGTCACGGCGGGCAGGCCGGGAATGGCGCCCACCGGCGACAGCGCGATCAATGACGGCACCAAAATCAACGGCCCGAAGCTGCGGTCCCCAATGGCCTGCATCAAATCGGCGACGCTGAGGCGGCCCTGATCGGGCGTGGCCTCGAGAATGCCGTCGATCACATTCTCAAGATCGTGGTGATTGATCGAATTGCCGGTGGTGCTGTTATCGGGCACGGGAGCCGAAGGTCTTCGGGGCGTTGGGCCGGCCGGCGCGTTGCAGCCGCTTGCGGCCGGCCCCTTTTCCATTTGAAGAATGGCCAAGTGAAGTCGATGGCGCGCCTTCATCCGAGATGCTGAGCTCCGCATCCAAAGCGGCGCGGGCGACATCCGACTGGCGGGCAAAGGGATCGTCGGCGATGGTCAGCGCCGTGGCCTGCAGCCGCTTGAGTTCGTCGCGCAACCGCGCTGCGGTTTCGAATTCCAGGTCGGCGGCGGCGGCGCGCATGCGCTTTTCGATATCGGCGATGATGGCCTTGATATTGTGGCCGACAAATTCCCTGGAGCCTTCGGCGGCCTTCAGCACTCCGGCATCGACCGTGACATGGTCCCGCTCATACATCGAACCCATGATGTCGTTGATCTTGGCCTTCACCGTGGCCGGGGTGATGCCATGCTCCTTGTTATAGGCTTCCTGCTTGGTGCGGCGGCGGCTGGTTTCCGCCATCGCCCGTTCCATCGAGCCGGTGATCCTGTCGGCATAGAGGATGACCTTGCCGTCGACATTGCGGGCGGCGCGGCCGATGGTCTGGATCAGGCTGGTTTCGCTGCGCAGGAAGCCTTCCTTGTCGGCATCCAGGATGGCGACCAGGGCGCATTCGGGAATATCCAGGCCTTCGCGCAACAGGTTGATGCCGATCAGCACGTCGAAGGCGCCAAGTCTTAAATCGCGGATGATCTCGATCCGCTCCAGGGTTTCCACGTCGGAATGCATGTAGCGGACGCGCAGGCCCTGCTCATGCATATATTCGGTCAGGTCTTCCGCCATCTTCTTGGTCAGGGTGGTGACCAAAGCGCGATAGCCGGCGGCGGCGACCTTGCGGCATTCGTCGATCAGATCATCGACCTGGCTTTCCACCGGGCGGATTTCGACGGGGGGGTCGATCAGCCCGGTGGGCCGGATCACCTGTTCGGCAAAGACGCCGCCCGTGCGCTCTATTTCCCAATTGCCCGGCGTGGCGCTGACATAAAGCGACTGGGGCCGCATCACGTCCCATTCCTCGAATTTCAGCGGCCTATTGTCGATGCAGGAGGGCAGGCGGAAGCCATATTCGGCCAGGGTGAATTTGCGGCGATAGTCGCCTTTGTACATGGCGCCGATCTGCGGCACCGTCACATGGCTTTCATCGGCAAAGACCAGGGCGTTGTCGGGCAGATATTCGAACAAGGTGGGCGGCGGCTCGCCCGGCTGGCGGCCGGTCAGCCAGCGGGAATAATTCTCGATGCCGGCGCAGGAGCCGGTGGCCTCGATCATTTCCAGGTCGAAGGTGGTGCGCTGTTCCAGCCGCTGCGCTTCCAGCAATTTGCCCTTGGCGCGGAAGTCGGCCAGCGTTGCGATCAGCTCGGCCTTGATGCCTTTCATCGCCTGCGCCAGGGTCGGGCGCGGCGTCACATAATGCGAGTTGGCATAGACCTTCACCGAATCCAGCGCGCCCGCCTTATGGCCGGTGAGGGGATCGAACTCGGTGATGCTCTCCACCACATCGCCGAACAGCTCCACCCGCCAGGCGCGGTCTTCATAATGGGCCGGGAAAATGTCGATGACATCGCCGCGGACCCGGAACGCACCACGGGTGAAATTGTCGTCATTGCGGCGATATTGCAGCGCCACCAGATTCTGGATGGCGGCATTGCGGTCGATCCGGTCGCCGCGGCTGATCGAGACGGCGGTGCCGGAATAGGTTTCGACCGAGCCGATGCCATAGATGCAGCTGACCGAGGCGACGATGATGACATCGTCGCGTTCCAGGATCGCCCGCGTCGCCGAATGGCGCATGCGGTCGATCTCTTCATTGATCGAGGAATCCTTCTCGATATAGGTGTCGGTGCGCGGGATATAGGCTTCGGGCTGGTAGTAGTCGTAATAGCTGACGAAATACTCGACCGCGTTTTCCGGGAAGAAGGTCTTGAACTCGCTATAGAGCTGGGCTGCCAGGGTCTTGTTGGGGGCGAGGATCAAAGCCGGGCGGCCGGTCTGCGCGATGATCTGCGCCATGGTGTAGGTCTTGCCCGAGCCGGTGACGCCCAAGAGCACCTGGTCGCGTTCCCTGGCGTTGACGCCATTGACCAGTTCCCGGATCGCGGTGGGCTGGTCGCCCGCCGGGCTGTATTCGCTGACCAGCTTGAACTTCTTGCCGCCTTCGGATTTTTCCGGCCGCGCCGGACGGTGCGGCACGAATTGGCCGATAGGCGTGGCGAGATAGGCGGGGTCGATGTCGGGATCGGCGGCGATGGCGGGCGCGGCCTGGACCGCTGCCTGGAACCGGGCGGTATTGGTTTCGGCCTTGGCCGACACCTTGCCTTTCCCCTTGCGGGGCATCATGCCGTTATTGTGCGCCATGGCGGTAATATAGGCCGTGCATCCGGAATTTGCAGGGGCGATTGCGCCCGCATTTTTCAACGCATTGACAGCCGGGATGGACTCATGCCAATTTTTTGGCATGGGGAAGAAGCTCAGCATCGGAAGAAAACAGGGCGAGAAAGACGCTACCGATGGCTATAGCCGCCGCGAGCGCGAGATCATGGCGGCGCTCTACAAGCTGGGGCGTGGCACCGCGGCCCAGATCCTGGAAGAAATTCCCGATCCGCCCAGCTACACCGCCATCCGCACTCTGCTGACCATCCTGGAAAAGAAGGGCCATGTCCGCCATCACGCCGACGGCCCGCGCTATGTCTATGAGCCGCTGGTGGCGCGGG
>DATFFI010000223.1:0-2860 GCA_035250225.1 Rhizomicrobium sp. | reverse complement strand
CGAGGAAGGCTTCGAGCCCATCAGCGTCGATCCCGGCGATAATCCGGGCCAGCAACTGCATGACGCCAGGCCCGATGCCGTCTTCAATGCCCTGCATGGCCGCTTCGGCGAAGACGGCACGGTGCAGGGCCTGCTGGAGCTGATGCGCATCCCCTACACCCATTCGGGCGTGCTGGCCTCGGCATTGGCAATGCACAAGGAACGCACCAAGGACGTCTATCGCGCCGCAGGCCTGCCGGTGGTGAAATCCATTGTGGTCGACCGGCGCGAGGCGGCGGCCCGGCACCTGATGGAGCCGCCCTATGTGGTCAAGCCGGTGAATGAAGGCTCGTCCGTCGGCATCTTCATTATCCGCAAGGGCGACAACCGCCCGCCCGCGGAACTGGGCAGCGACACCTGGAACCTGTCCAGCGAAATGATGGTCGAGGAATTCGTACCCGGCCGTGAACTCACCGTTTCGGTGATGGGCGGCTCGTCTTATGGCCGCGACGGGGCGCTGGGCGTCACCGAAATCACCACCGATCTCGAATTTTATGACTATGAAGCCAAATATGCGCCGGGCGGCTCCAAACACATTCTGCCCGCCGATCTGCCGCAGAAGGTGAGCGATGAAGCGATGGAGCTGGCGGTGGCCGCCCACAAGGCGCTGGGCTGCCGTGGCGTCTCGCGCACCGATTTCCGCTTCGATGAAACCGGACCTAAACCCCGCCTGATCCTGCTGGAGACCAACACCCAGCCCGGCATGACACCGACCTCGCTGGTGCCGGAGCAGGCCGCTCATATCGGAATTTCCTACGCAAAATTGTGCCGCTGGATGGTGGAGGACGCTTCATGCGATCGTTGACGGAGCGCAAGGGCCGGGGAGCCCGCAGCGCCGCCCGCCAGGCGGTGCGCCCCTTGCGCGAATTGCCCAAGGTGCAGCCCGGATCGGCCCGGCGCGGCAAGCCCGCGAAGGAAAGCCTGCTGGCGCGGCTGATGCCGTCCAAAACCATGATCGCCATGACTGGGACCGGTTCGGTGATCGTGCTGCTGCTGGCGCTGCTGGTGACGGGGGTTCTGGGCCGCGCCTTCCAGGGCGCCAAGCTGGCGGCCGACACGGTGGTCAATGACGCCGGATTCACCATCCGCAACATCCATATCCGCGGCGGCCAGCGTACGCCTGCCGCCACCATCGCCGCCGCGCTCGATCTCAGGAAAGACCAGAGCATCTTCGCCGCCGATCTCACCGCGGCGCGGGCCCGCCTGATGGGGCTGGACTGGATCGCCACCGCCGAAGTGGTACGGCGCTATCCCGACTCCATCCATGTCACCCTGGTGGAAAAGCGGCCCTTCGCCTTGTGGCAGATTCCGCCCGACGCCACCGGCAACGCCCCCATCGCGGTGGTGGAGCGCAACGGCGCCGTCATCACCACCCGTGGGCTGGAGCAATTCGTCCGCCTGCCCAAGCTGGTGGGCGTCGGCGCGCCCGCGGCCTCGTCCGAGTTGATCGACGCGGTCCAGTCGCACCGCGCCGTCTCGGCCCGCATCGCCTATTACGAGCTGGTGTCGCAGCGGCGCTGGAACCTGATCCTCAATGACGGGGTGGTGGTGAAGCTGCCGGAGCAGAACTGGAACAAGGAAATCGACGCCCTGGAGCATCTGATCATCGACCGGGGCGTGCTGGAACGCGATGTGACCGAGATCGATCTGCGCTCGGCCAGCCATTACTTCTTCCTGCTGCGCGGCGGCGAGCGCAAGGATGTCGAGCGGGGTAAGGAAACGTGAGCGAGGCGCTTCGCCTTCGGGTGAACAACGAGATCCCCGCTTACCGCCCCGGCCTGGTGGCGGCGCTGGATGTCGGCACCTCCAAGATTGTTTGCGTCATCGGCCGGGCCGAAGGCGACACGCTGAAAGTGCTGGGCAGTGCCTTGCGCGAATCCAGCGGCCTCAAGGCCGGCACGGTCACCAGCCTGGATGCGGCCGAGGAAAGCATCCGCGATTGCGTCGCCGCGGCCGAGAACATGGCCGATGCCCGCATCCAGAATGTCTTGATTGGGGTCAATTGCGGCCAGCCGGTGTCGGTCACCAGCCGGGCGGTGATGGCGCTGGACGGCGCCCTGATCGGCGACGAGCATCTGCGCGTGCTGCTGCAGGAAGGCCGGGCCCGCTGCAAGCTGGAAGGCCATGAGATCATCCAGTCGGCGCCCACCGCCTATGTGGTGGACGAGGCGCGGGGGGTGAAGAACCCGCTGGGTATGTTCTGCCAGAAGATCGGCGTCGCCATGCATGCGGTGGCGGTCAAGCCCAGCCCGTTGCAGAACCTCAAGCTGGCGGTCGAACGCTGCCACCTCAATGTCGTGGGTTCGCTCTATGGCGCCTATGCCTCCGGCCTTGCCACCCTTACCGAGGATGAAAAGCAGGTCGGCTGTACCGTGATCGACATGGGCGGCGGCTGCACCTCCATCGCCGTCTTCCTGGAAGGCAATCTGGTCCATGCCGATGTGGTCCCGGTGGGCGGCTTTGCCGTCACTTCGGACATTTCCCGCATGCTCTCGGCCCCCTTGTCCGCCGCCGAGCGGGTCAAGACCCTGTTCGGCGCCGCCTTGGGGGAGATGGACGCCGGCACCGACATCGTTTCGGTGCCCCAGATGGGCGAACAGGGCGACGACACCGCCCTGCGGGTGCCGCGCTCCATGCTCACCCGCATCATCCAGGCCCGCCTGGAAGAGATTTTCACCGCCGTACAGGAGCGGCTGCAGGCTTCCGGCTATGACCAGGCCGCGGGCCGCCGCGCCGTGCTGACCGGCGGCGGCAGCCAGCTGGCGGGCGTGCGCGACCTTGCGGCCCGCTCGCTGGGCAAGCAGGTGCGGCTGGGCCGCCC
>DATFFI010000222.1:0-5809 GCA_035250225.1 Rhizomicrobium sp. | reverse complement strand
CGATCCGCATAGCACCACAAACGCCCAGGGCGTCAGTCACTCCTGGCTGCGCGCCTACGACAAGGCGACGGGCCGCGAGGTCGGCGCCATTCCGATGACCCAAGGCCAGACCAGCACGCCCATGACCTATGCCATGGGCGGCTGGCAGTACATCGTGCTCTGTATCGCGCCCAACGGCACCGGCGGCAGCGAGATGGTCGCCTATCGCCTGCGCGCCGTATAAGGTACGCAGCGCCCGCATAAAGACGGGCCGCTCCGCAAGGTCAGCCGGCGACGAGGTGCGGCATGACTGTCATGCGACCTGCTTCAGGACATTTCGCAAGGTATCGAACAATTTGTCGATTTCCGCCTTCTCGATGATCAAAGGCGGGGAGAGGGCAATGACATCGCCGGTGGTCCGGATCAAGAGGCCGGCGGCAAAGCATTTGAGGTAAGCGTCGAACGCCCGGGCGCCGACCTTGCCGTCCAACGATTGCAGTTCGATACCGGCGATCAGACCCAGATTGCGGATATCGGCGACGATGGGAAGGTCTTTCAGGCTGTGGACAGCATCGGCCCAATAAGCGGCGAGGGAGGCGCCCCGGGTCAGCAGCCCTTCTTCTTCGTACGTGTCCAGCGTGCCTAGTGCGGCGGCGCAGGCCACCGGATTGGCGGAATAGGTGTAGCCATGGAAGAACTCGATGGCGTTGGGCGGGCCCTGCATGAAGGCGTCATGGATTTTTTTCTGGGCGAAGACCGCGCCCATGGGAATGACGCCATTGGTCAGGCCCTTGGCGGTGGTGACGAGGTCGGGTTCGACCCCGAAATAATCCACCGCGAAGGGCGTTCCCAGCCGGCCATAGCCGGTGATGACTTCGTCGAAGATCAGCAGGATGCCATGGCGGTCGCAGATCGCGCGCAGCCGCTTCAGGTAACCCTTGGGCGGGACAAAGACGCCGGCCGAACCCTGCACCGGCTCGACGATGACGGCGGCAATGGTGGAGGGATCGTGCAGGGTGCAAAGCCGCTCCAGATCATCCGCCAGCTCGACGCCATACTCCATCTCGCCGCGGGTGAAGAAGTTGCGCGGATCGCCATGGGTGTGGCGCAAATGATCGACGCCGGCCACCAGGGCGCCGAACATTTTGCGGTTGGCGGTCATGCCCCCCACGCTCATGCCGCCGAAATTGGCGCCATGATAGCCGCGCTCACGACCGATCAGGCGCACCCGTTCCGCCTGGCCGTTGATCCGGTGATAAGCGAGCGCGATCTTCAGCGCCGTCTCCACCGATTCCGAGCCGGAATTGGTGAAGAAAACATGATCCAGGGAGCCTTCAGCTTTTCTGGGCATCAGCCGCACCAGCCGCGCCGCCAGCTCGAAGGCCTTGGGATGGCCCATCTGGAAGGCGGGCGAATAATCCATTTCGCGGGCCTGGCGCGCGATCGCCTCGCTGATCCGGGGACGGCCATGGCCGGCATTGCAGCACCACAGGCCGGCCGTACCGTCCAGCACCGCGCGCCCGTCATGGGTGCGGTAATACATGCCTTCGGCGGCGACCATCAGGCGCGGCGCGCTCTTATAGTGCCGGTTGGCCGTGAAGGGCATCCAATAGGCGTCGAGATTGTTGGGCGTGGCGGACATGTGACGGTCTTTCTTGCGGTCTGCTCCGATGCCCCTTGCGCCCAGTTAAGCCCAGGAAGCGGGTCGGCGCCACCCGGCAAAAGCGGCTTTTCCCGCAATGGCTTGACTCGTTTCGGCTGGCATCAGCGAAACGCCGGCTCGGTAAAGCTGCGCAGCTTGCGCGAGTGGAGCGTACCGTTATCGGCTTCCTTGCGCAGCAACTCCAGGGCGCGGATGCCGATCTCCAGATGCTGGCTGACGCGCTCTTCATAGAAGGCGTCGGCCATGCCCGGCAGCTTGATCTCGCCATGCAGCGGCCGGTCGGAAACGCAGAGCAGGGTGCCGTAGGGGACGCGGAAGCGATAGCCATTGGCGGCGATGGTGGCCGATTCCATATCGATCGCGATGGCGCGCGACTGGTTGAAGCGCATCGAAAGTTGCTCGAAGCGCAGTTCCCAGTTGCGGTCCGCCGTGGTCACGACGGTGCCGGTGCGCAGGCGGTCCTTCAGCACAGGACCGCTGGCGCCGGTGACTTCGGCCACGGCTTGCGCCAGCGCCAGCTGGACTTCCGCCAGCGCCGGAATCGGGATGGCGGTGGGCAGCATTTCGTCCAGCACCTGGTCGTCGCGCAGATAGGCATGCGCCAGCACATAATCGCCCAGCCGCTGGCTGGCGCGCAGGCCACCGCAATGGCCGATCATCAGCCAGACATGCGGGCGCAGCACCGCCAAATGATCGGTGAGGGTCTTGGCGTTGGAGGGGCCGACGCCGATATTGATCAGCGTGACGCCCTGGCCCTTGTCCTGCACCAGATGATAGGCGGGCATCTGCGGCAGCTTGGCCAGCGGCGGGCGTGACGGCTCCTTGCCGCGCTCGGTGATGCGGTTGCCCGGTTCGACGAAACATTGCGCCCGGCCGGCTTCGACGTCCCGCGCGGCATAGACCTGGAATTCGTCGATATAGCGCTGGTAATTGGTGAACAGCACAAAGTGCTGGAAATGCTGCACCTCGGTGCCGGTATAGTGGCGCAGCCGATGCAGCGAGAAATCGATCCGTTCGGCGGAAAAGAGCGACAGCGGCGCCGGGCCGGGCCCGTCCCAGCGGGCGCCATCGACAATGGAGTCATGCGCGGTATCCAGTTGCGGCGTGGGAAAACGCTCGGCCAGCTTGCGCCGGCTTTCCGCATCCATCGCCGCCGCCGCTCGTTCCACCGCGAAGGTGAGGGGGATGGTGTCGCGGCTTTTGCCGACATAGATGGCGGCCTTGTAGTTGGTATGCAGCAGGGTGAGCTGTTCGATCAGGTAATCCTTGAACAGGCGCGGCGCGGTGATGGTGGTGCCGTAGCGGCCCGGCTTGGTGACCTTGCCGAACGCCAGATTGGTGCTGGTGATGGCGCCGCGAGTCACTTCGATGCTGAGATAAGGATAGACCGGATGCTCGTCCGAGATCGGCTTCTCGCCCCTGGAAAAGGCGTTGAAGTCCGCCTCGATCGTGGCGATGGCGTCATCATAGAGCAGGGCCAGCCGCTCAAAGGCCGCTTCGGGGTCACGGCAAAGCTCCATCTCGATGGCGGCGATGTTTCCGTATCCTGAGGCGCGTTCCATGGGGCTCATAAAAAGGATGTGCCGTGCGCCAGCGCCGGCAATTTCGGGTGTCCGGCGCCGATGTCGAAGGAGCCCAGGACGGCGATGATGGCGCGCAAGGCTTAACTCCAGACGCGATTTGGCGTCTTTCGTAAAATGGTTCTGTTTGTCATTGTTCCAAGAAAGGGGCAGCTTGTCCATCAAGCCGAATGGGATTGTTCATGAGCCAGCTCTCGGAAAACATTGTCGAAAATGGCGCCGCCGCCATCCGGGCGTATTTTGGCCAGGACTTTCCCCGCACCGTGTTGATGCTGGGCAGCGGCTTCGGTGGTTTTGCCGAAAAACTGGAAGACGCCAGCACGCTCTCCTACGCGGCGATCCCCGGCTTTCATTCCCCAACCGTGATGGGCCATGCCGGCAAACTGATGGTAGGCACGCTTGCGGGCCAGACGCTGGCGGTGATGGCCGGGCGCATCCATCTCTTTGAAGGCCATGCGGCTCAGGATATTGCCACCATGGTGCGTATCCTGCGCGCCGCCGGTGCCGAGCGCCTGATCCTGACCAATGCCTCGGGCGGCCTGTCGTCCGACCTGGTCGCCGGCACGCTGGTGATCGTCGAGGATCACATCAATTTTTCCGGCGCCAATCCCCTGATCGGACCGAATGACGAGCGCATCGGCCCCCGCTTTCCCGACCTCACCAACGCCTATGATCCGGAGTTGCAGGCGCTGCTGGCGCGCGCGGCGGCCGAGACCGGCGTGCCGGTGCGGAGCGGTGTTTATGTCTTCGTGCAGGGGCCCAGTTTCGAAACCCCGGCGGAAATCCGCACGTTCAATAAGCTTGGTGGCGATATTGTAGGCATGTCCACCGTGCCGGAATGCATTGCCGCGCGCCAATGCGGCATGAAAGTCGCCGCGCTTTCCCTGGTCACGAATCTGGCGGCCGGCTTGTCCGATGCGCCTTTGACGCACAAGGATACGTTGGCGGAAGCGCAGAAAGCTTATGGCGATATGGAGAAATTGCTGTTGCGATTCTTCACCTTCGCTTGATTGCGATGGACCGATGATGCGCGACATATTTGTGTGTACGCGCACGTCGCAAAATGTGACGCTTAGCCTTCACATATGATGACGCCTGGATCGCACTTTTGTGGCGTCGCGAATCCACCATTTTCGTTTCACAAATGTGATGATCCCTCCAACTAGCGTCCCCCGCATGAGCAGTTGCAGCAAACGCATTCCGGAAGAATGCGGCGCTGACGGGCAATGCTTGAGGGGAAGACAATGATCAATCGGCTTAACAAGTTTCTGCTTGCCGGCGCGAGTCCGGTTTTGATGCTGATCGCCGGCACCGTGGCGGCGCGCGCGCAATCCACCGCCACAGAAGAGATCGAGACGGTCATCTCCACCGCCAGCCGCGCCAGCGTCAACGGCATCATGCGGCCGATCACCGTACCGAAGCAGCGTTCCACCATCGATGCCGCCTATCTGAACACCCAGACGGCCGGCCAGACGGTGATGGATTCGCTCAACAAGGCGCCGGGTTTCAACTTCACCAACAACGACCCTTATGGCTCCTCCGGCGGCAATCTTCGCGTCCATGGCTATGACGGCAACCATATCTCGCTGACGCTGGACGGTATGCCGCTCAACGACACCGGCAACTATGCCATCTTCACCAACCAGTTGCTGGATTCGGAAAATATCGGCCAGGTCAGCGTCAACCAGGGCGCCACCGACGTCGACAGTCCCAGCGCCGCCGCCTCGGGCGGTGTGGTCGCCATCCGCACCACCCGCCCGTCAGATACGTTCGCGGTGATGCTGCAACCCAGCTTCGGCTCCTTCGAATATCAGCGCTATTTCGGCCGCGTCGACTCCGGCGCGTTCGGGCCCTGGGACACGCTGGCCTTCGCCTCCTTCTCGACGGCCAGCAACGACAAATATAAGGGGCCCGGCAAGATCCAGAAGCGCCAGTACAATGCCGGCTTCTATCAGGACATGGGCGATCTGGGTTTCATTACCCTTGGCCTGCATTGGAACAGCAACCGCAACAACAACTATGCGCAGGTTTCCTTTCTGCCCGTGAGTGGAGCCTTCTACGCGAGCAATGGCATCGTCCCCGGCCAGGCGGGCGCACCAGCCCGCCCCAACGTCTTCTATGACGGCATGACCGGCAGCTTCACCGGGGTCGGCGCCACGCGCTTTGGCAACAGCGTCGGCATCGGCCTGGAGACGGACTATGAGGAGACCTGCACCCGCGTCCCGGGCGGCCCTGGCGCGCAACTCGACACTCTTTGCGCCAATTTCTACAAGCGCCAGATCAATCCTTCGGACACGGGCAACATCCGCCTTTCGTCACTGTGGCGCCTGGCCGACAATGTCACCCTGACCGTCGATCCCAGTATTCAGTATGTCCTGGCCAATGGCGGCAGCCAGTATACCCAGCTCAACGAGCGCGATCCGCGACTGATCGGCGTCTCGTCTGCGGCGGGCGTTGATCTCAATGGTGACGGCAATTTCGGCGTCGAGACCGGGTCCGCCGCCGGTCGTGCTTCCGACGTCACCGGCGTGTTCGGTCCGTCCAACACCAACACGGTGCGCTACGGGCTCAATACCTCGCTGTTGTG
>DATFFI010000221.1:0-28102 GCA_035250225.1 Rhizomicrobium sp. | reverse complement strand
GCAGACGCTGCACGCCTTCCTGGGCAAGGGAAAGCCGATCTACGGCATGAATCTGGGCTCGGTCGGCTTCCTGATGAACGAATATCGCGAGGACGCCCTGCTGGAGCGCCTGTCGCTGGCGGAACAGGCCTTGGTCCATCCGCTGCGGATGCAGGCGCACACCAAGGCCGGCGTCACCGAAGCGCTGGCCTTCAACGAAGTCTCGTTGCTGCGCGAGACGCGGCAGGCCGCCAAGATCCGCATCCTCGTCGATGAACGTCCGCGCATCGACGAACTGATCTGCGACGGCATCCTGGTCTCCACCCCGGCCGGTTCGACCGCCTACAATCTTTCGGCCCATGGCCCGATCCTGCCGATTGACGCCGCCCTGCTGGCCCTCACCCCGATTTCGGCCTTCCGGCCGCGGCGCTGGCGCGGGGCGTTGCTGCCGCACCGCGCCCGCGTGCGTTTCGAGATACTGGAATGCGCCAAGCGCCCGGTCAGCGCCGTGGCCGATGATTTGGAGGTGCGCGATGTCCAGGCCGTGGATGTGGCCGAAGACCGCTCCATCACCATGACCATGCTCTACGACAAGGGCCATAATCTGGACGAGCGCATCCTCTCCGAACAGTTCACGGATTGACGGGCCTCGCTTTCAGATTCCGTTAAGGGTTCCCTTCACCCAGCATTAACGGCCGTTAAGCTAGCGTGACGGCTTCACGGCGAGCAAATGTGCCTGGGGCCCGGGTATGAGCGGTTATCGTTTCGAACGTTTGCGCATTCTTTCGGTGGACGACAACGTCCATATGCGCAAGCTCGTCACCACCATCCTGCAGGCTTTCGGCGTCACCCAGATCCATGAGGCCCATAGCGGCGAACAGGCCTGGGAAGTCATGCGCGAGCACAGCCCCGACATCATCATCCTGGATTGGATGATGGAGGGCATGTCCGGCATCGACCTGGTCAAGATGATCCGGGTCAACCCGCAATCCCCCAATCCCTTCGTGCCGGTCATCATGCTGTCGGGCCATACCTCGATCGAGCATGTGCAGCAGGCGCGCGACGCGGGCGTCAATGAATTCATCGCCAAGCCGGTCTCGGTAAAGACCATGATGACGCGCATGGGCGCGGTGATCGAGCAGCCCCGCCCCTATGTGCGCACCAGCGTCTATTTCGGCCCCTGCCGCCGCCGGCGCCAGAATGAACATCGCGGACCGGAGCGCCGCGCCGCCGCCAAGCAGGCCGCGGAATAGGATCACAAGGGAACAGTCATGGCGCGCCAGCAACCGATCGAACTCTTCATGCCGCCCAACATGCTCAAGGCCAAGGCCGGCGGTGGCTTTGGCGGCGTCGACCTGGCCGCGATCAAGCGTGCCGAAGGCGCTATGGAGAATCTCAAGGCCGAATTCGGCAACATGGCCGCCGACGGCATCAGCGCGCTGGGCGCCGCCCGCGACGCCTATCTCGCCAAGGCCGATCCCGCCAGCCGCGGCGCCCTGCTTCGCGCCGCCCATGACCTCAAGGGCCAGGCCGGCACTTTCGGCTTTCCGCTGATGGCGCGCGTCGCCGGTTCGCTGACCAAGATGCTGACCGAAGCGCCGGAAGGCGTCGTCCTGCCCCTCAAGCTGGTGGATGCGCATGTTGCGGCCATGACGGTGATCCACCGCCAGAACATCACCGGCAGCGAAGACAAGATCGCGCTGGCGCTGATCGCCGAACTGGACTCCCAGGTCGGCCAGCTGCTGAAGGCATCCTAGCTCTCGCGCGCTTCCGCCAGCAGGCTGAGCAAACCCGGCCCCATGGACAGGGTCGTGGCGCTGGTTGCGCCGAAACTTTCACCCGTGAAATAGTTGCGTGGCTGCCAGTTCATCACGCTCATCAGCAGCGTCTGCATCTCGTCGTCGCGGGTCGCCATGACCATAGCCGGGCTCTGCGGCAACATGGCCGCTTCCGGCTGGGCGGGCGCATGGAAGCGCACCGTGTTGGCCGCGCCCGGCTGGCGCAGGGCCCAGTCATAGACTTCCTTCACGCTCCTGGCCGAGCCATCGGCGCGATAGAAAACCGTCTTGTTGGCGGCGGCGGCGCCGGGAAACTGCGAGGCGGCGCTGGTGCCGGGACTATTTTCCGCCAGCTTGATCAGCTTGCAGGCCGATTCCGGGCCCAGGAAATGAGCGGCATAGAGTTCGCCGCCGCAAGGCGGACGGCCCAGGACCGATTGCAACGTGGCGCCGGTCTGTTTCGCGTGCTCGCCGGCCATCAGGGCGGCAATGTTGGGATCCTTGCGCAGCGCCAGGATCGCATCCTTGTTGCCGGCGGCGCGATAACGGCCATCGCTGCCCTTGGTGATGGTGCTGGCCGCCTGGGCCAGGCCGTGATTGGCGCCATGATCCTTCACCAGGCCCAGCCAGGTCTGTTCGATGAACTGGAACAGGCCGGTGGCGGATGAGGTGGCGGATTGCGCGCCGGGTTTAAGGCTGGATTCCCGCATCGCGGTGCCCAGCAGATAATTGAAATCCGAGCCGGTACGGGCGGCGGCATTCTGCAATGCCGCGACGACCGTCGCGCGTTCGGGGGACAGGCGGCCCAATTCCATGAGAGGAAAATGGGCTTCCTATGGTTAACAGGACCTTACCGCAGCCAGCCGCGCCTCGCGCGCCGCCGGTTCATACCGGACGGGCTCGCTATGGCCCCAGACCGGGCTCGGCCAGGCGGGATCGCCCTTCCTGCGGCCCACCACATGGACATGCAGCTGCGGCACCATGTTACCCAGGGCGCCGACATTGAGCTTTTCCACCCCCGGCATGGCGCGTACGGCATGGGAGAGCCGCACAAGCTCTTCCATCAGCAGGACCTGGTCCGCATGCTCCAGATCGGCGATCTCGACCGCGTCGGGGCGGCGCGGCACCAGCATGCACCAGCTGTAGCGGGCATCGTCATAGAGAAAGACCCGGCAGAGCGGCCAGTCGACGGCATGATGGGTCAGCGACAGGATGCCGGGATCGACGATAAAATCGCTCATGGTGGCCTCTTGGCAAATCTCCGGGGATCAAAGGCAGGATTGACGGGGCTAAGGCCCAGCACCAGGTCGCGCAGATGGTCGGCGATGACGGGGGCAAAGAGAATGCCGTTGCGATACTGGCCGCCGGCCACGAACAGGCCCTCGGCCAGCGGTCCCAGCAGGGGCAAACCGTCGGGGCTGCGGGGGCGCAGGCCGGCCCATTGATCGGCCAGGGTCCAGTCGCGCAGCGAAGGAATGAGTTTCTCAGCGCCGGCGCGCAGGGTGTCCCGCGCCCGAGTGGTGACGGCGGTATCGAACCCGGCATCTTCCACCGTCGCGCCCACCATCAGCGCTTCCCCGCGCGGCACCAGATAGACGTCCTCGCCCCAGACCACCGGTTCCGGTGGCGCGGCGCCCGGCGGCGGTGTCAGCAGGATCATCTCGCCCTTCACGGGAGTTACCGGCACGGCTTCGGCGACCAGGCCGCTCCAGGCGCCGGCCGCCAGGATCACCGCATCGGCGCGGTGACAGCCGCCGGCGGTGACCGCCTCGCCGCCCGCGACCGCCGTGACGGTGACGCCGGTGATCATTTCGCCGCCCGCCAGGACAAAGGCCACCGTCAGGGCACGGCCCAGGGCGCGACTGTCGGCCTGAGCTTCCTCCGGCGCCCAGATGGCGCCGGCGATCTCACCCAGCAGCGGCGCGCGCGACCGGGCGGCGGCGGGATCCAGCCATATGGTTTTGGGCGGCAGTACCGCGGGCCGGGACGGCTCCACCAGCAGCGCGCCGTTCTGGCGATAGCCCACCGGCACGGCGCTGGCCTTTTCCAGCTCGGCGGCGAAGTCCGGCCACAGGGCCCGGGCGTGGCCGGCCAACACAATCTCCGGCTCCGGAGCACCGGCCATCTCGGCCGTGGCCGCCAGCATCCCCGCCGCCGCGAAGGTCGCACCGGAGGCGGGCTCAGAGCGCTCCAGAATCGTGACTTGGACACCGGCCTGGGCCAGCCGCCAGCCGATCCCGAGCCCGGCCACACCGGCGCCGACGATCAGAACCTTCATCGCCGGACAGCCCCCTCCCCCGCCCACACAAATTCTGTGTTTCCAATAAGATGGGCGAGAGGGCTCAAGTAATAGGGGAGAATCGGAAGGCCTCGGAACCCAATGTTGTCATTACTCCGAATACGGCCTGACGGACCCTTTTGGGGTAGGCTATGGCGGAACTGGTCGGGCGCGGTCATCGTCCCCATATAGCCTGTAACCGTCCCTCCGGTGGGGCGTATTGTTGGCAGGTCAGGCATGAACGCAGCCCGGTTTTCCGTCCGGCTGCGCAACCAAAAAGAGATTGAGACATGGAAAAGGCACTGTTCGGCGCCGGCTGCTTCTGGGGCGTGGAGGACTTCTTCCGCCAGGTCCCCGGCGTGCTCGACGCCGTCTCCGGCTATGCCGGCGGCACGGTTTCCAACCCCACCTACCGCCAAGTCTGCAACGATACCACCGGCCATGCCGAGGTGGTCGAGGTCACCTTCGATCCTGGCAGGGTCGACTACGCCACCCTGGTCGACCTCTTTTTCAAGATGCACAACCCCACCACCCACAACCGTCAGGGACCGGATGTGGGGTCGCAATACCGCTCGGCCATCTTCACCCATGGGCCGGAACAGGCCCGCATCGCCGCCGAACGGCGCGACGCCGCTCAGCCTCGTTTTGCGTCCCCGATCGTCACCCAGATCGAGCCCGCCCGGCCCTTCTGGCCCGCCGAGGAGCATCACCAGCGCTATTTCGAGAAGCATGGCGGTAGCTGCCATGTCAGCTACGCTGACGTGGCAGCTCTTTGATTTTGGTCGCGCGGCCTAACGCTGACGGCCGGGCTTTGCCCGACCTGCTGGGCCGTCGCTCCTGCCATGTGTCCTGTGCTCAGAGGGCCCACAGCTAACCGGACCCGGCTTCGCGTTCGGCCCTTTCCTCGTTCAGCCGCATCGTCACCAGCACCACGATCATGGCGGCGAAGCTGGTCAGGGTGCCCGGCAGCCAGATGATCAGGCCGCCATAATGGATGTCGTTGAGGGCGGTCATTTCCATCACCCGGCCGCAAATGTCATAGACCGGGTAAAAGTCCCGCTCGGTGAGGGACAGGATCGCCCCCAGCACCATCTGGGGCAGTTCGATCACCAGGATCAGCGCCGCCCGCATCAGGTGCGACAGGCGGGCCGGCGGCTTTCCCCTCGAATCCAGGATCAGGGCCCAGAACATCACGCCATTGATGGCCATGGTCCAGTTCATCACCGCATAGAGCGGCCGGCTGAGCATCACCACCGTGTGCAGCTGGGGGATCAGCCAGAAATAGAGCAGCCCCACGAACAGGGCCGGCGCCACCGCCGGGTGCTGCAGCACATTCATGGTCACCTGGACGGGGCGGCTGCGCAGGGGGCCCTTCAGCGCCTCGGGCATGCCGGCCCACAGCACCGGACCGCTCATGCCCAGCGCAATCAGGAAAGCACCCGCATGATGCAACACGAAATGCGCCCAGCGATGCATGAAGAACATGTGCTGGGCGTAATAGTCGATATGGGTCTGCAGCACGATGTAGAAGCTGAGCACGCCGGCGACAAAGCAGAGATTGCGCCAGAGCGGCGGATGTTCGCTGCGCGGCAGGCGTTTCAGGCCGCGCCAGAACCAGCCCAGCGAGAGCACCACCGCCAGATATTCCGGCCAGTTGAACTCCCAAGGCATCCAGAAAGGCAGCTGCGCCGGATAGGTGCGCACGATGAAGTCCAGGCTCGCGCCGACAAGCAGCAGCGCGCCGTACCAGGGCCAGGAACTGGAAAAACGGATCGCCAGCGCGGTCATGGGGCGCGACCATAAGCGAGTGCCCTGCCCGCCCCAAGCGTGATAAGGACGCGGCCATGCGGCTGTTTTGCGCCCTTGTCCTGACACTTTTGCTGGCCGGTTGCGGCGACGGGCAACCGTGGCACATGACCAATGTCTCGGGCGGCCCGCCGCGGCTGAATTTCCAGCTCACCCGCGCCGACGGCGCGAAGGTTACCGGCGCAAGCTATCGCGGCAAGGTGGTGGCGCTCTATTTCGGCTTTACCCACTGCCCCGATGTCTGTCCCGCTGCTCTCGCCAACCTAGCCGATGTCGCCAAGCGGGTGAACAATCCGGATTTCCAGATTCTCTTCATCACCGTCGATCCCGACCGCGACACCCCGCCGGTACTGCGCGAGTATGCGGCCGCCTTCACGCCCCAGATGGAAAGCCTTTACGGCAACGCTAACCAGCTGGCGGATGTGGCCCGGCGCTACCGCGTCGCCCATCACGTCAAAAAGGGTCCGCCCTATGACGTGATGCACTCCAACGCGGTCTTTTTCTTCGACCGCAACGGCCGCGCCCGCCTGGCGACGCTGGATTCCAGCCGGCCGGCTGAGATGGCGGACGATGTGAGCCGGTTACTCGCAGGAAATTAAAATTGTCATGGCCCACTTTACGTGGGCCATCCAGGGCCACAGACACCGGCGCTTGTTGCCCTGGATGGCCCGGGCAAGCCGGGCCATGACAACTGAGTTAAATGTGTAAAGCCGCACCATCCGCCGCGATCACCGCCTCATGCATCATCTCGGACAGGGTCGGATGCGGGAAGATGGTGTGCGCCAGTTCCTGGTCGGTCAGCTCGCCGGTCTTGGCGATGACATAGCCCTGGATCAGCTCGGTCACTTCGGCGCCGATCATGTGCGCGCCCAAGAGCTCGCCGGTCTCGGCATCGAAGACGGTCTTGATCAGGCCTTCGGCCTCGCCCAGGGCAATCGCCTTGCCGTTGCCGATGAAGGGGAACTTGCCCACCTTGATCTTGCGGCCACTTTCCCTGGCCTTGGCTTCGGTCAGGCCGACGCTGGCCACCTGCGGCCAGCAATAGGTGCAGCCCGCCACGTTGGAGGTGTTGAGCGGATGCACGCCTTTCACGCCGGCGATCTTCTCGGCGACGATGACGCCTTCATGCATCGCCTTGTGCGCCAGCCAGGGGCCGCCGACCAAGTCGCCGATGGCCCAGACGCCCTCGACGCCGGTCTCGCCATACTTGCCGGCGACGATGTGGGTCCGATCGACTTTGATGCCGGCCGCCTCCAGGCCGATATTCTCGACATTGCCGACAATGCCCATCGCCAGGATGACGCGGTCGACCGTAACCTGCTCGGTCTTGCCGTCCTTGGCTTTCAGGGTGCAGGTGACATTGTCGGCGCCGCGCTTGATCTCGGTCACGGTCGTGCCCAGCTTCAGCGTCATGCCCTGCTTGGTGAAGGCCTTGGCCGCCATGGTGGAAATTTCTTCGTCTTCCACCGGCATGACGCGGTCCAGCACTTCGACCACGGTCACCTCGGCGCCCAGCGTCCGGTAGAAGCTGGCGAACTCGATGCCGATGGCGCCGGAACCGACGACCAAAAGCGATTTGGGGAAAGACGGCGGCACCATCGCTTCGCGATAGGTCCAGACCAGCTTGCCGTCCGGCTCCAGGCCGGGCAGCGTGCGCGCCCGCGCGCCCGTCGCCAGCACGATATTCCTGGCCAGCAGCTCGCTGGTCTTGCCGTCCTTGGTGACGGAGAGCTTGCCCTTGCCGGCCAGCTTGGCCTCACCCGAGATGACGGTGATCTTGTGCTTCTTCATCAGGAAGCCGACGCCGTCCGAAAGCTGCTTGGAGACCGCGCGGGAGCGGGCGACGATCTTCCCGATATCGAATTTGAAATTGTCCGCCGACATGCCGAATTCGTTCAGCCGGTGGATCAGGTGCCAGATCTCGCTGGAGCGCAACAGCGCCTTGGTCGGGATGCAGCCCCAGTTGAGGCAGATGCCGCCCATGCGGTCGCGCTCGACCACGGCGGTTTTCAGGCCCAGCTGGGCGGCACGGATGGCGCAGACATAGCCGCCGGGGCCGCCGCCTACGACGATGACGTCATACTGGTCGCTCATAGCAGCATGGAGGCCGGTTCCTCGATGAACTGCTTCAGGGTCTGCAGGAACTTCGCGCCGGTGCCGCCATCGACGACGCGGTGATCGGCCGACATGGTGACGGTCATCACCGTGGCGATCTCGAGCTTGCCGTTCTTGACGATGGCGCGCTCCTCGCCCGCACCGACCGCGATGATGCAGCTCTGCGGCGGGTTGATGATCGAGGTGAAATTCTTGATCCCGTACATACCCAGGTTGGAAACCGAGAAGCCGCCGCCTTCATACTCGGAAGGCTTGAGTTTCTTTTCCTTGGCGCGGGCCGCCAGCGATTTGACCTCGTTGCTGATCTCGATCAGCCCCTTGGTCTGGGCCTTGAAGACGATCGGCGTGATCAGGCCGAAATCCAGCGCGACGGCGACGCCGACATCGACATCCTTGTGCTTGAGGATCGCGGTGTCGGTCCAGGAGGCATTGACGTCGGGATGCTTCATCAGCGCCATGGCCGACGCCTTCATGATGAAGTCGTTGACCGATAATTTGTAGGCCGGGACCTTGTCTTTTCCCTTCGGCGCGGCGGCGTTCATCTTCTCGCGGATCGCCATCAGGGCGTCGAGATTGCAGTCGACCGTCAGGTAGTAGTGCGGGATCAGCGTCTTGGCGCTGGTCAGGCGCTTGGCGATGGCCCTGCGCATGGAGTCGTGCGGCACTTCCTCGTAGGAGCCGGCCGGATAGAGCAGACGCGCATCCGGCAGCGGCGCCACGCCCGGGATACCGGCTCCGCCGGCAGCGGCAGGCGCTGCACCGGCAGCAGGTTTGGCCGCACCCGGTTTGGCATTCTCAACATCCGATTTGACGATACGGCCGCGCGGACCGGTTCCGGACAGAGCGGAAATGTCGATGCCCTTGGAAGCGGCAATACGCTTGGCCAGAGGCGAGGCGAAAATACGTTTGCCGTCACCCGCGGGTTTCGCAACGGGAACGGCCGGGGCAGCGGCAGCAGGCTTGGCAGCTTCCGCCACCGCGGCGCCAATGTCCTTCATGGCGGCGGGAATATCGGCTTTGGGGGCAGCGGCAGCAGTCGGTGCGTTCGGGGCAGCATGCCCCTCACCCGCGCTTTCACCATCGGCCAGCAGCACGGCGATGGGCGCGTTCACTTTCACGCCTTCGGTACCTTCGGCCACCAGGATCTTGCCGATCCGGCCTTCATCGACGGCCTCGAACTCCATCGTCGCCTTGTCGGTTTCGATTTCGGCCAGGATGGTGCCGGACTTGACGGTATCGCCTTCCTTCACCAGCCATTTGGCCAGTTTGCCCTCCTCCATGGTGGGCGAAAGCGCGGGCATCAGGATGTTGGTCGCCACGGGATCAGTCCTTGTAGGTGACGGACTTCACCGCCGCGATCACGTCGTCGACCGTCGGCAAGGCGAGTTTTTCCAGGTTGGCGGCATAGGGCATCGGCACATCCTTGCCGTTGACCCTGGTGGGCGGCGCATCGAGATAGTCGAAGGCGTCGAGCGCGACGCGGGCGGCGATCTCCGAACCGATGGAGCAGACCGGCCAGGACTGTTCGACGGTGACGATGCGGTTGGTCTTCTTGACGCTCTCGATCACCGTGTCGGTGTCGAGCGGGCGCAGGGTGCGCAGATCGATGATCTCCGCATCGATGCCCATCTCGGCCAGCTTCTCGGCGGCTTCCAGGCAAAGGCCGACGGCGATGGAATAGGACACCAGCGTCACGTCCTTGCCGGAACGCACCACACGGGCCTTGCCGATCGGCAGCACGAAATCGTCCAGCTTCGGCACCGGGAAGGAGCGGCCATAAACGATTTCGTTTTCCAGGAAGATGATCGGATTGGGATCGCGGATGGCGGCCTTGAGCAGGCCCTTGGCGTCGGCGGCGAAATAGGGCGCGATCACTTTCATGCCGGGCACATGCGCATACCAGGAGGAATAATCCTGGCTGTGCTGCGCACCGACGCGGGCGGCGGCGCCGTTGGGGCCGCGGAATACGACCGGCGAGGACATCTGGCCGCCGGACATGTAACGCGTCTTGGCGGCGGAGTTGATGATCTGGTCCATCGCCTGCATGGCGAAATTCCAGGTCATGAATTCGACGATGGGCTTCAAGCCATCAAAGGCGGCGCCCACGGCCAGGCCGGCAAAACCATGCTCGGTGATCGGCGTGTCGATGACGCGGCGGTCGCCGAATTCCTGCAACAGACCCTGGCTGATCTTGTACGCCCCTTGATACTCGGCGACTTCCTCGCCCATCAGGAAGACCAGTCCGTCACGGCGCATTTCCTCGGCCATGGCGTCACGCAACGCGTCGCGCACGGTCTGGTTGACGAATTCGGTGCCGGCCGGAACTTCCGGGTCGGCGGCGACTTCGATTTTCGGCGCCGCAACGGCCGGAGCTTTGTCGGCAACCGCCTTGTGGTCTTCGCCCTTGGGCAGTTCGGCGGGCGCTGCGGCTTTTTTCGCGGGCGCAGCGCCGGCAGCTTCCCCATCGGCCAGCAGCGTGGCGATGGGCGAATTGACCTTCACGCCTTCGGTGCCTTCGGTGACCAGGATCTGGCCGATGCGGCCTTCATCCACGGCCTCGAATTCCATCGTCGCCTTGTCGGTCTCGATTTCGGCCAGGATGGTGCCGGACTTGATAACGTCGCCTTCCTTCACCAGCCACTTGGCCAGCTTGCCCTCCTCCATGGTGGGCGACAGTGCGGGCATGAGAATTTCGGTGCTCATCAGGCGTATATATCCGTGTAAAGTTCAGCCACGCCCGGCTCCGGGCTCTGGGTGGCGAAATCCGCCGACGCGATGACCTGTTGCTTGATGTCGTTGTCCATCGCCTTGAGGTCTCCCTCGGTGACGACGCCGCCATCGACCAGCTTGGCCCCGAAGGTGGCGATCGGATCGCGCTTGTCGCGCATCTCGTTCAGCTCTTCCTTGGTGCGGTACTTGGCGGGGTCGGACATGGAATGGCCGCGATAGCGGTAGGTCTTCATCTCCAGGATGATCGGGCCCTTGCCGCTGCGGCAGTGATCCATCGCCACCGCGCCGGCCGCCTGCACCGCCTCGACATCCATGCCATCGACCTGGATGCCCGGAATGTTGAAGGAGACGCCGCGCTTGGAGAAATCGGTCAGGGCGGAAGACCGCGCCACCGAGGTGCCCATGGCGTACTGGTTGTTCTCGATGATGTAGACCACGGGCAGCTTCCAGAGCTCGGCCATGTTGAAGGCCTCATAGACCTGGCCCTGGTTGGCGGCGCCGTCGCCGAAATAGGTCAGGCAGACGCCGTCATTGCCGCGATACTTGTTGGCGAAGGCCAGGCCGGTGCCCAGCGGCACCTGGGCGCCGACAATGCCGTGGCCGCCAAAGAATTTCTTCTCGGCCGAGAACATGTGCATCGAGCCGCCCTTGCCGCGCGACAGGCCGGTGGAGCGGCCGGTGAGCTCGGCCATCACCGCGCCGGGATCGATGCCGGCGGCCAGCATATGGCCGTGATCGCGATAGGCGGTGATCGACTGGTCGTTGGGTCCGACATTGGCCTGCATGCCGACCACCACGGCTTCCTGGCCGATATACAGATGGCAGAAGCCGCCGATCAGGCCCATGCCGTAGAGCTGGCCGGCCCGCTCCTCGAAGCGGCGGATCATCAGCATGTCGTAATAAAGTTTCTTCAGCGATTCGGAATTGCGCGGCGGCGCGGCAGGGGACTTTTGTGGATTGCTCATTGCGCCCGAAGGTTTTGGGGTTAATCGCGGCGCGCCTGAATGGCGCGGCGGATTAGTGGCAAGGCCGCAAGGCGTTGGCAAGCTTAAGTTATATTATTGCGCGAACACTGTTCGGAATGCAGATCGGTGTGCAGTGCAGCGAAAAATCGCGCGTTGTAATGAACTTGCTCAGGCCGATTTGGCCGGAGTTTTTTCGTGCGTGAGAGAGGCCAGCCCGGTCAGGGAATTCCACTATCGCGCAGCGCGCGACACAGCGACCTGATTGGGCGCGCCGTCCATCAATTCGGTGCGGGCCAGTTCTTCCACCAGGTCGGGATCGGGGTTGGCCTGGTTCATCAACTGGATTCGATGCTCCAGCCGGGCGCGTTCCTGCTGCAATTGCGCCAGTTCCTGCTGCTGCAAGGCCAGATGCGCCTGGGAATCTTCCAGCGCGAGAATGCCGCGCTCACCCCACACCGCGTAGCCGCCAAAGTAGCTGACCACCGCAATGGTGACGGCGGGAAGCACCATCAGGGTGAAAAAACGGGCGACCGAACGCTTGATTCGCATTCACCCAACGAATCACACACCGATTCGGGGAGTCAACAGGAAATGGGTTAAAGATTCCGGGAACTTAGCCGGACCGTCATTAAGCTTTGACGGGCTTTCTCCAAGGTGACGCGATGACCACTGCCGTGTCTTTCCAGAGTGTCGAACCCAGGCGGCTCGCCGCCGTCCACCGCGCCATCGCGCCCGGCCAGGTCGGCGCCACCTGGCGCCCTGCCCTGGACCTGGTCTGGCAATTCCTGCGCCGTCAGCAAGGCCTGCATGCCGGCGGGCACAATGTCTTTCTCTATCGCCATCCGCTGCAGCCGGGCTCGCCGATCGAAGCCGATTTCGGCGTCGAAGTGACGCGCGGTTTCGCGGCGGAAGGCGAGGTACGCGAAATATTCACACCCACAGGCGAGGCGGCGGTCGCCGTCCATATTGGGCCCTATGACCGCATGGGCGAAACCCATGCCGCCATCCACGCCTTCGTGACGGCGCAGAAGCGGGCTCTGGCCGGCCAGTCCTGGGAAATCTATGGCGACTGGTCGGACGATCCAGCCCGGCTCGAAACCATGATCGCCTATCTGCTGCGTTAGCCGCGCAAAACAGATTTACCGGCGTAGATGGCCGTATCGCCCAGCTGCTCTTCGATGCGCAGGAGCTGGTTGTACTTGGCGAGGCGGTCGGAGCGCGCCAGCGAGCCGGTCTTGATCTGGCCGCAGTTGGTCGCCACCGCCAGGTCGGCGATGGTGCTGTCCTCGGTTTCGCCCGAGCGATGGCTCATCACCGCCTTGTAAGACGCGCGATGGGCCATATCGACCGTGGCCAGGGTCTCGGTCAGCGAACCGATCTGGTTGACCTTGATCAGGATGGCGTTGGCGGTCTTCTTCTCGATGCCCTGACTGAGGCGCTTGACGTTGGTGACGAAGAGATCGTCGCCCACCAGATTGACTCGCGCGCCGACTTCATCGGTCAGTCCCTTCCAGCCGGCCCAGTCATCCTCGGCCATGCCGTCTTCGATCGAGAAGATCGGATAGCGCTTGCAGAGATCGGCATAGAGTTTGACCATCGCGTCCGGCGACAGGCTCTTGCCCTCACCTTCCAGTTCATACTTGCCGTTCTTGAAGAATTCGGTCGAAGCCGGATCGAGCGCGAAGAAGACTTCTTCGCCCAGCTTGTAGCCCGCCTTCTCGACCGCCTTGGAAATATAGGTCAGGGCCTCGTCGGGATTCTTGAGGTTGGGAGCGAAACCGCCCTCGTCGCCAACATTGGTGTTGTGGCCGGCTTCCGACAGCGACTTCTTGAGCGTATGGAAGATTTCCGCGCCCATGCGCAGGCCTTCCTTGAAGCTCTTGGCGCCGACCGGGGCGATCATGAATTCCTGGAAGTCGATGGGATTGTCGGCATGCACGCCGCCATTGATGACGTTCATCATCGGTACCGGCAGGAGTTGCGCCTTGGCGCCGCCGACATAACGATAAAGCGGCAGGCCGGCGCTGGCCGCCGCCGCCTTGGCCACCGCCAGCGACACGCCCAGGATGGCGTTGGCGCCCAGCCGCGCCTTGTTGGGCGTGCCGTCCAGCGCGATCATGGCATTGTCGATGCGGATCTGGTCCTGGGCCTCCAGGCCGCAGAGTGCGTCGAACAAATCGCCATTCACGGCGGCGACCGCTTTCTCGACGCCCTTGCCCTTGTAGCGATTGCCGCCGTCGCGCAGCTCGACCGCCTCATGGGCGCCGGTTGAGGCGCCGGAGGGTACGCCGGCGCGGCCGAACGAGCCGTCCTCAAGCGTGACATCGACTTCGACCGTGGGATTGCCGCGGCTGTCCAGGATTTCACGGCCGGTAATGTCGATGATGGCGGTCATTGTTGAACTCCGATAAGCTGGCCGGGTTCTAAGGGACAGGCGGGTCTCCGACAAGGCGAGTCCGCGCCAAATTGGAGGAATCCGATGCTTCTATCCGCACCCGCCATCATCCTGACCGCCGCGGTGACGCTGCTGGCCGTCCTGATCTCGATCGCCTTCGCCATCCATGTGGCCCGCAGCCGCATCCGCGTCGGGGTCGATGCCCCGGCCATGAGCGGGCCGCGCGAACTGGAATATGCCCTGCGCATCCAGGGCAACACGGTCGAGATGCTGGTGATCTTCCTGCCCTCGCTCTGGCTGGCGGCGCTCTATTTCCCCGGTTGGGCGGCGCCGATCCTGGGCCTGATCTGGTGCGCGGGCCGGATCCTATATGCTTTTGTATATGGCGATCGCGCCGCCCGCTTTCCGGGCTTCGCCCTGACCATTTTTCCGACGCTGACGCTCATGTTTCTGGCGGCCATCGGCGTCTTCAACGCCTGGGTAGCCTCTAGCGCTTAACGATCGCGTCGATCTCGACCAACTGTGCCAATAGTGACGGGAAATCCTTCAGCTTGACCATGTTGGGCCCGTCGCTGGGCGCATTGTCCGGATCCTGGTGCACTTCCAGGAAGACACAGGCCACGCCCGCCGCCACCGCGGCACGCGCCAGGTATGGCACCATGGTGCGGTCGCCGCCCGACTTGTCGCCCTGGCCGCCCGGCTGCTGCACGCTGTGGGTGGCGTCGAACACCACAGGCGCGCCGAACCCGGCCATGATCGGCAGCGCCCGCATATCGCTGACCAGCGTGTTGTAGCCGAAGGAAACGCCGCGCTCGGTCACCAGCACATTGGGATTGCCGGCGCCGGTGATCTTGGCGATCACATTCTTCATATCCCAAGGCGCCAGGAACTGGCCCTTCTTGACGTTGATGATCCTGCCGGTATGCGCGGCGGCGACCAGCAGGTCGGTCTGGCGCGACAGGAAGGCGGGAATCTGCAGGATATCCACCGCCTGCGCCACCGCCGCGCACTGGTCGCGCTCATGCACATCGGTCAGCACCGGCAGATCGAAATTCCTGCGGATATCGGCAAAGATCGGCAGCGCATTTTCCAGCCCCATGCCGCGCGCCGTCGAAGCGCTGGAACGGTTGGCCTTGTCGAAGCTGGTCTTGTAGATCAGCCCGACCCCCAGCTTGCCACAGGCTTCCTTCAGCGCGCCCGCCATGTCGAAGGCATGGCCGCGGCTTTCGAGCTGGCAAGGCCCGGCAATGATGGAAAGCCTCTTCTGGTTGCCGATTTCCACCTTGCCGGCGGTAACGACGGAATTTGCCGGCGTTGGGGAATGTTGGGTCATGGCATCCTGAAATGAATGTGCCGGGGCCGCACCCCGGTTGGATTTGGACGAAGCCTAGCGCGGCGGAACGCAAAAACAAACACGCCGGGGATATCTCCCCATGTTCCTTACGCGATTGCGAATAGCTCAGAGCTTGACCTTGGCCATGCCGCTTCGGCGCATTTGTGCCCTCACCGCCGCCGGTGGGAGCGGAGAATGCGGCTACTGCGCCGCCGTCGCGGCAAGCGCGACCGGGCTGGTCAGCGGACCCAGGAAATTCATCGCATCCCAGAACCAGGTGGTGTCCACCCGCACCGTGTCACCGGGACGGATCAGCAGCGGCGTGCCGACGGGAATGGGCTGTTCGGCGGTCTCGCCTTCATGGCGGAGAAAAACGGTGCTCTCCCTGGCCTGCTGTGTGTAGCCGCCGGCCAGCGCCACCGCCTGCGCCAACGTCATGTCGTTGACATAGGTATACTGTCCCGGCTTCATCACCGCGCCGATCACATAAATGGGGCGATAGCCCATGATCTCCACATTGATACGGGGATCGCGGACATAGTTGGGCACCAGCGCGGCCCGCAGCCAGCCTTCCAGCCCGCCCGGGGTGTAGCCGACGGCGCGGAACATGCCGAGCAACGGGAAGCGGATATTGCCATTGCCGTCGATCTGGTATTCGCCGGAAAGTTCGGGCTCATTGAAGACGGTGATTTTCACCTTGTCGCCCGGTCCCAGCGTGTAACCGCCTTCGACCTGGGGCTGGTTCGCCATAGTGGCGACATTGCGCGGCAGCACCGCGCCATAGGCCGTGGTGCCGGAAGCGTAAGGCACATTGGACTGCGCACCATAATTGGCCGGTATCTGGCGCGACGCAGGCTGTTGCGGCGCGGCGGATTGCTGCGGCATGGCTTGCGGCGCCGGCGCATAGGGCGCGGCATAAGGCGCGCTCTGCGTCGCATAGGGGAGCGGCTGCTGCGCATAGAGCGGCGGCTGCGCGCCATATTGCGGCTGGGCATAGGCCGGCGGCATGGTGGGCTGTGGGCCATAGGGCGAAGGCTGCGGCGCATAATCGGGCATCGGCGCGCCGAAGGCGTAAGGCTGGGGCAGCGGATAAGCCGGTTGCGGATACGGATAGGGCGTTGCCTGCTGCGTCGCATAGGGACCGGTGGTGGGCGCGCTCTGGACCGAATAGCCGGGCGTCGGTGTCAGCGGCGCGCCGCTTTGCCCGGGCGTGGCATAACCTGGCGCGGCCTGCGCGCCTGCGGCGCCGCCATATCCCAGGGGCGGCGCATACATCCCGCCCTGCGCGTCGGAGAAACCGCCATAGTTGGGTTGCGACGCGACGCCGGAAGACGGCGTGGCGGGACCGACCGGGATCACCGCCTGTCCGGTGGCGGTCATCATCTGCGAGCCCGGCGCGGTTTCAAAACCCGCGCCCTGCGCCAAAGCCCGGCCGCAGAAAAACAGCAGCGCGCCGGCGGATGCCAGCACAGCCAGGCGCAACGACAGGACGAAAAGGCGGGCCATGCCCCGGAAGATAGGGCGGGATGCTTAATGAATCCTTGTTGGGCGCTCTTGCCGGTACCGGGTTCCAGGCCCATATTTCCCGATAGAGCAATGACAAAGCTGCAAAAATCCTTTGGTATCGTTCTGCTGGCGGCCATGGCCGGACCGGCTGGCGCCCAGATCGCGCCGATGGATTTGTCCGGCATCCAGAACCAGGCCCAGGGTGTCATCCAGCAGCAGAGCGTCGGCAGCCAGCTCAATTCCCTGCGACTGCAGCAGAACGTCACCCAGGACCGCATCCGCGAGCTGGATCTCTTCCGGCCGCAACAGCCCTATGGCGCAACCACCTATTTCCAACCGCAGCCGCCGGGCTTGGCGCCGCTGCCGCAACAGGAGGCGCTGTCGCTGCAGACAACGCCGCCGCAACAGGTGATCCCACCAGCGCCGCCGGCAAAACAGAATAGGAATTAGACCAGCCGATTCCGCCGCAGCGCCGCCGCCACAAAGGACGTGAAGAGCGGATGCGGCTCCAGCGGCCGCGATTTCAGCTCGGGATGGAACTGGACGCCGATGAACCAAGGGTGATCGGGAATCTCCATGATCTCCGGCAGGCGGCCATCCGGCGACCAGCCCGACACTTCCATGCCGTGCTTGGAAAGCTTCCTGGCGTATTCGGTGTTCACCTCATAGCGATGGCGATGGCGCTCGCTGATCTGGGTCGTGCCATAGACTTCCGCCACGCGTGAGCCCGGCGTCAGCGTCGCCGGATAGGCGCCCAGCCGCATGGTGCCGCCGATATCGGCATCGGCGGCGCGCTGTTCGACCTGGTTGCCCTTCACCCATTCGGTCATCAGGCCGATCACCGGGTGCTTCGGGCTGCCGATCTCGGTGGTGCCGGCGCCTTCCAGCCCGGCCAGGTCGCGCGCCGCCTCGATCACCGCCATGTGCAGGCCGTAGCAGATGCCGAAGAAAGGCACCTTGCGTTCGCGCGCGAAACGGACCGCGCCGATCTTGCCTTCGGTACCGCGCTCGCCGAAGCCGCCCGGCACCAGGATGCCGTCCACCTTCTCCAGGAACGCAGCCGCGTCATCGCGCTCGAAAATCTCACTGTCGATCCAGTCGAGATGAACCTTCACATTGTTGGCCAGGCCGCCATGGGTCAGGGCCTCGGACAGCGACTTGTAGCTGTCCTTGACCTGCATGTATTTGCCGACCACGGCGATGCGGACATCGCCTTCCGGATTCTTCACCCGGTCGACCACATCCGCCCAGCGCGACAGGTCAGGCTCCGGCGCATTATCCAGGCCGAAGACCCGCAGCAGCTGCGTGTCGAGCCCGACATCATGATAGGCGATCGGGACGCGATAGATGGTGTCGAGATCCAGCGCCGGGATCACGCGCTCGGCGGGCAGATTGCAGAACAGGCCGATCTTGCGGCGGTCGTCGTCCGGAATCGGATGCGAGCTGCGGCAAAGCAATATGTCGGGCTGGATGCCGATGGCGCGCAGTTCCTTGACGCTGTGCTGGGTGGGCTTGGTTTTGAGCTCGCCCGCCGCCTCAATGAAGGGCACCAGCGTCAAATGGATGAAGGCGCTCTGGCCGCGGCCCAGATCGTTATGCAGCTGGCGGATGGCCTCGAAGAAAGGCAGGCCCTCGATATCGCCCACCGTGCCGCCGATCTCGACCAGCAGGAAATCCAGCCCTTCGGTATCGGCCAGGACGAATTCCTTGATCATGTCGGTGACGTGCGGGATCACCTGCACGGTGCGGCCGAGATAGCCACCCTTGCGCTCCTTTTCGATCACCTGGCTGTAGATGCGGCCCGAAGTGACATTGTCGGACTTGCGGGCCGAGACACCGGTGAAGCGCTCATAGTGACCCAGATCCAGGTCGGTCTCGGCGCCGTCGTCGGTGACATAGACCTCGCCATGCTGGAACGGGCTCATCGTGCCCGGATCGACATTCAGATAGGGGTCCAGTTTCCTGAGACGGACTTTGTAACCGCGCGCCTGAAGCAGCGCGCCGAGAGCGGCGGACGCAAGACCTTTTCCCAGGGAAGAGACCACGCCGCCGGTGATGAAGATCAACCGGGCCATGGGAGGCCACCATGTCGAAAGGGATGGCCGCGCTCAAGCGCTAAATTTGAAAAAGAACCGCTGCTAACAGCTATGCCGAAACGGCAAGGGTTACTGCGGCTTGGGGACCGACGGAACGGTCGGCGCAGGACCCGCCGGCTTGGCCGGGCCGGACGTGTTGACCGGATTGTTGAGAATCGAATTGCCGGTCTGGGGACGTCCCTGCAGCGCCAGGATGTTCAGGCCGATGCAGATGGCGAAGAAGACGAAGGCCATGATGGCGGTCGAACGGGTCAAAGCGTCGGCCGCGCCGCGCGGACTGAACAGGCTGCCCATGCCGCCGCCGCCACCGCCGCCAATGCCCAGCGCGCCGCCTTCCGAGCGCTGCAGCAGCACCAGGATGATGAGCGCGATCGCGACAAGCACTTCGGCGACAAGAAGGACGGTCTGCATGAAAAGCGGTCCGGTTGAGGCTGGCGGGATTTAGAGCATTGACGGGGAAATAGGAAGGCGATTGCCCCGGCACAAGCCACAACCAACGAAACCGATAAAAATCAATGGCTTAGATACAGACGGCTAGACCGCAACGGCCGACGGCTGGTTGCGGGCACGGATGATGGCGACCGTCGCATCGATTTCGGCGAGCTGGTCGGCCGAACTCTTCTCGGGATGGAAAGCCTGGTGCAGGCTGAGCGCCGCATGTCCCAGCAGGTGCATGGAGGCATTGCGGTCGACGCCCAGATCGAGGCCCTCGGCGGCGGCCAGCAGCGATTCGCACCATTCCAGCGGCGGCAGGAAGTCGCTCTCCTGGCTGCGATGCGCGATCGAACGTACCAGCTGGCAGAGCTTGTCCAGTTCCGGCGGCGCCCCGCGGCTGGGCAGCATTTCCTGCATCAGCCGCCACAAGATGCAGACCTGGAAGGAATCGCGGCGCAGTTTTTCGCTGACCAGCTTCTCGCGCGCCGATTTGAGCTCGACATCGAGCTTCTTGGCGATGGCGTCGGCGCTCAGCCTGTCCTTCGCCTTCATCTTCAGCGAATTGGGCGGCGCAAACAGCTCGACGGTAGTCGGACGGCTGTCATCCTTGCGGCGGTCGGGGCCGACATAATCGGTGGTGATGACGAAACTCTTGCGGCGCTCGATATGCGCCTCGATGCGCTGGCCCAGGAGCGCGGTGGAGAAAGGTCGCAGCAGCAGATCGTCCGCGCCGGACGAGACCACGCGGTTGATCAGGTCGGTGCTTTTTTCCCAGGCCGTGACGATGATGACGATGAAGGGATTATAGCCGGCGCCCCCCTGCCGCATCTGCTGGATGGCCTGGCAGAGTTCGTCGGCGGCGCCCTGCGCTTCGCAAAGCGCGATGTCGGGCGGCGATTTTTGCATCGACTCGAAAAAGGCTTCCAGGGTCGAAACGGTTTCGGTGCGGCGGAAGCCGAGCGCATACAAAGCCGCCCTCGTCGCGGTGCGGTTGGCCGACACCGGATCGTAGATAAGCGCATCGACACTGTCGAAGGACAGACGCCCCATACCCAACGCAAACCTTTCTTGTCCTGCCGAGATTGCCGCCCGGCCCCTTAAGGAACGGCTGAAAGGATTGGTTAATAATGAGCGATAAAGCGCAGCAAATTTTATGCTTTTGGCGCTCCGGCAATGATGCCCAGAAAGTCCGAAGGCTTAAGACTGGCGCCGCCGACCAGCGCCCCGCCCACCTCCGCCACGCCCAGGATGGCGGCGGCATTGTCGGGCTTCACCGAGCCGCCATACAGGATCAGCATCTTGCCGCCTGCGGCGCCGCTGTGCCGTGACAGGCACTGGCGCAGATGGGCATGCATGGCCTTGATGTCGTCCAGGCTGGCGGTCTTGCCGGTGCCGATCGCCCAGACCGGCTCATAGGCCAGCACGGTATTCGCGGCGGTGGCATCTTGCGGCACGCTGCCTTCGATCTGGCGCTGGCAGACTTCGTTGGCGCGGCCTCCTTCGCGCTCGGCCAGGGTCTCGCCGATACAGATGATGGCGGTGAGGCCGGCGCGCCAGGCCGCCCTGGCCTTGGCGGCGACGGCGGCGTCGGTTTCGGCGTGATACTGGCGGCGCTCGGAATGACCGACGATGACATGGCTGGCTCCGGCGGCCTTGACCATCTCGGCGCTGACATCGCCGGTGAAGGCGCCGAACGCTTCCGCATGGCAATCCTGGCCGCCGATGGCGAAGCTGCCCTGCACCGCCCAGGCGGCCTGGGCGATCATGGTGGCCGGAGGACAGATCAGGACGTCGCAAGCGGGCGGATTGGCCGCCAGTGCGGTCTTGAGTTCGGTCAGCCTGCCCAGATCGCCCTGGCCGGCCCCATTCATCTTCCAGTTTCCTGCGACCAGCGCGCGCATCGTCACTCCCCTGTTTGTGCTTGCTTTTTTAGGGTTTTAGCCCAAAGCCGCGGCTTGCCGGAAGGTCGCCCCCTCCTTATCATCCGCGGCCTTTTATCCGCCTCTCAGGAAAATCCCGATGATTCAATGGATGCACCGCATCTCCAAGTCGTTCCTCGCCACCATCCTGATGGGTGCGCTGGCGTTGAGCTTCGTCCTGTGGGGCGTCGGCGACATGTTCACCGGCGCGACCTCGACGGCCGTGGCCACGGTGGACGGCGTCAATATCGAGACCACCACCTTCCAGCGCCTCTACCGCACGGCCATCCGCAGCCAGAGCCAGGCCACCGGCATGGAAATCACGCCCGAGATGGCGCGGGCGATGGGGATCGGGCAGATCGCGCTGCAACAATCGATCGACCGCGCCGCGCTGGACAATTATGTCCGCGAGAAAGGCATCGTCGCCAGCGACGCGCAGGTGACCGAGACCGTCCGCGCCATCGAAGCCTTTCGCGGCCCTTCGGGCCAGTTCGACTACCAGCAGTTCCTGAACACGCTGCAGACCGCCAGCTATGCGACGGAGCAGGAATTCACCTCCGAGGTGCGCGCCGACCTCGCCCGCAGCCAGCTTGTCGGCGCGACCCAGAGCTTCTTCGTCCTGCCCGGCGAATACGCCTTGCCGCTTTATCTCCACCTCAATGAAAAGCGCGCTGCCGATTATGTCGTGGTGCCCGCATCGGCCGCCGGCGATATCGCCCCACCCGACGACAAGACCCTGACCGCTTTCGTCAAGGAAAACGCCGCCCGTTTCTCGACCCCCGAATACCGGGATGTGACGTTCGCCGCGATCACGCCAGCCGATGTGACGGTCGAAGTCACCGACAAGATGGTCGATGACGAGTATGCGGCGCGCAAGGCGACCTACAATATTTCCGAGCGCCGCGAGCTGTCGCAGCTCGAGTTCAAGAACGAGGCCGAAGCCAAGGCCGCCCGCGCCCGGATCGACGGCGGCACGCCGTTCGACAAACTGGCGGAAGAACGCGGCCTGAAGCCCGCTGACATCTCGCTGGGCACCAAATCCGCCGAAGAGCTGGGCGATCCCGCCGCCGCCAAGGCTGCTTTTGCCGTTGCGGAAGGCCAGGTCAGCCAGCCGGTGCAGGGCAATTTCGGCTGGGTGATGCTCAGGACCACAAAGGTCACGCCCGGCGTCAACCGGCCGCTGGAAAGCGTGCGCGAGGAAGTGCGCGCCGCGCTCCGGACCCAGGTTGCCGCCGACAAGTTGGTGGACGTGATCAACGCCTATGACGATGCGCGCAAGGGCGGCGACGATCTGGCCGCCGCCGCGAAGAAAGCGAATATGAAGACCGGCCGTATCGCGGCGATGGATTCCAGGGGGCTTGCACCGGACGGCAAGCCGACTGAGGCGCCCACCAATCCGGAATTCCTGGCAGCCGCCTTCCGCGCCGATGCCGGGGCCGACAATGAGCCGATATCGACCAAGGACGGCGCCTATTATGTCGTGCGAGTCAACGGCACCACCCCGCCCAAGCTGAAACCCCTTGCCGAAGTGCGCGCCGAGGCCGAAGCGCAATGGATTCAGCGCCGCCGCGGCGAATTGCTGGCGGCCCGGGCCAAGACCCTGACCGAGCAGGCGGTGAAGGAAAAGTCGCTGGCGAGCATCGCCGGCGCGGTGAATAGCGGCGTGCAGAAGAGCACCGCCCTGGGCCGCGATACCAATGCGGGCAACTTCCCCAGCGCCCTGGTCACCAAGCTGTTCGACGCCAAGCCGGGCGCCATCGTCTATGCGCCGCAAGGCGACGGCTATGTCATCGCCCAGCTCACCGGCGTCGCCCATCCCAAGCCGGTGCCGGGCGACAAGGTTTTCGTTGCCCAGGCGCAGCAATTTTCCGGCAGTCTGGCGGGCGACATGACCTCGGCCATGGTGACGTCGCAGCGCAACGCCCGCAAGCCCACCGTCAATCAGCAGAATCTGAACGCGGTGATCGGCGGGTCCCAATGACGGGCATCATAACGTGACGGATTTCGCCGCCTTCGCCCGCGCCTATGGCGTGGGGCGGGCCCAGTTGCTGCATACAAGGCTGGTCGCCGACCTGGAGACGCCCGTCTCGGCCTATCTCAAGCTCGCCGATGGCGGCAGCCGCGAGAACAGCTTCCTGCTGGAAAGCGTCCAGGGCGGCGAAGCGCGCGGCCGCTATTCCATCATCGGCCTCAAGCCCGACCTGATCTGGCGTTGCCGCGGCAACCTGGCCGAGATCAACCGCACCGCCCTGAATGGCGGCAGCTTTGCCGCCGAGACGGCGAAGCCGCTGGACAGTTTGCGCGCGCTGGTGGCAGCGACCCAGATGGACGTGCCGCACGGCCTGCCGCCCATGGCGGCCGGCCTGTTCGGCTATCTGGGTTACGACATGGCGCGGCAGGTGGAAGACCTGCCCAACCCGCCACCCGACACGCTGGGCCTACCCGACGCTATCATGCTGCGCCCCACCATCATCGCCATCTTCGACACGGTGAAGGACGAGATCATCATCGCCACGCCGGTCTGGCCGGATGGACATGTGGATGCAAAAGCCGCGTTCGCCCGCGCCCAGGAACGCCTGGCTGAAGCGGTGGCCGATCTGGAAAAGCCCGAATCGCCCACGCCGCCCGCGCCGGACGATCTGCCGGCCAGTGTGCCGGTCGAATCCAACATGACGAAGGCGGAATATTTCGATGTGGTGGCGCGGGCCAAGGAATATATCGCCGCCGGCGATGTCTTTCAGGTGGTGCCATCACAGCGCTTCCGCCGGCCCTTCACCTTGCCGCCCTTCGCGCTCTATCGCGCGCTACGCCGCCTGAACCCGTCGCCCTTCCTCTATTTTCTCTCCATGCCGGGCTTCCAGATCGCCGGCTCCAGCCCGGAAGTGCTGGTGCGCCTGCGCGGCGGCAAGGTCACCATCCGCCCCATCGCCGGCACCCGCTGGCGGGGCAAGACGCCCGAGGAAGACAAAGCATTGGGCGACGAGCTGCTGGCCGATCCCAAGGAGCGGGCCGAGCATCTGATGCTGGTCGATCTGGGCCGCAACGATGTCGGCCGCGTCGCCCGCACCGGCGCGGTGAAAGTCACCGACAGCTTCTTCATCGAGCGCTACAGCCATGTCATGCACATCGTCTCGAATGTCGAAGGCGAATTGCGCGAAGGGCTGGACGCGGTGGATGCGCTGGCGGCCGGCCTGCCGGCCGGCACCCTGACCGGCGCGCCCAAGATCCGCGCCATGGAGATCATCGACGAGTTCGAGAAGGAGAAGCGCGGCGCGGCCTATGCCGGCGCCATCGGCTATTTCGCCGCCGACGGCTCGATGGACACCTGCATCGTGCTGCGCACCGCCCTGGTGAAGGACGGCATGATGTATGTGCAGGCGGGCGGCGGGGTGGTCGCCGACAGCGTGCCGGAAGCCGAGTATCAGGAAACGGTGAACAAGGCCCGCGCCCTGCTCGCCGCCGCCGAAGAAGCGGTGCGCTTCGCGTCTGCCGCCAAAAAAGGGCAATAGGCGCTAGCGCGAGGCCAGCGCCATCGCCCGTACATTCTTGGCGCGCATCGCGTCCTGCAAGCCCACCAGCGTGACGCCGTGATCTTCGGCCAGCCATTCGGCCAAGAGCCGCATGGTCACGGCATGGGGATGACCGATGGCGATGGCGGCGCCCTGCCTCTTCGCCACCGCGACCAGTTCCACCAGCTGGCGGCGCACCGCCGTCTCGCTCTGGTCGTCATCCAGGAAAATGTCGCGGCCGCCGCTGAAGAGGCCGGCCGCCCGCGCCGCGTCTTCGGCCTTGCTGACGGGACTGGTCTTGGAATCGAGGAAGAACAGTCCCCGGCTCCGCACCGCCTGCATCACCGGCGCCAGCACCGTCTCGGTGCTGGTGAAGCGGCTGCCTTCATGATTGTTGAGCCCCACCGCGCCCGGCACCCGCTCCAGCGACCAGTTGAGGCGGCGCAGGATTTCGTCCGGCGTCATGCCCACGCCCAGCGCCATCGGCCCGGGACGCGGGTCGCGTTCGGCCTGCATCGGCATATGCACCAGCACGGTGCGGCCCTCGTCCCGCGCTTTGGCAGCAAAGGCGGGGGTCATCTCCGCATAAGGCAGGAAGGCCAGCGCCACCGGCCTGGGCAAACGCATCGCCTTGCCGGTGCCGACAATATCGGCGCCCAGATCGTCAATCACGATGGCGATGATCGGCCGCTCCACCGGGCGCAGGGCCGCCATCCAGGCGGGGAAGGGATTGACCGGCACCGGATAGAGCAGTTGCGGGCCATGGCGGCCTTCCTCGAAGCCCGGCAGCGAAAGGCGGACACTGGTCGGGCGCAGTGCGGGCGGAGGGGCTTCTGCATGGGCCGAGAGGCCGGGCGTCACCGCCGCGACCAGATGCGGGAAGCCGGCAAAGGCAGCGGCGCCGCCCACCCCCAGGCCATAGGCCGCGAGCGCGCCAAAACTCAGTTCGCGCAGCCGCCTGCGCAGAAAACGAATCACCAGCCCCATGGAGTCGATTCTAGACACGATTTCCGTGGGTAGCGCGGGGCGATTACCCGGAGGCTACCGGCTTGCCCCTCTTCGGCTTGCAAGCCCGGCTTGTTTCACGGGACAAAGCCCCATGCCCTCGTTCGTCTATGTCCTGGCGACCTGCAATCCCGACGGCCGTGTCGTGACCTATGTCGGCTGGACCCTCGATCTGGAGCGGCGGCTGGCCGAGCATAATGGTGGGTTCAAAGGCGCCCGCAGCACCCGTGGCCGGGCCTGGGCCCTGGTCTATGCCGAGAAGCACCGCACCCGCCGCCGGGCCATGGCGCGGGAATATGCCCTGAAACACGACAGGGCGTTCCGGGCGGGACTTAGAGCAGGTCTTTAGGGAGCCGTGTGCGTAGAGAGGAACTGGCGCATCCGCTCCAGCGCCTTCTGGATATTCTCCGCCGAATTGGCGTAAGAGACGCGCAGATAGCCTTCGCCCAGCATGCCGAAATCGGGACCGCCGACCATGGCGACACCGGCTTCGTCCAGGATGGCATTGGCCAGCTTCTTGGCCTTCCAGCCGGTCTTGCTGACATTCGGGAAAGCATAGAAGGCGCCCTTGGGCATGATGCAGGAGACGCCAGGCAGATTGTTCAGGCCTTCGACCACCAGCTTGCGGCGCTTGTCGAATTCACGAACCATCAGATCGACGCAGTCCTGCGGCCCGGTCAGGGCGGCGATGCCGGCATACTGGGTCGGGGCGTTGACGCAGGAATGGAAATTCACTGCCAGCTTGCGCGCCAGGTCGAACAGCTTGCCCGGCCAGATCGCATAACCCAGGCGCCAGCCGGTCATGGCATAGGTCTTGGACCAGCCGTTGAGGATGATCAGCCGGTCGCGGATCTCCGGATAGGAAAGCAACGTGACGTGCTTTTCGCCGTCATACAGGATGCGGTCATAGATTTCGTCGGAGAGGATCGCAACATCCGGCCACTTCTCCAGCCCCGCCACCAGCTTGTCGAACTCGGCCTTCGGGACAACGCCGCCGGTGGGATTGGCGGGCGAATTGAGGATGATCAGGCGGGTGCGCGGCGTGATCAGCGACAGCGTCTCTTCCGCCGAGAAGGCAAAGCCGTAACCCTCGCGGATCGGGATCGGCACCGGCGTGGCGCCGGTGAATTCGATCATCGAGTGATAGATGGGAAAGCCGGGGTCCGGATACATGATCTCGGCGCCGGGTTCGCCGAACATGATGATCGACATGTACATGGTGGGCTTGCCGCCCGGCATGATCATCACCGAGTCCGGCGAGACATCGACCGCATAACGCTGGTGCAAATCGGCGGCCACCGCTTCGCGCAGCTGGGGAATGCCGGTGGCGGCGGTATAGCCGTGATGGCCGTCGCGGATCGCCTTGATCGCCGCCTCGGCGATATGGTCGGCGGTGCGGAAGTCGGGCTGGCCGATGCCCAAGCTGATGATGTCGCGGCCCTGTGCGGCCAGCGCATTGGCGCGCGCCAGCACGGCGAAGGCGTTTTCCTCGCCCAGGTGATCGAAGGCCGGGACGGTTTTCAGCATGGCATTTCCCGTGGGTTGAGCGCCCTCCTATATAGGCAAGCGCGGGCGGTTGCCAGACGCCCCCGGGCGGCAAAACGCCACTGAATAATCAATTCATATCAGCGCCTTAAACCAAATGAGCGCATGACCGGCGCCGGCCACCCACACCCTTTTGCGCGCACAACGATTTGCGTTTTTTCGATGCTGTAGACGAGGCCGATTGCTCTGCGGGCGTCTCGCCGCAGGTGGCGGCGGAAAACGAGCAGGCAAACTCGACGATCCAGAACGGACAATATTCGGGCAGTAAGTGCGAGCGCCGTTACTCGGCGGCGACCTGGTTGCGCTTGTCGAAGTTGGCCCAAACGCCCTGATCGCCATCCCACGAGCCGCTGGTGGCACCCTTGGAATATTCCGTGGCGCGCTGCTCGAAGAAGTTGGCGTGCTCGACGCCGTTGAGGATATTCAGCAGCCAGGGCAGCGGATGCTCCTTGATCTGGCGATAGCCGGTCGCGGTTTCCTCAAACGTCCCGAAAACGGGCGTGAGTTTGAGTTGGGTCAGGCGCCAATCGGCGATGTAGCGGATATAGGCCTTGATGGCGTCCGGCGTCATGCCTTCAATCTCGCCCATGCCGAAGGCAAGGTCGATGAAACGATCTTCCAGCCCCACCATGGTCTTGGCGACATCGGTAATATCGTCGCGCACCGATTTGGTGACGGCGCCGGTCTCTTCGTTCCAGGTGTGATAGA
>DATFFI010000220.1:0-39366 GCA_035250225.1 Rhizomicrobium sp. | reverse complement strand
GCCGGCGGCGGCGCGCTTGACCGCCGGCACCGAGGCTTGGCTCGCCTGGGCGGTGACCGCATCGCGGGTCATTTCGGCAATGCCGGCGATGGAGCCGAGCAGGCCGGCCGATTCCATCGGCAGGATGACGAATTTCTGGTTGGGCCCGGTGGCGAGCTGACCGAAGGCTTCGACATATTTCTGACCCAGGAAGTAGTTCAGGGCATTGACGTTGCCTTCCTCGATGGCGTTCGAGACCAGCTCGGTCGCCTTGGCTTCGGCCTGCGCCAGGCGCTCGCGCGCTTCGGCATCGCGGAAGGCGGCTTCCTTGCGGCCTTCGGCCTGCAGGATGGCGGACTGCTTGGCACCTTCGGCGCGCAGGATCGAGCCCTGCTTCTCGCCATCGGCCTGGGTGACTTCGGCGCGGCGGTAACGTTCGGCCTTCATCTGGCGGGCCATGGCTTCGGTGATATCGACCGGCGGCGACAGATCCTTGATCTCGATACGGGTGACCTTGACGCCCCAGGGATGGGTGGCCTGATCCACCACCGACAGCAGGCGCTGGTTGATCTCGTCGCGCTTGGACAGGACCTCGTCCAGGTCCATGGCGCCGATCACGGTACGGGCATTGGTGAGGCAGAGATTGGTGATGCCCGCTTCCAGATTGCCGACCTCATAGGCGGCCTTGGCGGTATCCACCACCTGGAAGAAAGCGATGGCGTCGGCCGTGACAGTGGCGTTGTCGCGGGTGATCACCACCTGGCTGGGGACTTCCAGCACTTCTTCCATCACCGAGAGTTTGCGCCCGATCCGGTCGACGAAAGGCACGATCAGGCGGAGGCCGGGCTTGAGCACGACGGTGAAGCGGCCGAAGCGCTCCACCGTCCATTCCCGTCCCTGCGGCACCGATTTGACGCCGGCAAAGATGACGATCAGAGCAAGCACGACGAACGCCAGCACGAATTCCCAGATGCCCATGTCGAGAGCCCTTCCCTGTTTGAACAGCCGCCCCAAAGCCGGGCTTTTCCTCAAAAATAGGTAGGGTATGCAACAGTCACAAGGACCCCGGGGCGCTCGGCTGTAAAAAAGCCTGATTCTGGGGAAGAATCCGGCTTTCGGGGGCAATGATTCGGGCCAGGAGACAGCCATGTCGAGCGATAACCGCAACAAAAGCCGCATGAACCGCAAGCAATTCGTTGCCGGCCTGGCCGCCCTGGGCGCCATGCCGGGCACAGTATGGGCTCAGGCCCAGCCGCAGCAGCATGAAAGCCACCTGGTCAGCGACCTCAAATACACCGCCGACGAGATCACCGAGGCGGGCGCCGATTTCTTCGGCATCACCACCGAGGTGATGGCCAAGGGCGTGCAGCGGATCTTCGGCGACCTCGGCCAGCCCGACGCCTATATCAAGGGCGATGAAGGCTCGGGCGCCTTCGTGGTCGGGGTGCGTTACGGCTCGGGCTTTTTGATCCGCAAGTCGCGCGAACCGCAGCGCGTCTATTGGCGCGGCCCCTCGGTGGGCTTCGATGCCGGCGGCAACGCCTCCAAGGCCTTCACCCTGGTCTATAATCTGCGCGAGGATCACCGCCTCTTTCAGCGTTTCCCCGGTGTCGAAGGCAGCTTCTATGTCGTGGCCGGCCTGGGTGTGAATTACATGCGCTCGGGCGGCGTGACGCTGGCGCCGATCCGCACCGGCGTCGGCCTGCGCGCTGGCGTCAATGCGCATTACCAGGTCTATTCCCAGAGCCGGGACTGGTTCCCGCTTTAAGTCATGACACGATCGGGCCGCTGGCCATCCGGCTGAAAATAGGCGCTGCATCGGAGTTCCATTGCTGCAACCGGCGGGAGCCAAAGGCTCTGCCGATCATTCTCTTGTACAGAGACTGGAGCGACCGCCCGCAGACCAACCGTCTATGGTTGGCGTCAGCGACAGGCGGCGCGACCAGCAAGGAGAGAATTCCATGGGCACGCGCGACCATACGGGCAGCGGCATCGACCAGCCGCACAAACCCAATCTCACCAGCCGGATCATCGACAAGATCACCCAGCCGGCCGACCGCGGGCCGGTGAAGGAGCCCGTGCAGGAGAAAGAGGCCCAGAACGAGGCCAAGGCGCGCCGCATCGAACAGGAGCGCAGCGCCTTCGACCTCAAGCACAAACCGACCGAGCGCGATGCCCAGATCGACGGATCGGGTGCGCGCTTTGAGACCGATGGGTAAGCCGCCACGGCGCGAAGCACCGGCAATAAGAGGCGCGCGCCTCGCTTCGCTCGGCCAGGGCAAGCTTTTCTAGGCTCGTTGCACTCGCAAGAAAAGCTAAGCCAACGCCGCGCGCTTAAGCCGGCGCTTCCGCTTCTTTTTCCTTGCTGCCGCTCACGCCCTTGCCGCCGACCGGCGGCATGTAGAGCAGCAGCGCCGATGCGACATAGGTCGAAGAAAAAGTGCCGACCAGGATGCCCAAAAGGATGGCGCGGCTGAAATTCAGCAGCACCGGGCCGCCGAACAGCAACGGCACCACCGACAGGGCGGTGGCGACCGACACCAAGGTGGTGCGGGTGGCGATATGGTTGGTGGAAAGATTGATCAGGTCCGGCAGGCTCATGCGCTTGTATTTGCGCCGATTCTCGCGGATGCGGTCGAACACCACCACCGTGTCGTTGATCGAGTAACCCGCCAACAGCAGCAGGGCCGCCACCGTGTTGAGGTTGAACTCCCACTGGAACATCGAATAGAAGCCGGCCACCACCAGCACGTCATGGCCGGTGGCGATCAGCGCGCCGACGCCATACTGCCATTCGAAGCGGAACCAGACCCAGACCGAGATCATGATGACGGCCAGGATGGTGGCGAGCACGCCGTCGCGGAACAGCTCGCCCGAAACCTTGGGCCCGATATAGTCGGTGCGGGCATAGCTATAGGCCGCGCCTAGCTGCTTGCGCACCGCCGCCACGATCTGCTGGTCGCTGGTGCCCTGCTCGGCCTGCGGCGCGATGCGGATCACGGCGCAGCTATCGACCGGCGTATTGCAGGCGCCGCCGCCGATGGTGGTGACGGTGGGATGGCCGAAATTCAGCGCTTCGACCTGGGCCCTGAGCTGGCCGATATCGATGCTCTGCCTGGCGCGAACTTCCATCTCGACGCCGCCGGTGAAATCCAGGCCCAGATTGAAGCCCAGCACCAGGAAGGAGACGACCGAGGCCACCATCAGGAAGCCGTCGACCCCGAAGGCCCACCAGCGATATTTGACGAAATCGACATTGGTGGTTTCGGGGATGAAGCGCAGCAGCGGCATGGCGTCTCTCGGCTACCTAAAGGTCTGAAAATTCAGGGAAATGTCCCTGTGCGGGACAGGGCCTCACGCTTTTATCGCATTGGGAGATAGTGCGCCATAGGGCGCAAAGGAAGGGCGCCGCCCCTTTCGGAGCGGCGCCCGTTGCATTCTTGCACGCGGTCGGCGGCGCGCATGTTTAGTGTTTCAGCTCCACGCCATGCGCCTCCGGACCTTTCCAGAGCAGCAGGATGATCGCCAGCGCCGCCAGGAAGGGCACGATGGCCAGTGCGATGGCGAAATTCCAGATATCGGCGAAGAAGAGCTGGATGTTGATGCAGGCCGAGGCGAAGAGATTGCCCAGCTGATAGACCGTGCCGGGGAACGTGCCGCGCGCCGTCGAGGGCGACAATTCGTTGAGATGCGCCGGCATCACGCTCCAGGCACCCTGGACGCAGAAATTGATCATGAAGGCGCCGACGATGATCCACAATATCTGGGGCGAGAAGGCCCAGGGCAGGATGGCGGGAATCGCCAGCAGGGACGTGCCGATCATGGCGCGGCGGCGGCCATATTTCTGGCTCAGCGTCGCGATGGTCCAGCAGCCCAATATGCCGCCGATATTGTAGATCACGGCGATGGTGCCCACCAGTTCCGGCGGGAAGGCGCGGTATTGCAGGTAGTTGGGAAAGATGTCCTGCGAGCCATGGCTGAAGAAATTGAAGGCCGTCAACATGATGATGGCATAGAGCGAGAGCTTCCAATGCTCGCGCAGCACCTGGAAAATGGATTGCGCCTTGGCCTTGGCCTTGTCGAAGACCGGCGATTCCTGGACCGTGAACCAGATATACGGGATCAGGAGCAGCGACGGGAGGAAGCCGACCAGGAACATGCCGCGCCAGCCGACATGGACGAACAAGAGGGCATAGACCGCCGCGGCGATCAGATAGCCCGAGCAATAGCCCGATTGCAGGAACCCTGAGACCACGCCGCGCGACTTCGGGTTGATGGTTTCCATCGACAGCGAGGCGCCGATGCCCCAGACCCCGCCCATGCCGATGCCGAACAGGGCGCGGACGATGAAGAAGGTGGTGAGGTCGGTGACGAAGGCGGTCGAGACGTTGAAGATCGAATAGACCGCGATATTCAGCATCAGGATGGGCCGGCGGCCGTAAGCATCCGCCAGCCGCCCGAAGATGAAGGCGCCCAGCGGCCGGCAGGCCAGGGTCAGCATCACCGCCCAGGTGACGGTGTTGCGGTCGGTGCCGAATTCCTTTGCGATCTCGTTGAAGACGAAGACCAGCAGGAAGAAATCCATCGCATCCAGGGTCCAGCCCAGATAGCTGGCCGCCACCGCATGCTTCTGCCTCGCCGTCCAGCCCCGCAGCGCCTCGATCATCCCGGTCTCCCCTCCGCCTTGCCTGCCGATAGCCCACCGACGGAAAGGAACGCTTATATTGTATGCCGCTAGGTTAGCGGTGAGAGGTCTGGCGGTTCAAGCCCGGAAAACCGGCATTTTCAAACTGTACAGACAGAGATGACCCTGGCTGGCGCAAGATGAGGGCGCAGGGGTGAGATGCCAGCGCCCGTTCTGCTCACCATCCACGCATGATCATTGTCGGCCCGCAGCGTCGGTTCGCAGGCATGGGTTCTGATCGGGTCAGGATGGTCCCGCATTCATATCTGAGGTCAATTTGTGATCGCGGAACTCACGCCGGTTACAGGTGATTTTTCCAGCATTTCCCGCCTGCATCGATTCACGCTTTGCCCATCAATCGCGCCTAGAGTCACAGGCAAGGGGTGTCGCGTTTCGTGGAAAGACGTGTGATGCAGAAACCCAGATCCGTTGCCCATGTGGTCGGGCCCGATGGCGATGTCCTCACCATCGCCGATCTGCCGCCGCCCGATACGGTGCGCTGGGTACCGCGCAAGAAAGCCCGGCTGGTGGCGGCGGTGTGCGGCGGCCTGATCAGCCTCAACCAGGCCTGCCTGCGCTATCGCCTCACGCCGGAAGAATTCTCCGCCTGGAAGAAGGCATTGGAGGATTACGGCCTGTCCGGCCTGCAGGCCACCAAGCCGCGCGGGCGGTGGACGCTTCGTCACCGCACCACCGCAGCAGGGCCGGTTCCGCACCTGCCGGCCTGATCGCCCTTTATGGCCGTGGATCGGTCAATCGCCAGTCGACGGTCACCTGGGTGACGGCCGTACGGCAACCGAAAGCGCCCTGCCAGCGCCAATGGGTGCGGACGAAATTCAAAGCCGCATCGTCCAGCCGCCGGGAGCCGCTGGAGTTCAGCACCGCGGCTTCATGAACGCTGCCATCCGTCCCGATGCGAAGCCGCAACACGGTCTCGCCCTGCTCGCCCATCCGCTGCGAGATGGCGGGATAGGGCGGCATCGCATGCGTGCCGGGCACCGGATGAATCCGGACGGCGCGGCCATTGCATTCGGCGCGCCGTGACTGGGCCGCCGCTTCGCCGGCGAACAACAGCGCAAATGTCACAAGAAAGAAAAGCCGCCGCCGCATAGCTGCCACCTTTCACCGCCAACCTGCTGCTGCGGCAGACTATCACACAAATGTCTTGGTGCGGCCATCTTAAGAGAGGCCCTCTTGGAGAGGATGGCTGTTGCCAAAGCCGGGCTGCATGATAGCCTTGGAAAAATTAGGGGGGAGACGGCGATGCGCCGATTTCTACTGTGCGTGGCGTTGCCTTTTCTGATGGGCGCCGGCCCGGTAGACGAGAATCCCCGGCAGGTCTCTCTCACCATCTATAACGGCAATCTGGCCCTGGTGCAGGACGTGCGGCGGCTGGACGTGGCCGCCGGCCGTTCGCGCCTGGAATTCCGCAATGTCTCCACCGGCATCCGGCCCGAAACAGTCGCTCTCACCGGCGCGGGCCTGGGTATTGTCGAGCAGAATTACGATTACGACCTGCTGACGCCCAGCAAGATGATGGAAAAGGCGGTCGGCAAGCAGATCCAGATCATCCGCACCAATCCCGCCACCGGGGCCGAAACCAGCCTGAACGCCACCGTCCTGTCGGTGAATGAAGGCGTGGTGCTGCGCATCGGCGAGCGCATCGAAGTGCTGCGCGATGACGGCATTCCCACCCGCGTCATCTTCGACGGCGTGCCCGAAAATCTGCGGGCCCGGCCCACCTTGTCGGTAACGGTCGATGCCGCCGCGGCGGGCGCGCGCGACGCCACCCTCAGCTACCTGACCACGGGCCTGTCCTGGACCACCGACTATGTGGCGCAGTATGACGAGACGGCCGCGCAATTGTCGCTGCAGGGCTGGGTGACGCTCACCAACAATACCGGCACCAGCTTCACCGACGTGGTGCCGCGCCTGGTGGCGGAAAGCATGGGAACGCCGGCGCAGCCCCGGCCCTTCATCGCGCCCCCGCCACGCAGCGGCGGCGGCGTTCGCACCGCCGGCCAGGGCGGCGATGGTGATGGCGAGGATTTCCCGGTCTATGTCCTGCCCCAGCGCGTCACGGTGATGGAGCAGCAGACCAAGCAGGTGAGTTTCCTCGAAGTCCCCGGCGTCAAGGCGCAGAAAATCTATGAATATCGTACCGGCGGATTTTTCAGCCAGGACGCGCCGGCCCATGTCGCCACCACCGTGATGCTGACCAATCCGAAGGCGATGCCGGCGGGTGTGGTGCGGGTCTATATGCGCGATACCGACGGCACCCCAAAGTTCGTGGGCGAACAGCGCCTCAGCGCGGCTCCGGCCGGCTCGGAGATCGGTTTGCGCCTGGGCGAGGCCTTCGACGTGACCGTGAAATCCACCGTCACCACCAGCGAAAGCCTGGGGGGCGACCGCGTCCGCCGTGTCATGCGCTATGAATTCCGCAATGCGCGGCCCGGCCCCGTCACGGTCAATTTCCGCCAGGACGGGCTGTGGGCCAGCACCACCGAAATCACCGGCGCCTCGCAAGCCGGGCGCCGCATCGACGCCTTCAGCCAGGAATGGGACGTCCCGATCCCCGCCCGCGGCGCCACCATTCTCACCTTCACCGTCACCACCGGCTAACGGGCATGCGCGCCGCCGCAGCCCTGGTCATGCTCGCAGTCTGCGCCGCCCCGGCGCAGGCGGCGGTCGTTTCCGCCCGGCCGGACAAGGTGGCGGTGGTGATCTACAACATTAACGGCCAGGGCCTGGCGATGGTCAGCGAGACCCGCACCATCGCGCTGGCCGCAGGGGTGCAGGACATCCAGTTCCGCAACGTTTCCGCCAATCTGGTGCCGCAGACGGCGCAGCTGGACGGGATCGCCGGCATCGGCGAGCGCAATTTCGATTTCAACCTGCTCAGTCCCGGCGCACTGCTGCAGCGCGCTATCGGCCAGCAGGTGCGGCTGGTGCGCCGCGACCCCGCCACCGGCCGGGTGCGCGAAGAAGCCGCCATGGTGCGCAGCGGCCCCGACGGCGTGGTGCTGGAGAAGGCGAGCGGAACCGAGGCGCTGAGTTGCAGCGGGTTGAACGAAAGCATCGTCTTCGACCGCATTCCCGACAATCTCTTCGACGTGCCGACCCTGAGCGTGAAGGCGCATGTCGCCGCGCCCGGCCGCCATGTCGTCACCTTGCGCTATCTCGCCACCGGTCTGTCCTGGCGGGCCAATTACGTGGCGCGGGCGGGAACGGACAGGATGGATCTGTCGGGCTGGATCACGCTGACCAACAATTCCGAAACCGGCTTCGGCGATGCGCCGGTGGAGGTGGTGGCGGGCCAGATCAATCTCACCGGCGAAGACCGGCCCATTCCGGCCTTCGTGACCGGCCGCAGCAGCCAATGCTGGCCCACCGACATCAACTGGTCGTCGGCGCTGGGCGATTTCGAGAAGGTCACGGTGTCGGCCAGCCGCATCAATTTGATGGGCTTTCCGGCGCCCACGCCGGCGGCGCCCCCTCCGGCCGCTATGAGTGCCGCCAATCGCGACGCGGTGGTGCGCGACCTGGGCGATCTCAAGCTCTATGCCCTGGCCGAGCCCACCACCGTGGCGGCGCACCAGACCAAGCAGGTCCGCTTCCTGGACCGGCGCGACATCCCCTTTGCCCGCGTTCATCGCGTGATTTTCCAGGGTTTTGAAGTGATCAACCCCGGCACGGCCGAGCGGCCATCGGTGCCCATATTGCGCTTCATCAATGACAAGGCCAGCGGCCTGGGGGCGCCCCTGCCCGCGGGCCGGGTGGCGATTACCCGCGACCAGCAGGGCACCCCCGTGCTCAGCGGTGAGCCGCCGATCCGCGATACGCCCATCGATCTACCGCTGGAGCTGGAAGAACGGCAGACGCTGACGGTATCGGCGCGGGTGCGGACGCTTTTCGCGCCTCCCATAGCGCGCGGCCAGACCAACCGCCGCGGCTATGAAGTGACGATCACCAATCGTCGCAACAGCGCTTCGGCCTTCGAATGGGCGCAGGCGCCGTTCATCGGCATGGCCGTTACCGACGAAAACCGCCCGCATGGCAGGCGCGACGGCAGGCTGGTCTGGTCGGTCCCGCTCAAGCCGGGTGAGACGGTACGCCTGACTTATGCGGTAAGCTGGCCGGGCTGATGCTTGCCAAGGGCCGGCGCCATGCCAGTTACGGCCTTTAGAGCGCAATCCGAAAAGTGCGAAGCGGTTTTCGGAAAAATTTCGCGACAAAACAAAAGACTAGAGTCTGATCGCGCTTCAAAAAAGCGCGATCAGACTCTAGTGTTTTCCCGGCGGGGCTTTTTCGCCGGCGCGCACGTCCAGCGCGATTTCATCCACCGCCAGGGGGCAGGTGAAATGCGGCGACAGGGCGCAATTGGGATTGTAGGCGTTGTTGAAATCCAGCGTCACCGATTGGGGCGGAAAAGCGCCGAAGGGCTCGGCATCGAGATAGCGGCCGGCGCCATAGGTGAGTTTGTTGCTCAGATCGTCGGTGAAGAAGGCCGACATGCCGGCCAGCCTCTTCGGATCGCGCTCGCCGCTATAGAGCGGCAGCCGCACATCCTTCCCCTTCAGGCGGAAGATGGCGTCGCCGGCATGGTAGAATTGCTTGTCGGTGCCCATCGAGGTGCGGAAGACCCGCGCCGCCGGCCTGGGATTGGGGGCAAAGCGCGCCGTGACGCGGAAGGCCGGATCGTAAGGAAAATAGGACACGCTCTTGAACGCCTTCGCCGCCGGATGCAACTGGTTATAGACAAAGATGCGCCAGCCCTCGATGCCGGCGCCGACCTGGGTGGGCTGGCCCGAGATATCGACATTCGCATCGATCACGATGCTCTTCTGAAGCTGCGCCGTCTCCACCGGCTTGCCGTTATGCACGACGCTGAGCTTGCCGCCCTTGATGGAAAGGCGCAGCGGCCCGCGGGCGCCCGGCTTGTCGTTCCAGCGCCAGCTTGAAGCATCGCCCTTGCGGCCTTGCAGCACCGCACGCTCGCCCTCGCCCAGATAGACCGAGTCCTGGATCTTGAGCATGGCGTGCGGACGCTTGGAATAGGCTTCGTTCTGGCCGGCAATGCCCTTCTGCCAGCTTTCCTGCGGCGTAGCGGCCAACAGCAAAGGCACAAAGGCGAGAATGGCAAGACGGGCAGCGCGCATGACGACGTCCTCCGGTCCGCGCCAGTGTAAAGCGGGACATGTTCAGATGAAATCGCCCAAATCGGCCCATACGCTGACGCGGAGGTATGGCGCGGCAGCATGGCGCGGCAAGCCTTTGGACGCGCAATTTTCTGGAATCCTGTCATGCTGCACCGACAGCGGGGGATCAGCCATGACGGAATTGAAGCGGACCGTAGGACCCGGCCAGATGATGCTCTATGGCATCGGCTCGATGCTGGGGGCCGGCATTTACGGCCTGGTCGGACGGGCGGCGGGCCTGATGGGCGGCGCCATGTGGATGGCCTTCCTGTTGGCCATGTGCGCCGCGCTGCTGACCGGCCTGTCCTATGCCTCCCTCGCCTCGCGCTATCCGCGCGCCGCCGGCGCGGCTTACGCCACCCATCGCGCCTTCAAGCTGCCCTGGCTGAGTTATCTGGTGGGGCTGACGGTGGTGGCGTCGGGCATCGCCTCGGCCGCGACCCAGTCGAAAGTGGTGGCGCTCAATCTCAACACCCTGCTGGGGCTCCAGTTCGGCGCCACCATCGCGGGCGCGCCGCTGGAGATCCTGTTGCTGGCGCTGGGTTTCATCGCCCTGATCGGCGGCATCGTTTTCCGCGGCATCGCCGAGTCGCTCTGGGCCAATACCGTCTGCACGCTGATCGAGGCCTTCGGCCTGGTCATGGTGATCGCGGTGGGCTTGCGCTATTGGGGCCAGACCGACCTGATGGAGGTGGCCGCCACGTCCGCCAATCCGGAAGGCGTCTTGACGTTCGCGCTGGTGCTGCAGGGCGCGCTGCTGACCTTCTTCTCCTTCCTGGGCTTCGAAGACATGCTCAATGTCGCCGAAGAGGTGAAGGATCCCCAGCGCAACATGCCGATCGCCATGATCGGCGCCATGGCGGTGGTCTGCACCCTGTATATGGCGGTCGCCATCACGGCGGTGTCCATCGTCCCCTGGCAGGAGCTTTCCACCGCCCCCGCCCCCTTGCGCGCGGTGATCGAGCGCGCCGCGCCCTGGTTCCCCGCCATCGGCTTCACCTTCATCACCATTGCCGCCGTCGCCAACACCGCCTTGGTCAACACCATCATGGGCTCGCGCATGCTCTACGGCCTGTCGCGCCAGGGCCTGCTGCCCAAGGCGCTGGGCAAGGTGCATGGCACGCGGCGCACGCCCCATATCGCCATCGCCACCCTGATGGTGGTGATCGTGGCGCTGCAATTCGCCGGCGATATTTCCCAGCTCGCCAGCGCCACGGTGCTGTTGCTGCTGCTGGTCTTTACCATCGTCAATACCGCCCTGATCGTACTGAAACGCCGCGAAGGCAATATGGCCGGCTGCTTCAATGCCCCGGCCGTCATTCCGGCGCTGGGGGCGGTGATCTGCTTTGTGCTGATCCTGGGCCAGGGCCTGCAGGCCGACTGGCGGGCGCCGCTGATCGCCGGCGGCATGATCGCGGTCATCCTGGCGTTGTACTTCGCCATCGGGCGCGGCCATGATGCGGCGCATATGGATGAAAAATAAAAATCCCGCCGCGCTTTCGCGCAGCGGGGACTTTTCAGTCAGATCAGGCTCAGCCGCGGGTCGCCGACCAGCCGCTGCCCGACATGGTGTTGCCCTTGACGGTGCCCGTATAGGTGCGGCCGCCGGCGGTGAAGGTGATCTGGCTGCCATTCATCCTGCCGTTGCCGATGGCCTGGCCGTTCAGCGTGCCGCTCAGCATCTGGTACTGCTGGGTCAGCGTCAGCGCGCCGCCCGCCATCTTCCAGGTGCCGCCCACCTTGGCCGGGACGATCCAGAGCATGGCGCGGCAATAGCTGGTGCAGTCGCTGCTGGCCGAGATTTCCTGGTCCGGAGTCCAGTCACCCATGTCGAAGGTGTTGGAGACCAGGCGCGTGCCCGGGCGCATCTCCAGCAGTTGCGGACGCAGGCGCAGATTCAACGCGGGCAGCAGGAACATGGTCACGACCGTCGCGTTGCTGAAATCGCTCTGGAAGATGTCGCCCTGCACGAATTCGGCATTGGGCGCGTCCTGGGCGGCGGCATTGCGGCGCGACAGCGCCACCATGTCGGGATTGTATTCGATGCCGCGCGCCTTGACGCCGCGCTTGGTGGCGGTGATCACAGTGCGGCCGTCGCCCGAGCCCAGATCGACCAGGAAGTCCTTGGGCGTCACCTTGGCCATGTCGAGCATACGATCGACCAGCGCTTGCGGCGACGGCACCCAGACCACGTCCTTGCCGGCCTGGCCGACCGTGGGTTCAAAAGGCCTGGAGCCGGGCTGCGCCACGGCCACGCCCAGCGCGACCAGGGCAATGGCGCCGGCGGTCAGAAGAGAGCGGTTGATGAAATTCGACATACTGCCTCCTGGAATTTATTCAGCGGTTGCGGATGGGGATTTGAAGAACAGCAGCGGCACGCCGGCCAGGAGCACGCCCAGGCCCAACAGGGTCGCCGTCAGGGCATCCTGCCCCAGCGCATAAGTGGCGCTGGAGTAAAGCATATAAAGGCAGGTGGCGGCAAAAATGACCGGCGTCATGGGGTAAAGCGGCACCCGGTAAGCCCCGGCTTCGCCTTCCTTGCGGTAGCGGAAGACAAAGAGCGAGACCGAAACCAGCGTCATGAACAGCCAGAAAACCGGGGCGGTATATTCGACCATGGCCCGAAAGCCGTTGCGGGACAGGGCCCCGACCAACACCAGGCCCAGCGCCACCACGCCCTGCAGCAGGAAGGCATGGGCGGGGTTTTCGCCCTTGGCGTCCCACAGCCCGAAATAGCGCAGCATGGGCAGGTCCTTGCCCAGTTCATAATAGATGCGGCCGCCGGTGAAGATGGTGGCGTTCAAGGTACTGATCGCCGAACCGCAGATCAGCACCGCGATCACCGCGCCGCCCGCTGGCCCGAAGGCAAGGCGCATCACATCGGTGGCGATGGCGCTGGAATCGCGCAGGGCATCGAAACCCACCGTCCTGAGATAGATGTAGGCGACCAGGAAATAGAGCGCGGTCACGGCGACGATGCTGTAGGCGAGGATGCGCACGATGTTGCGCCGCTCATCCTTCAACTCGGCCGAAAGATAGGCGGCCTCGTTCCAGCCGCCATAGGTCAGCAGCACGAACACCATGCCCAGGCCAATCAATGTGGGACCGCCGCCGCCGGCGGAAGGCGCGGGTGCCGCCGCGGCGGGCGATCCCCACAGCATCACCCCGACCGCGATCAGCAGGAACAGGGCGATGATATCCAGGCTGGTGAAGAGCTTTTGCGCCGTCTTGCCCTGCAGCGTGCCGGCGATGTTGATGGCGGTGAAGACGATGATGGCGATGGCGGCATGGATGGCGGCGCCATAAGCGCCCAGCGGCACTACCGACTGGGCATAATCGCCATAAATGAAAGAGACGAAGGCGATCGAGCCGGTCTGGATCACGCTGCAGCGGGCCCAGGCGAACAGGATCGCGACCGAGCGGCCATAGGCGTGAGAGAGAAAATGGTACTCGCCGCCGGCCGATGGCAGGCGCGTGCAAAGCTCGGCATAGCAGAGCGCGCCATTGAGGGTGAGCAGGCCGCCCACCAGCCACAGGGCCAGATAGTTGAATTCACTGCCGGCGAACTGGGCGACCAGCGAGGGGGCGGCAAAGATGCCGACGCCCACCACCATGCCCACCACCATGACCATGCCGTCGAGCAGCGACAATGTCGGCCGCGGCGCAGCAGACTGCTCAACCATAAAAGGCGCTCCCATACCCAGCCTGTGACCGCTGGCGGGCAGCATCCAAGCTCTTGAATTTATTGGAAACAAAGCCCGCCACACCAAGCCCTTTTGGCCCGGCAGGCGACACCGGATTCTGCTCTCTCAATAAAGGCGGAAATGTGGCGGCCTCGCCGCCCCGACCGGCGCCGGGCCGCAGCGCTTGTTGCCTTGCTGAAATTGTCTCCGAATATGGAGAGCTTCCGGCTACTGCCCAATCGCACGCCGGGCGCGGAAGGCACATTCTTTTTCAAGACAATAGAGCGTATCCGGCGCGACCGCCGCCAGATCAGGCTTGGCCTTCGGCTGGGGCCAACCGGGATAGCTCAGCTTCAAAAGCCAGGCGCAACTGAGCCCCCTCGCCTTCCGGCAGGAAAAACGACATCTGGGGGAAGATGGTACGGTACAACGACAGGGTGCTGCGATCCCAGGGCAAGGTCTGGGCGGCGCGCGCCTCGTCCAGCAGCTTGTGTAGCCGCGCCCTCACCTTGTCTTCGTTAGGGCGATAAACGGGCGCCGGTTCCGTCCCGAACATGTCGGGCTGGTCTTCGGCGGCAAAGAGACTGGCTTGACGGGCCATGGCATCCACACGATTCGTTGGGTGATATTGCCTCCAAGGGCGGCCGGGCGCGAGGTCTCAGTTCGGCTTATCCACGGCGGAAAAGGCTTTGCCGTAGGCTTTGTCAATCTTCGCCATCTGCGCGCTAGTGAAGGCCAGGCTCCCAGCCACGGAGACAAAATGGTTGATTTCGTCCAGCGATAAGGTGCGCCCTTTGCGGGACTTCAGGTACTTTTCCAGCACCCGATAGCCGCCAATATGGAAGTTCCACGCTGCCTCCGGCACCGGCCTGAAGCACTGGGTCTTATTGATCCAGACCGCCTGCTCGGCGGGCGCGTATCGCACCGCCTCCACCACGTGACCGCCCTTGCCGTGATACTGGGCGAGTTTTGTTACCGGCATCTCGCGCAACAAATGTGCTTCGACCAGCGCCCAGCCCAGCTTCGACAGGAACTCAAAATCGGCGGCGTCTTCGGGGAACGGAATCCGCGGAAAATCAATCCGCAGGAATTCGGCGTAACGCGACCGGTAGGTGGGCGAATGCAGCACGGCGTAGATATACCCCATGATTTCCTCAGCCGTGTAATGATGATCGAAACGCTGATCCAAAAAGGTGCGAAACGCTTCCGACAGATTTTCCCTACCGTCAAAAGCTACAGGAAAAGCGTAATTCACCTCCTTCATCGAAATCGCATGATGGGAAAAAATCTCGTCAGTGACGAAGACATGATCCCATGGCTTTTGAATATCAATTTTACGTGGAAGGCAGAGGGCCAACTTCCTATCGGACAACTTGGCTATGAAATTCCAGCGCCCCCAGTCAATCAGGCGAATATCATAAGCGACCCGCCGCACATCAAACGGGGCTTGTAGAATTGGTCTGATATTATTTTTCCAGTCGGGCTTTTTCCGAAGTGCTTCCCGCGCGGAAGTCAGAGCCCAGCCCCTGGTGTCATCCAATCCCAACGTTGCACGAAGTGAGTCGTCGCTATTCTTTTCATCTAAAAGCTGGGAAACCCGATGCTTGAGCTCAGCGTCGCTAAACGCAATAGCGAACCGGTCTCTGGCAGTGATAATGCCCGCTGATGATTCGACGAAAATGTCCTGTATTTTCCAAAACTGGTTGAACGCTTGCGCATCGGCGCCTGAGGACAATGCCTTGAAAAGATAGTGGGGGGCCTCGACCGTGAGGGGGACCAGATCGAAGTCTTTGAGCGATTGCCCGGCGAAAGTTTCGTATTTGTATAGGCGACTACCCCAAATATCCCCTCGCCACACCCCTCGCTCTAATCCGGCCCGCTTCACGAACAGAGCAACGGAGACCCCTTGTTCGATGTCGAATACGTTTTCATCCTTTGAACCGTCGGCCGCCGTTTCCTTCTTCTTCGTGTTCCCGTGAAGGTCAATCACATAGATTTGCTCAAAGCTATTCATCAGGGATTGCCGCATACCCCGGAAGGTCGGGTTATCCAGCCAGGAATGATTGGTAATAACGCCAACTACACCCTGTTCGACCCCTTCAACTTTTGTGGACTGACGATTGCCGGACTTGTCAATATACTCAAAGAGTCCACCGTCCATCTTCATCTGCGCAAAACGAATGAATTTCACATAGTCATCATGCAGCCAATGTTTCTTCTCGCCAAACGGCTTTCCATCAACGATTTTATAGGCCTCGATAGCTTCGGTGATCCACTCGCCTTTATTTTTTGAATGGGCTGCATAAGGCGGATTTCCTGTGATGACCAAAACGGGCTTGTCTTTCACTTCTTGCGCCGCTTTGACCTCTTCCGTAATCGCTGGAAGATAGAAATTCCGCTGGGGTTCGATGGGTTCCAGGGTGTTCGTGAGAAAGACCTGCAACCGCTCCATATCCTGTAGCGGATGGCCCTTGTCTTTCAGGTATTGCGACAGTTTCAGGTGCGCAATGGTGTATGGCGCAATCAGATATTCAAAGCCGTAGAGATTTTTCAGGATATGTTCGCGCACAATCAAATCGGCTCGGCCTGAATCCGCGCCGCCGATATTCTCGAAAATGCGCTGAAAGGCTTCCAACAGGAAGGTGCCAGTTCCGCAGGCGAAATCCAGCACCGTGACACGCCTGTGGTCCGCCAGCCCGTCCTTGATGCCAAATGTGCCCTTCAGGATGTCGTCCACCGCACGGACGATGAAATTGACGATTGGCGGCGGGGTGTAATAGACGCCGCGCCCCTTCCGCATATCCTTGTCATAGGCCTTCAGATAATCTTCGTAGAAATAGATGAAGGGGTCGCGCTCAAACAGGCGGTGCTCTTCCTCATCCTGCGCCCGCACTTTGCGGCTGATCGCCTTGCGCTGGCGGAAGGACAAATCTTCCTGGATTGCGGTCAGGTCCAGGCCGTTGACGAGGGAGAGCACCTCCTCCACCACCCAGCGGACTTCCTGATATTCCGGCTTGGTCAGTTCGGTGAGGAATTCCACCAACTCATGGATCAGGCGGAAGGAGCCAGGCACATGCTCACGGGCATTGTTGAGCGTGATCTTGTCCTTCGCCCCCGCACTCAACCGCGCCAAGAAAAGGCCATAGGCCAGCATCTGAGCAAAAGCGTCCGCAAATTCCGCCAGAGTTAGTTCATGGAAAATCTGGTCTCGGAAGGTCTGAAAAAGGGCAAAGAGCCGCCCCTCCTGATGCACCTTTTCCTGCCGCACCAATTCCTCGCCGAGATAATCTCGGAGCAACTGGCTGCGAGTGGCCAACGCCAAGGCCAGTTGCTGCGACCGGCCAAACCTTCAGGCGCGGTGGAGAAAAAGCCCTGTAGCAACTTGGCGACGGCGGCGACGCGGTCTTCGCGTAGCCTGGCCTTCCGGTCTTCCAGGTCAGCTTCGTGGCACAGAGTCTCGCGCTGGACGCCGCCTTTTCCGATCCAGACGAATTCCAGATAGTCTGTCAGCAGGAGGTTCTGTGACAGGCTTTTGTATTTGGTGATCTGTTCAGATTTCAGAACCTTGCTAAGATTTTCACCGATGGCCTTGTTTTCGACATACCCCAAAATTAGGCCTGCCTTGGTGACCTTAAAATCTGGGGCACCCTTGCCGGTAATGCGCTTGGGTTCGTGTTGGACCTGAGGCTTGCCATCTGCCGCGCTTGCGAAATGATTAAGCAGCGTTTCCAGCGCACTCCGGTCGGTGTGCTCCGTTTTTTCGGCTATCGGTTTTTTGCGAAGGGCCAATAGATACTGGCCAAAAGGATCAACACCCGTCATCAATTCCCCCGTTGACGGTACAATAGGGCGCTTCGCGTTCGGCCCCAACAGGATTGTAGGAGCTATTTGGGTAGGGGGACGCCCCTAGGACATGCGCGCGATCTATTGTGCAAACTGACAATACCTGAGGGGTGCGCGATGCGCATTTGCGTGGCGGCCCAGAATATCACCGGCTGCTTATCGGGCCAGTTTCAGGAATCTGAGCGGGGCACACCAATTGTTTTTGCCACCTCCAAGAACTCGATTGCATCTAAAACGACTGTGGTCACCACCTAGACCTTTGATGGTTGTGTGGAGGGAACACAGCCGCCCAATGGGATGCGGCATCTGGGCGACATTGGCTAGCAGGTGCTACCCAATTTGCTACCCGCGCCCAGTCGCAGGAAGGCAAAACACCGCCAAGTATTGGAAAGAAATGGTGGGTGATGTAGGGATCGAACCTACGACCCGCTGATTAAGAGTCAGCTGCTCTACCAACTGAGCTAATCACCCACGGAGCCGGTCTGGGTCATTGACCGGAGCGGCGGCTTATAGCCAAGGGGTACCCCAGTGTCCACAGGCTTTCCGGGCGATCCACATCTTTGAAAAAACAGGGAAAATCAGCCCGCTTTGGCCAGCGCCAATGCCGGCAGTTCCAGGAATCACGAGCCCGGCATTTCGCCGGGCGACAGGCAGCATCTGCCGTTCGGCGGGCGAAAGGTCCACTGGACCTTTCGCTAACCCGCCTCACCCTTCCCCCGCGAGCGAAGCGACCAGCGGGGGAGCGAGTAGCGGCAGCGTACGAGCGGCGCAGCGAGGGTGAATAGCGACAGCGTACGAACGCAGCGCGGCGTACGCCGCGATGCGACCCGAGCTGCGACGGATGGGGGAAACTAAAGAACCACCGGCACTAAATAATGCCGCCGGAATGGCGCGGGATTTCGACTTGCCGGTGGATATGCACGCTCATCAGGAGCCCGAACCCGAACATCACCGTCAGCATGGCCGAACCGCCATAGGAGAGCAGCGGCATGGGGATGCCGACCACCGGGATCAGGCCCATCACCATCAGCCCGTTGATCATGATGTAGAAGAAGAAATTCAGGGTCACGCCCATCGCCAGCAGGCGGGCGAACTGGCTGCGGGCGCTCATCGCCGTCTGCACGCCATAGAACAGGATCATCCCGAACAGGATCAGCAGCGCCAGGGCGCCGACAAAGCCGAATTCCTCGCACACCGCCGTCCAGATGAAATCGGTCTGCTTTTCGGGCAGGAAGTTGAGCCGGCTCTGGGTCCCTTCCAGGAAGCCCTTGCCGGTCAGTCCGCCCGACCCGATGGCGATCTTGGCCTGGGTGATGTTCCAGCCCTTGCCCAGCGCGTCGGAGCCGGGATCGAGGAAGGTCTCCACCCGCGCCCGCTGATAGTCATGCAGCACATAGCGCCAGACCACCGGCACCGCGGCCGCGACGCCCGCCAAAGTCGGCCCGATCCACCACCAGGACAGGCCCGCCAGGAACAACAGGGCGCAGCCATCGGCGATAATGATCAGGGCGGTGCCCAGATTGGGCTGCAGCACCACCAGCATGGCCGGCACCCCGATCATGCCCAAGGCGATGGCGAGATTGTGCGGCTTGGAAACCTCCTCGACGCTCTTGCCGTGAAGGAAGCGGGCCAGGGCCAGCACCAGGCTGATCTTCATCAACTCGGAAGGCTGCAAGCCCAGGCCGGCGATGCTGACCCAGCGCTGCGCCCCCATGCCGACATGGCCGATCACCACCACCAGCGCCAGCAGCACCAGCGCCACGGCATAGGCCGGATAGGCCAGGCTCATCCAGATGCGGATATCGATGGTCGCCACCGCCACCAGCACGAACAGGCCGATCAGGAACTTGCTCAGCTGCGACAGCGCCCAGGGCTGGAAATCGCCCGCGACCGAATAAAGCATGGCGATGCCGGCGGCGGCGACCAGGGTCACCAGCAGCACCAGGCCCCAATTGACCTCCTGCAGCTTGTCCAGCACCGACAAGGTGCGCTTGGCGGCGGCATAGGCGCGCAAGGCCATCAGCCCGGCTCCTTTCCGCCGGTTTCATCCCGGTTCTGCGCCCCGCGGGTGCGGCTGGGGACGGCGGCCGACTTGACCGGATAGGCGGTCGGCCGGCCCAGCGTGTCGCGCTTCTGGGCGAACAGCAGGATGTCGCGCGCCATCTGGCAATGCGGATGCGGCGGCGTGGCGCCATGTTCGATCATGCAGACGATGGCGTATCTGGGATCGTGCACCGGCGCATAGCCGATGAACAGGGCGTGGTCGCGCAGCTTCCAGGCCAGATTGGCATTGCTGATCAGGCCGCGGGCGCGTTCCTCGCGGGTGAAGACGCGCACCTGGGCGGTGCCGGTCTTGCCCGCCATCTCGAAGCCGGGCTCGTCGATGCGCCAGGCGTAAGAGGTACCGCCCGGCTGGTTGCAGACCTTGTCCAGCCCGCGGCGCACCACCTCCAGACTATTGTCGGAGAAAGCCAGATGGCTGATGGGATCGCGCGGCTGCAACCGGTCGCCCACCGAATGGACCATGCGGGCGCTGACATTCTTGCCCGAGGCGACGCGCGCCGCCATCTGGCAGAGCTGCAAGGGCGTGACCGTGACATAGCCCTGGCCGATGGCGACGCTGATCGTGTCGCCCTGCTGCCAGGCCCATTTGTAGGTCTTCTGCTTCCATTCGCGGCTGGGGATCAGGCCAGAGCGCTCGCCCGGCAATTCGATGCCGGTGGGCGCCCCCAGGCCCAGCTTCTTGGCCGTCTGCTCGATCTTGTCGATGCCCAGCCGCCGCGCGGTCTCATAGAAGAAGACGTCGCAGCTTTGCTGGATCGCCGTCTCGATATCCATCGTGCCATGGCCCTTGCGCTGCCAGCAATGGAAGGCATGGCCGCCGAAATTATAGACGCCGCTGCAATGGACGCGATGCTCGGGCGTGGCGATGCCCGCCTCCACCGCCGCCAGCGCCACCGCGGTCTTGAAGGTCGAGCCCGGCGGATAGGTGCCGCCCATCACCTTATTGAGCAGCGGCTTGTAGTCGCTGGTGGTAAGGTCCTTCCACTGGGTGTTGGTCAGGCCGACATTGAACCAATTGGGATCGAAGCCCGGCGTCGAGGACAGCGACAGAACATCGCCGGTATGCACATCCATCACCACGCAGGCGGCGCTTTCCGCGCCCAGCCGCTGGTCGGCGAAACGCTGCAGCTCGCAATCGATGGTCAGCCAGACATCCTGTCCGGGGACGCCCGGATTCTTGCCCAGCTCGCGCACGATGCGGCCATAGGCATTGACCTCCACGCGCATGTCGCCGGCCTTGCCGCGCACTTGTTTGTCGAAGGCTTTCTCGATACCGCGCTTGCCGATGCGATAGCCCGGCATGTCCAGCAGGGGATCGGTATCGTCTTTCAGGTCATCCGGCGAAACCGAGGCGACATAGCCCAGCACATGGACCATCTCGGCGCCGAAGGGATAATGGCGGGTCTCGCCGACATCCGGCTGCACGCCCGGCAGGTAGGGCAGGTGCAGATTGATGCGGGAGAATTCCTCCCAGGTGAGATTTTCGGCCACCGGCACGGGGACGAATTTCTTGTTCTTGGCGATGTCGGCCAGCACCTTTTTCTTCTGCTGGTCGCTGATGGTGATGACCTTGCCGATGGCATCCAGCGCACGCCGGACGCCCTGGGTCGCCTGTTCGGAAACGATCATCACCCGGTAATTGCGGCGGGTGTTCGCCATCTCGGCGCCGAAACGGTCCAGCACGCGGCCGCGCGGCGGCGCGATGGGACGCTCGGAAACGCGATTGTCTTCGGCGGCGGTGCGGTATTCCTCGCCGTCGCGGATCTGGAGTTGATAGAGCCGGCCCGCCATCACCGCAAACACAAGACTCATGCCGCCGCTCACACCCAATGTTCGCCGGGTGAAGGTGGTGTAGCGGCTTTTGTCCTTTTTATCGAAGACCGGCATCAGAAATCGCTCCTGAGCGGTCCGACGACGCGATGATGGATCGTGGCGACGACATAGGTGACGGGAATATAGGCGGCCACGGTCATGGCCAGTTGCGCCACCACGGGCCCCAGCGGCGGCATATAGCCGTAATAGATCGCGACGATCGTATAGGCGGCGGCGATGGCGGCGAAGGCGGCGGCGGCAAAGCCCAGAATGGCGCCCAGCCCGGCCAGGCCGGCAAAACTTTCGCGCTGGCGCGAAACCAGGGCATAGGACAGCACGAAGGACAGGGTCCAGACACCGGGCGGCGCGCCGCTCATCACGTCTTCCAGGACCCCGATGGCGAAGGCGGCGGCCGGCGTCATCAGGTCGGGCCGCACCAGGCACCAGAAATAAATCGGCACCAGGCCCAGAAGCGGCGCCGGCACCACGCCGCCCACGAACGACACGGGGATATTGGCGATGAAGACGCCGGCCAGGCCGCACAGGAACGGCACCAGCGCCGCGAGGAAACGGACCGCGCCCGGGGCATAGAGTTTTTCGGTCACGCCCATCGCATCACTCCGTCCCCGCGTCTTGGGGCGCGGTCTGGGTGATGGGCGGCATGACAAGCTTGGGGCGCGTCACCGGCTGCGGCGCGCTGGTGGCGACAGCGGCGGGCGGCGGCGGCACGAAAGGTTTCAGGCCCGCCGCTTCCGCCGGCAGCACCGGGACTTCCGGCATGGGCTCGGGCGGGCGGGCGAAGTTCAATATCTCGACGCTTTCGCTCTGGGCCGCATCGGCCAGCAGCGCGACGCGGAAGCCGTCGCCATCGGCTACCACCGTGCCGATGGGCAGGCCGTGCGGCAGCAAACCGCCATCGCCGGAGGAGACCACCTGGTCGCCGGCCTTGATCTTGACCGTGGGCGCCAGGAGGTCGATGCGCGGGCTGGCGCTGTTGTCGCCCGCCAGCACCGCCTGGACGCGGCCGGGCGCGATGGAAATCGGCACGCGGCTGTTGATATCGGTGAGCAGGATCACCCAGCTGGTGTATTTGCCGGTGAGATAGAGCCGGCCGATCATGCCGTTCTCATCCATCACCCCCTGGCCCGGCTTGACGCCATGATTGGTGCCGGCATCCAGCACCATGGTGCGCAGGAAGGGCCGGCTGGCCCGTCCGATCACCCGCGCCAGCACGCCGTTGAGTTCGGGCTCGGGCACGGCCTTGAGCAGATTTTCGTAATGGCGGACGCGGCCTTCCAGCACCACGGACGTATTGCGCCACTGCAGCAGCCGCGCATTCTCTTGCCTGAGCTTCAGATTCTGTTCGTAGACCGAGAAAATCTCGCCGATGGAACCCAGCCAGCGCTCGGCGCCGTCCAGCGGCGCGCGCACCCGGGACAAGGCCGGCGCCATCCAGTCGGTGATGTGCATCCGGGCGGTGTCGAACAGGGTGGTCTGGGACTTGCCGACCAGCACCAGAACCACCGCGAGCGCCAGGACAATGATCAGCGGAAGCTGAGCATTGCCGCGGCGGGCGATTTTCCAGGTGCCGTTGGCCATAGTCTACGCGGCCCCTACCCGCGTGGGTTCCTAGAAAGCGGTGGAAAGGACGTGGCGCATGCCTTTGGCATTCTCCAGAACGCGGCCGGTGCCCAAAGCGACACAGGAAAGCGGATCGTCGGCGATGGAAACCGGCAGGCCGGTTTCTTCGCGCAGCACCTGATCCAAATTCGCCAGCAGCGAGCCGCCGCCGGTCAGGACGATGCCCTTGTCGACGATATCGGCCGCCAGTTCCGGCGGGGTGGCTTCCAGGGCGACCTTCACCGCCTCGACGATGGCACCGACCGGTTCGGCCAGGGCTTCGGCGATATGGCGCTGGGTGATGGTGATTTCCTTGGGCACGCCGTTCAGCAGGTCGCGGCCCTTGATCTCCATGGTGACGCCATTGCCGTCGGCGGGGGGCGCCGCCGAGCCGATTTCCTTCTTGATGCGCTCGGACGAGGCTTCGCCGATCAGCAGATTCTGGTGGCGCCGGATATAGGCGATGATCGCCTCGTCCATCTTGTCGCCGCCGACGCGGACCGAACGGGAATAGACGATGCCGCCCAGGCTGAGCACGGCGACTTCGGTGGTGCCGCCGCCGATATCGACCACCATCGAGCCGGTGGGTTCGGAGACCGGCAGGCCGGCGCCGATCGCCGCCGCCATCGGTTCTTCGATCAGATAGACGCGGCGGGCGCCGGCGGAGAGCGCCGATTCCTGGATGGCGCGGCGCTCGACGGCGGTGGAACCGCTGGGCACGCAGACAATGATCATCGGATTGGCGAAGGAGCGGCGGTTATGCACCTTGCGGATGAAGTGTTTGATCATCTCCTCGGCGACTTCGAAATCGGCGATGACGCCGTCGCGCATCGGGCGGATGGCTTCGATATTGCCCGGGGTGCGGCCCAGCATCATCTTGGCATCGTTGCCGACCGCGCGAACCGACTTCTTGCCGCCGCGGGTGGTGATGGTGGCGACCACGCTGGGCTCGTTGAGGACGATGCCGCGGCCCTTGACGTACACAAGCGTGTTCGCCGTACCCAGATCGATGGCCATGTCGCTGGAGAGCGCGCCGAGAAGACTGCCAAACATGCTGAATGTGTGTCCCTGAACTGGAGGCCGAAGCCGGATTATTCAATCATAAAGCAAGCGCCATACCGTTAACCAACGGCCCCGGGGCGCCTGCCCCCGGGGCCGCCTGTTTCATCTTGCGACAGAGAGCGCTTCCGGCTCCTGCTTCTCCCGCTTTACCAGCAGCTTGTTGAGGGCGTTGACATAGGCATAGGCCGCGGCCGCCATCGTGTCGGTGTCGGAGGCCTTGCCGGTGACGCTGCGCCCATTCTCCTCCAGCCGGACCGTGACCGTCGCCTGGGCGTCGGTGCCCTCGGTAACGGCGCTGATCTGGAACAGTTGCAGCGTGGCTGTGTGCGGATAGAGGGCCCGGATCGCCTTGAAGATGGCGTCCACCGGCCCGTCGCCTTCGGCGGTGACGCGGCGCTCCTCGCCGTCCACCGTCAGGGTCAGGGCCGCCACCGGCTCGATACCGGTGCCGCTTTCGACCCGCAGATGCTTGACGCAAATGGCGTCCTGGCCGCGCATGATCTCGTCATCGACCAGGGCGGCAATGTCCTCGTCGAAGACATGCTTCTTCTTGTCGGCCAGATCCTTGAAGCGCTTGAAGGCGTCCTCGAAAGCGACGTCTTCCAGCGTGTAGCCCATGGAATCCAGCTTGTCGCGGAAGGCATGGCGGCCCGAGAGCTTGCCCAGCATCAGGCTGGTGGCATGCACGCCGACATCTTCGGGCCGCATGATCTCATAGGTTTCGACATGCTTGAGCATGCCGTCCTGGTGAATGCCGCTTTCATGGGCGAAGGCGTTCTTGCCGACAATGGCCTTGTTGTACTGGACCGGAAAGCCGGTGACCGACGAGACCAGCTTGGAGGCCCGCGTCAGCATGGTGGTGTCGATGCCGGTGGTGAAGGGCATCAGGTCCTTGCGGACCTTCAGCGCCATCACGATCTCTTCCAGCGCGGCATTGCCGGCGCGTTCGCCGATACCGTTGATGGTGCATTCCACCTGGCGCGCGCCCGCCAGCACGCCGGCCAGCGAATTGGCCACCGCCAGGCCCAGGTCATTATGGACATGGGTGGAGAAGATCGCCTTGTCCGCATTGGGGACGCGGCTGCGCAGCATGGTGATGATCTCGAAATATTCCTGCGGCGTGGAATAGCCCACCGTGTCGGGAATATTGACCACCGTGGCGCCGGAATGGATCGCCACCTCGACGCATTTGCACAGGAAATCCGGCACCGTGCGGGTGGCGTCTTCCGCCGACCATTCCACGTCGGAGGTGAAGTTGCGGGCCCTTGTGACGCTGGCGCCGACCGCTTCCAGCACGGCATTTTCGCCCATATTGAGCTTGTGCTTCATATGCACGGGGCTGGTGGAAATGAAGGTATGGATGCGCGGCCGCTGCGCCCCTTTCAGGGCTTCGCCGGCGCGGTCGATATCCTTGAAGCCGGCGCGGGCCAGGCCGCAGACGCTGGCCTTCTTGACGACCTTGGCGATCTCGCTGACGGCCTTGAAATCGCCGGGCGAGGAAATCGGAAAGCCGGCTTCGATGACATCGACGCCCATTTCGTCGAGCAGTTCGGCGATGCGCAGCTTTTCTTCATGCGTCATCGCGGCGCCGGGCGATTGCTCGCCGTCGCGCAAGGTGGTGTCGAAAATAACGATACGGTTGCTGTCAGTGGTCATGACAAAAGTCCTTCTCTCCGCCGCGCGGGCTTGGTTTCTCCTTTCACTGGTCTCCCCTAATCACCCGGCGCGCGCCTCGACGCGCACCAGCCGGTGCCTAGGGGCAGCTAAGAAGAAGCAGCGCGCACGAAGAGGAAGGACGGGGCTGACGGGCAGCGCGCGCGCGGATGCGAGACGAAGAATCGCCTCTCATGTCCGCCTTGTGCTTTGCCGTCGTCATTGACCTGTCGCCGTTCCGTCCGCTGAACTAGCCGGAGTGCTCCGCAACAAGGTGCTAACTAGCGGGAAAACCAACTAATTTTTCCCTTGTCTGGGGCGTTTTTACGCCGATTTCGGCCTGTGGCGCAATAGCGACAGGGGACGGAAAAGGGAAAACTTTCCGTGCCTTGAGCCGGGAGAAGGGTCGCACAAGTTAACAACGGCCACTTTTCCTGGCCGAACCTGGCCTCCGGCGCCCGCGCCACCCCGCCTCTTCCGGCCCGCCCCACCGCGACATACCGCCCTGATTTGGCTGGCAATCTTTGCTTTTCCGGGGCAAACCAAAATGGTTTTGTGCCCCGGCGGTCCCTTGCGAGGGCCCGCGCAATCGAACGCCCTTTTGCTTTTCCCTTCGAGGCTGGAATGAAAATCCTGCCGCCCGTCTCGATCGAAGGACGCCGCCTGCTTCCCAGCAAATGGGACCTGCTGGCGGCGACGCTGGTGCTCGGCTTTCTGATCCTGTTCGCCGATGTCAGCCGCGATCTGGTGCGGCCGCTGTCCACCGTGGCGGTGAAGGATCTCAGCCTCGATCCCGCCTTGCTGCCCGGCTACGCCCTGCGCACCGCCTTCCGCATGCTGCTGGCGATGGGCGCCTCGCTGCTCTTCACCTTCGCCTATGCCACCTGGGCGGCGAAGAATCCGCGCGCCGGCATGCTCCTGGTGCCGCTGCTCGACATCCTGCAATCGGTGCCGATCCTCGGCTTTCTTTCGGTGACCGTGGTCTGGTTTCTGTCGCTCTCGCCCGGCCGGGTCTTCGGCGCCGAACTGGCCTGCGTCTTCGCCATCTTCACCAGCCAGGCCTGGAACATGGCCTTCAGCTTCTATCAGAGCCTGCGTACCGTGCCCGAAGACCTCACCGAGGCGGGCCGCATGTTCGGTCTTTCGCCCTGGGCGCGCTTCTGGCGCATCGAGGCGCCTTTCGCCACGCCGCCGCTGATCTGGAACATGATGGTGTCGATGTCGGGCGGCTGGTTCTTCGTCACCCTGTCGGAAGCCATCAGCGTCGGCAACACCACCATCGCCCTGCCCGGCATCGGCAGCTATATCGCCGTCGCCATCGCCCAGCAGGACATCACCGCCATCTTCTATGCCATCGGCGCCATGCTGGTGGTGATCCTGGTCTATGACCAGTTGATGTTCCGCCCGCTGGTGGCCTGGGCTGACCGTTTCCGCGTCGGCGAGGAACAGAGCGATGATCCGCCCCAGAGCTGGGTGCTGACCATGCTGCGCCGTTCGCGCCTGATCGATGTGCTGACCGCGCCCTTCGAGCATATGATGCGCTGGAGCTATCGCTTCACCCCGCCCAATTTCGGCGTCCGTGCCGTGTTGCGCGACCATGACAACCGGCTGGGCGATACCGTCTGGTACGTCATTATCGGCGGGCTGGCGCTGTTCGCCGCCTGGCGGATTTATGACTTCGCGGTCGGCAGCCTGCAATGGAGCGAGCTTTTCACCGCCATCGGGCTGGGCCTCCTCACCATGCTGCGGGTGGTGGTTCTGATCCTTCTGGCCAGCGCGATCTGGACCCCCATCGGCATCTATGTCGGTTTACGGCCCAGGCTGACCCGCATCGTCCAGCCGGTGGCGCAATTCTTCGCCGCCTTCCCCGCCAATATCCTGTTCCCGCTGGCGGTGTCGCTGATCGTCTATTGGTCGCTCAATCCCGATATTTTCCTGTCGCCCCTGATGGTGCTGGGGACGCAATGGTACATCCTGTTCAATGTCATCGGCGGCGCCTCCACCATTCCGCGCGAGCTGATGGATGTGGGCGACAATTTCGGCGTGCGTGGCTGGCTATGGTGGAAGCGCGTCGCCCTGCCCGCCGTCTTCCCCCACTATCTCACCGGCGCCATCGCCGCCTCGGGCGGTACCTGGAACGCCTCCATCGTGGCGGAGGTGGCCAATTGGGGCGATCACACGTTGCGCGCCCATGGGTTGGGCGCCTATATCGCCGACGCCACCCGGACCGGGGATTTCAACCGCGTCGTGCTGGGCATCGCGGTGATGGCCTTCTTCGTGGTGGTGGTGAACCGGTTGTTCTGGCAACCTCTCTACTGGTACGCAGAACGCCGCTTCCGGATGGTGACATGACCAACCTGCTCGAAATCACCAATGTCCGGCGGTCCTATCCGCGCAGCGGCGGCGAGGAGCTGCTGGTGCTGGACGATGTCACGCTTGCGCTCAAGGAGGGCGAAATCGTCGGCCTTTTGGGCCGTTCCGGCTCCGGCAAATCCACCCTGCTGCGCCTGATCGCCGGGCTGACACGGCCGCAGGGCGGCAGTCTCACCTATATGGGTTCACCGATCGAAGGCCCGGCCCAGGGCGTCGCCATGGTGTTCCAGAATTTCGCCCTCTTCCCCTGGATGACGGTGCTGGAGAATGTGGAATTGGGCCTCGAAGCCCTGGGTCTGCCGGAAAAGGAAATCCGCGCCCGGGCGCTCGCCGCCATCGACCTGATCGGCCTGGACGGTTACGAAAGCGCCTATCCGCGCGAGCTGTCCGGCGGCATGCGCCAGCGCGTCGGCTTTGCCCGCGCCGTGGTGGTGCATCCCAACATTCTTTTGATGGATGAGCCTTTCAGCGCCCTGGACGTGCTGACGGCCGAAAATCTGCGCACCGACCTGATCGAGCTGTGGGGCAAGAAGCAGCTCCCCACCAAGGGCATCATGCTGGTCACCCATAACATCGAAGAAGCGGTGCTGATGTGCGACCGCGTCCTGCTGTTCTCGTCCAATCCGGCCAAGGTCAGCGCCGAGATCGTCATCGACCTGCCCCAGCCGCGCGACCGCACCAGCCCGGCCTTCGAGGACTATGTCGACCGCATCTATGTCGAAATGACCGCCCGGCGGGTGGAGCGCATGCGCCAGGTGGCGGCCCTGGGCGCCAGCATCGCCATGAACCTCACCCATGTCTCGCCCAGCCAGATCGCCGGCCTGGTCGAAGCGCTGGCCGCCGCCCCCTATGACGGCAAGGCCGACTTGCCCGACATCGCCTATGAGCAGGAACTGGAAGTCGACGAACTCTTCCCCGTCGCCGAAGCGATGCAGCTGCTGCGCCTGGCCGATGTCGAAGGCGGCGACATCAAGCTGACCCATATGGGCAAGCGCTTCGTCGACGCCGAACTGAATGAGCGCAAGGAAATCTTCTCACGCGCCCTGATGGCCCATGTGCCGCTGGCGGCGCATATCCGCAAGGTCCTGGACGAACGCGCCAGCCATTCCGCCCCCCGCACCCGCTTCCTGGACGAGCTGGAAGACCATATGGACGAGGAAGCCGCGACCGAAACCCTGAAAAGCGTGGTGTCATGGGCCCGTTTTGCTGAGCTGTTTAGCTATGACGACGATGCGGAGCTGTTCTCTCTTGAGAACCCGACTTAGGGCGGCTTTTTATCAGATTTTCTGACTTCTGTTCCCTCTCCCCTTGAGGGAGAGGACGCAAAATCTTGCGTTTGGCGAAGCGCAGCGTAGCCAAGTGCTTAGATTTTGCTGGTGAGGGGTGCGTTCGACGCCCACTCACCCCTCACCTGAAAAATCAGCGGGTTGGACGTCGCTGCGCGCCGCCAACCCGGTGATTTTTCTTCCTCTCCCTCAAGGGGAGAGGGAATGAGGCCGCCCATGGAGAATGGGGGGTTAGGCCGACAGCGCGTTCCGCTTCCGGATGCAACGATTGGCCGGCAGGAACAGCCGCGCCGTGGTGCCCTGGTTGATGACACTGTCCAGCACCAGCTTGCCGCCATGGCATTCGATCAGCGATTTGACCAGCGCCAGGCCCAGGCCGGTGCCTTCCTGAGTGCGCGACAAGGGCGAGGCGATCTGGCGGAAGGGTTCCAGCGCCAGCGGAATCGCCTCCGGCGCCATGCCGATGCCGGTGTCATGCACCGCGATCATGCAGGCGCCGCTGTCACTGTCAGCGGCGATCAGCGTGACCGTGCCGCCGGCCGGGGTGAATTTGATGGCGTTGGAAAGAAGATTGAGCAGGATCTGCTTCAGCCTGAGGCGGTCCACCACCAGATTGGGCAGGCCGGGCGCGAATTGCTGTTCCAGTTTCAGCCCCGCTTCCTGCGCCTTCACCCGCATCAGCCGCAGGCATTCGGTGAGCAGGTCGGCGGGAACGATTTCCTCGTCGCTGAGCTCGAACTTGCCTGCTTCCGCCTTGGAAAGATCGAGAATGTCGTTGATCAGTGCCAGCAGGTGCTTGCCGGCGCCATGGATGTCGCGGGAATACTCCTTGTAGCGGCCATGGCCCAGCGGCCCGAACAATTCGCTACCCAGCACTTCGGAAAAGCCGATAATGGCATTGAGCGGCGTGCGCAGCTCATGGCTCATCAGCGCCAGGAAATCGCCCTTGGCCTTGCTGGACGCGGTGGCCTGGCCCAGCGCCTGGTGCAAATCGGCCTCGCGCGCCAGCGCCTGATCGACCTTGCTGCGCAGCAGCCCTTCGCCGGTGCCGATGCCGCAGTAACGGCCACGATGCGTCACCACGAAGCATTCGATCAGGGCGTCGGGATCTTCCGCCAGCAGCATGGCGCCCAGATCGGTGATCATCACATTCTCATCGACGATCAGCGGCGCGCGGTTGGCCAGGGTGAGAATGGGCTTGCGGCTGTAAAGTTCGGGCGCGTAAGGACGGGCGTAACGCGCCAGATAGATCAGGCGATTGACCAGGCCTTCGACATGGCCGTGTTCGTTCAAAATGGCGGCGGCGGGGACTTTGGGCTGGGCCTGCAACCAGTTGAAGACCTCGCCGCAGGTCTGGCGCACCGACAGCGCCGGCAGGTTCAGCGCCAATTGCCCCGCGGTCTTTTGCGGCGCGGCGGTCGACGGAAACACATGCACTGACACGGGAGCGCCCGCTGCTAAGTTGACCGGCGGGAACTTAGGGGAGCGGACGTATGGAGGTGGTTAAGAAACGGGCGGGGTTCTGTGAAGTTATTGTGACGCGACTTGAGCTTTTCTCGCGCGACCCCCTAGCAGTATCACCATGGCCGGGTCGTGCTCGCTACACTCGCTGCCCGGCCATGGTGAGTTTAAAGTGCTCTCGGCTTCACGCTGGCCGCGGCCTGCTTGGCGTTGATCCGCGCCTGGGCGATATCGCCGGCCCGCGCCAGCGCCACGCCCATGCGGCGCTTCATGAAAGACTCCGGCTTGCCGAACAGGCGCAGTTCGGTGCCCGGCACCTTCAGCGCCTCCTCGACGCCGTCGAATAGCATCGCTCCCGCTTCGACGCCGCCATAGATCACCGCCGAAGCGCCGGGTGCGGCCATCGCGGTGGAGACGGCCAGGCCCAGAATGGCGCGGGCATGCAGGGCGAATTCCGATTGCAGCTGGCTGACCAGAGTCACCAGGCCGGTGTCATGCGGCCGGGGCGAGACTTCCGAGAACCAGACTTCGTCGCCCTTCACGAACAGCTCGACGCCGAAAATGCCGCGTCCGCCCAACGCATCGGTGACCTTTTTGGCGATGTCGCGGGATTTTTCCTGCGCCGCATCGCTCATCGGCTGGGGCTGCCAGCTTTCGACATAGTCGCCGTCCTTCTGGACATGGCCGATGGGCTCGCAGAAATGCGTCCCGTCCGCAGCACGCACCGTCAGTTGGGTGATCTCGAAATCGAACTTCACTTCGCCTTCCAGGATGACGCGGGCCTCGCGCACCCGCCCGGCGCTCAGCGCCCTTTCCCAGGCCGGTCCGACATCGGCCGCCGATTTCAGGCGCGACTGGCCCTTGCCCGAAGACGACATCACCGGTTTGACGAAACAGGGAAAGCCGATCTTGTCCGCCGCCGCCTGCAATTCCGCCAGCGAGGAAGCAAAGGCGTAAGGCGAGGTCGGCAGTTTCAATTCTTCCGCCGCCAGGACGCGGATGCGTTCGCGGTTCATGGTGATATGGGCGGCCCGCGCCGTGGGAATGACGGTGCAAAGCCCTGCCTCCTCGATCGCCACCAGCTCGGCGGTGGCGAGCGCCTCGATCTCGGGCACCAGGAAATGCGGGCGTTCCTGCTCCACCAGCGCGCGCAGCGCCCTGGCGTCGGTCATGTCGATGACATGGGCGCGATGGGCCACTTGGCTAGCGGGGGCATTGGGATAGCGGTCGACGGCAATGGTCTCGACCCCCAGCCGCTGCAGCTCGATCACCACTTCCTTGCCGAGTTCGCCCGACCCAAGCAGCATCACCTTAACCGCGGCAGGCGAAAGCGGCGTACCGAGTGTCATGGCCTAACCATAAAGACAGCCGCCATGATAGGGCGGATCGGGAATGGGCGGGCGGGCAGTCATCGCATTCTCACTTTGTCATTCCCGGCCGAGCATTGCGGCAGCAATGCGAGCGTAAGGGAACCCAGGATGGCACCAGAAAACTCGCTCAAGCAACCCTGGGTCCCCTTCCCTCGCCGCGCTTGCGCGCGGCTCGCCGGGGATGACATTTCGTGGATGCGGTGTCAGTTCTTCGCCACGTCCACGAGCTTGTTCTTCGCTATCCAGGGCATCATGGCGCGCAGCTTGCCGCCGACTTCCTCGATGGGATGGGCTTCGCCCTTGGCACGGGTGGCCTTGAAGCTGGCCTGGCCGGCCTTATTCTCCAGCACCCAGTCACGGGCGAACTTGCCCTTCTGGATGTCGTCCAGGACGCGTTTCATCTCGGCCTTGGTCTCGGGCGTGATGATGCGCGGGCCGGTGACATACTCGCCATACTCGGCGGTGTTGCTGATCGAGTAGTTCATGTTGGCGATGCCGCCTTCATAGATCAGGTCGACGATCAGCTTCACTTCGTGCAGGCACTCGAAATAGGCCATCTCGGGGGCATAGCCGGCTTCGACCAGCGTCTCGAAGCCGGCGCGGATCAGCTCGACCAGGCCGCCGCAGAGCACGACCTGCTCGCCGAACAGGTCGGTTTCGCATTCTTCCTTGAAGCTGGTTTCGATAATGCCGGCGCGGCCGCCACCAATCGCAGAAGCATAGGAGAGGCCCAGGTCATGGGCGTTGCCCGAGGCGTCCTGGTGGACGGCGATCAGGGTCGGCACGCCGCCGCCCTTGAGATATTCGCCGCGCACCGTATGGCCGGGACCCTTGGGCGCCACCATCAGCACGTCCAGGTCCTTGCGGGCCTCGATCAGCTTGAAATGAACATTGAAGCCATGGGCGAAGAGCAGCGCGGCGCCGTCCTTCATGTTCCTGGCCAGGTCATCCTTGTAGATATCGGCTTGCAGCTCGTCCGGCGTCGCCATCATCATCACATCCGCCCACTTGGCGGCATCGGCGACGCTCATCACCTTGAAGCCGGCGGCTTCCGCCTTCTTGGCGGAGGCGCCGGGACGGACCGCGATCACCACGTCCTTGACGCCGCTGTCGCGCATATTCTGGGCATGGGCATGGCCCTGGCTGCCGAAGCCGATCACCGCCACCTTCTTGTTCTTGATCAGGTTGAGGTCGGCGTCCCGGTCGTAATAAACCCGCATTTTCAAGCCCTTCCTTTAACTCTTGGCCGTTAGTCCTGGGCCCTTTGGCCCTGTAATTCGCCCGGGTTTCTATAGGTTGGCGGCCTTCCGGGCAATCCGGCTGCCGAGCATGGCTAATCCCTCAGAAGAGGCAGGATCGACGCCACCAGCGCCACCGCCATGGCGATGTTGAAGGCGCGGATATGGCCGGGAACCCGAAGATAGTCCCGCAAACCCGCCCCGAAGCCGGCCCAGACGAACATGCAGGGCAGGTTGGTGAGGGCAAAGGCCGCCGTCACCACCACGCTGTCGGCCAAGGCATGACCGGGGCGGACATAGACGGCGACGATGGCGATGGACGTCATCCAGAGCTTGAGGTTGGCCGGCTGGATCGAGAGCGAGGTGGCGAAGGACATGGGCCGCGCCAGCTCGCCGCTGCTGAGGCTGCCCGAGGTGCCGATGCGCCAGGCGAAATAAAGGATGTACAGGAAGCCCAGCACGCGCATCACCTCGCGCACCAGGGGATAGGTGTCGAAGATCGCGCCCAGCCCCAGCCCACACGCCAGCGTCACCGCCACGATGCCGGTGAAGATGCCGGCCATCTGCGGATAGGATGCGCGCACCCCGAAATTCACCCCCGACGCCGCCAGCAGGATGTTGTTGGGGCCCGGCGTGATCGAGTTGATCAGGGCGAACCAGGTCAGCGACAGGATCGCCGCCGGCGGCAGGAAGGTGGCGGTGCCCATTTACCGCTAACCGACCTTCCAAGCCTGATACACATACCGCCAAGTGCCCCTAAGATTGTCTGCGACTTTGGTCGCATGAGGCCCGACACTTTGGATCCATGGACCGGGGTTACTTTGCACCGCCTCGTCTAACGTGAGCACAGTCATGTACGCAAATTCGCGAAACGCCAATAACCGATACACGGCCGCAATTTGCAGCGCCGAGGGAACTGGTTGACCGCTTGCGTGCCTATTCCAAGCCAGATGGATGAGCTCTTGATAATCGGCCCACCGCCGCTGCTTTAGCTCTCTACGACGCAACTCAAACCAGTACACAGCACCAAAAACGATCGCCACGATCGCCGTCAACGATGCAAGATTTGTAAGCCAGTCGTTTGAAGTAGCGAGCCATTGTCGGAACCCCAGAATCAAATCTCCCATTTTCCAGAAGAAGTGATCCATTGCTTACATCGCCTCGGGGCCGCGGCTCATGGCGGCGACGCCGGTGCGCGAGATATCCACCAAACCCAGCGGCCGCATCAAATCGATGAAGCTGTCGATCTTGTCGGGGGCGCCGGTGATCTCGAAGACGAAGCTGGTATGGGTGGTGTCCACTGCGCGGGCGCGGAAGGAATCGGCCAGGCGCAGCGCTTCCATGCGCTTGTCGCCCGTGCCCGCCACCTTGATCAGCGCCATTTCGCGTTCGATGCCGCCCTTGGCCGAGGTCCAGTTGGTGACCGCATGCACCGGGATCAGGCGCGAAAGCTGTGCCTCGATCTGCTCGATCACCTGCGGCGTGCCCGAGGTCACGATGGTGATGCGGCTGGTATGGGCGGCGGGATCGACCTCGGCCACCGTCAGGCTTTCGATGTTGTAGCCGCGGCCCGAAAACAGCCCAACCACGCGCGCCAAAACGCCGGCCTCGTTATCGACCAGCACGGTGATGGTGTGGCTTTCGCGGGCGGTCGTGCCCGTGTCCTTCTCATACAACATGGATCAGACCATCATCTTGCCGGCTTCGGAGACGGAAGTCTCGTCCAGCTCGCCCAGGATCATCTCGTTATGCGCGGCGCCGGACGGAATCATGGGGAAGATATTTTCCGCCGGATCGACGCGGCAATCGAACAGCACCGGACGCCGGGTATTGATCATCTCCAGGATGGCGCCGTCCAGTTCCGCCGGTTTTGTCGCCCGCAGGCCCAGACAGCCAAAGGCTTCCGCCATCTTGACGAAATCGGGCAGCGCCTCGGAATAGGAGTGGGAATAGCGACCGCCATGCAGCAATTCCTGCCACTGGCGCACCATGCCCATATATTCGTTGTTCAGGATGAATATCTTGATCGGCAGGTCATACTGCATCGCGGTCGACATTTCCTGCATCGTCATCTGGACCGACGCTTCGCCGGCAATGTCGATCACCAGCGCGTCGGGATGGGCGACCTGCACGCCCACCGCGGCGGGCAAGCCATAGCCCATCGTGCCCAGCCCGCCGGAGGTCATCCAGTGATTGGGTTCCTCGAAATGGAAGCGCTGCGCCGCCCACATCTGGTGCTGGCCGACTTCGGTGGTGACATAGACCTCGCGGCCGCGCGTCAGCGCATAGAGCCGGTCGATGGCATATTGCGGCTTGATCAGGGTGTCGGAGCCTTTGTAGGTCAGGCACTTGCGTCCCCGCCATTGCTGGATCTGCGCCCACCAGTCCGCGATCTCGGGCCTGGCATATTTCTTCGCCTTCCATTCGGCGATCATGGCGCCGAGGGCCTTGGCGGCATCGCCGATGATGCCGAGATCGACATGCACCACCTTGTTGATCTGGGCCGGGTCGATATCGAGATGGATTTTCTTCGAGCCGGGCGAGAAAGCGGCGATGCGGCCGGTGACGCGGTCGTCGAAACGCGCGCCCAGGCAGATCATCAGGTCGCAATCATGCATGGCGTGATTGGCTTCCCAGGTGCCGTGCATGCCCAGCATGCCCAGCCATTCGGGACGCGAGGCCGGAAAGGCGCCCAGACCCATCAGTGTCGAGGTGATGGGAAAGCCGGTGAGATCGACCAGTTCGCGCAGCAGCTTCGAGGCTAACGGGCCGGCATTGATGATGCCGCCGCCGGTGTAGAGGATCGGGCGCCTGGCCTCGGCCATCATCGCCACGGCGCGCGCGATCAGGTCGGCATCGGGCTCGGTCCTGGGCTTGTAGGTGCGGTGATGCACCGTCCTGGGGCCGACATAAGTACCGCTCTGGAACTGGATATCCTTCGGAATATCGACCACCACAGGACCGGGACGGCCGGTGGTGCAGATTTCGAACGCCTCATGGATGGTGCGCGACAGGTCGCCCACATTCTTCACCAGCCAGTTGTTCTTGGTGCAGGGCCTTGTGATGCCGACCGTGTCACATTCCTGGAAGGCGTCGGTGCCAATGAGATGTGTGGGGACCTGGCCCGACAGCATCACGATCGGAATCGAATCCATCAGCGCGTCGGTCAGACCGGTGACGGCATTGGTGGCGCCGGGGCCGGATGTCACCAGCAGCACGCCGGGCTTGCCGGTGGAGCGGGCATAGCCTTCGGCGGCATGGGCGGCGCCCTGTTCATGGCGCACCAGCACATGGACGATGCCTTCGGCCTCGAACAGCGCATCATAGATCGGCAGCACGGCGCCGCCGGGATAACCGAAGATGTGAGTGACGCCCTGGTCCTTCAGGGCGCGGATCACCATCTGCGCCCCGGTCATGGTCTCGGCGCTTGCCTCTGCGTCGCGCGTCTTGGTCTCACTCATCCTGCGAATCCCGCTCTCGAAAGCCGCTTATGCCGCAAAACAGACCCCACTACCCCAAATTAGAAAGGGGCGTTGCCGCCCCTTTTCTCATACCCGCCATGTCCAAGGTTTCGGCCTATGCGGCCCCTCGGCATGGCGGTGTTTGGACTACCAGGGTGTTTTTCATCGCCGCGCAACTTATGGATAGAAGCCTGTTCCGTCAAGAAATTTCATGCGTATAAAGTGTTAAATATGGTAATAATATTGCTTTTTGCCGGATCGAACCGTACATAATGGGGCATCCGGCCCCGAAACCACGTCATCTGGCGCTTGGCAAATTGCCGCGTTGCGGTAACCGCCTCGGATATCGCGGCCTTTTCGCTGATTTCGCCGCGGGCCAGGGCCTGCAGCGGTCTGAGGCCCAAAAGCTTGGCGGCCGGCAGCGACGGCTCCAGCCCCTCCAGCGCCCGCGCTTCCGCCAGACCGCCCTGATGCACCATCGCCTCGAAGCGGGCCGCGATGGCGGCGCGCAGTTGCTCGCGCGGCGGATCGAGCAGGATACGGGCGAGCTTCATATCCTTCAGGATCGGCTCAGACGGAGCGCTTTGCCATTCCACCAGCGGGCGTCCGGTGGCGCACCAGACTTCCCAGGCGCGCAGGGTGCGCTGCGGATCGGTGGGCCGCAGGCCCGCAGCCGTTTCCGGATCGCGCGCCGCCAGCCTGGCATGCAATGCCTCGACGCCGATCTCGTCCAGCAGGGTGCGCGCCGCGGCGCGGATGTCGTCGGGAATGGGCGGGATGGTTGCCAGCCCCTCTTCCAGCGCCATGAAATACATGCCGGTGCCGCCGGCAAATATCGGCAGCTTGCTCATCGATTGCACTTGTTGGAGTGCGCGCGCCGCATCCTCGGCATAGCGGCCCACCGAATACACTTCACGCGCCGGCACATGCCCGTAGAGCAGATGGGGCACCCGCGCCTTCGCCGCCGCATCGGGCTGTGCCGTCAGGATCGGCGCTTCGGCATAGACCTGCATGGAATCGGCATTGATCACGGCGCCGCCGATCCGCTCCGCCAGCGCCAGCGCCGCCGCCGACTTGCTGCTGGCGGTGGGGCCTGCAATAAGCACGGCGTCAAACGTCATCGGATGATGACCGAAATCAAAGTCATGGCCGGCACAATGTTTGTTCTGAACGTCATCGGCAAGGGCGCGGCGCCGGATCTGTTCAAAAGCCTGGGCGGCACGCCTGCGATCCTGTCGCCGGATTTTGCCTTCGACCTGCCGGTGGACAGCCAAGCCGCATGGGTTGAAGCGTGCGCTTTGGCGAAGGACCGGCCGCTGGACATCAACCTGGTCGCCACCGCCGATCGCCGCAAGAAGCTGCTGGTGGCCGACATGGATTCCACCATCATCAATGTCGAATGCCTGGACGAGCTGGCCGACATGGCGGGGCTGAAACCCCAGATCGCTGCCATCACCGAACGCGCCATGCGGGGCGAACTGGAATTCGAAGCCGCCCTGCGCGCGCGCGTCGGCATGCTGAAGGGCCTGGAGCTGGGGGCGTTGCAGCGCGCCTATGACGAGCGGGTGCGGCTCAATCCCGGCGCCAGGAACCTGCTCGCCACCATGCGCGCCCATGGCGCCCACACCATGCTGGTGTCGGGCGGCTTCGGCTTCTTTACGAAACGCGTGGCGGAAGCGGCCGGCTTTCATGAGGAACGCGGCAATATCCTGCTGGACGACGGCGTCTCGCTCACCGGCAAGGTGGCTGAGCCGATCCAGGGCCGCAAAGCCAAGCTGGAAGCGCTGGAAAGCGGCGCGAAATCATTGGGCATCGACCTGTCGCTGACAATGGCGGTGGGCGACGGCGCCAATGACCTGGCGATGATCCAGGCGGCGGGCATGGGTGTCGCCTATCACGCCAAGCCGGTGGTGGCCGCCGCGGCCGGCGCCGCGATCCAGCACAATGATTTGACGGCGCTGCTGTACCTGCAGGGATACTCGGATAGCGAGATTGTTGCGGCCTGATTCAATTTAACACTCTCCATGGCCGGGCTTGACCCGGCCATCCGTGAGGAGCGACCCGCGTTAGCGGGGCAAATCGGTCCGGTGGACCGATTTGAGCGACGAACGCCGCGAGTTTAAGCGAGCGGCGCGCAATGCTGCGTGAAGGAAAGTTGGATGGGCGGCTCAAGGCCGCCCATGGAGAATTGAGTAAATGGCTCGTACGATGCGTGGCTAATTCAACCGCAATCCGACATACGTAATCTCACCACCACGGCTGATCAGGAACAGCGCCACCGGCTTGCCTGACTTGGCGGCGGCTTCGATGGCCTTGTTGATCTCGTCGGGGGTGCGCACCTTCTGGCTCTGCACTTCGACGATGACATCGCCGGCCCGCAGATTCTTTTCGCCGGCGCGGCTGCCCGGCGTCACCTGCGTCACCACCACGCCCTGGACATTGCCGCCGATGCGATAACGGCCCCGGGCCGCCTCATCCAGTGCGCTGACGGTCAGGCCCATCTGGCCCAGCCGCGATTGCGGCCTTGGCGTGGGCGGCGCCGGCTTGCCGGCGCGGTCGGCGGGCTTGTCCTCGGCCAG
>DATFFI010000219.1:0-66268 GCA_035250225.1 Rhizomicrobium sp. | reverse complement strand
GAATCCTGGCCGCTCTTCCTGTTCTGGATCGTCAGCGTCTCGGCCGTGTTCGGCCTGCTGGGCATCATTATCGGCCTCTGGTCCAAGAGTTTCGAGCAGCTCAACATGCCGGTGGTGTTCTTCCTGACGCCGCTGTCGATGGTGGGCGGCGTCTTCAACACGGTGGAGATGCTGCCCGATTGGCTGCGCTGGCTGGCCTGGGGCAATCCCTTCTTCTATTTCATCAATGGCCTGCGCGGCGCGATGATCGGAATCGATGAGACGCCCGCCGGATTGAGTGTCGGTTTGACGCTGTTGTTCCTGATCGTCCTGGGCGCCGTCACCTGGCGGCTATTCTCCAAGGGCTATGGCCTGAGAGAGTGAGGAGCGGTTCGCCGAAAAGGCGAACGAAATGGTCCAGTGGACCATTTCGAGCAACGAACGCCGCGAGCTTGGGCGAGCGGCTGCGTTTGCATTAGGGTTTGAGTGTCGGGCCCTGAACCGTTATCTTCGGCCAACGCACCATACAAACGCCCGATTTGCTTGATAAAAGCAGCTTTTCCGGCGCTGGAGTTCCCGATGATTCGTATGTCCGCCTTCCTCCTGTCCGCCGTGCTGCTCACCACCCCCGCCATGGCGCAGACGCAGCCCGCGACGCTGCTGGGCGTGTTCCAGAACTGGTCCGCCTATTCCTCGGGCTCGGGTTCCAGCATGACCTGCTATGCCCTGTCGACGCCGCGCGCCACCCAGCCGCGCGGCGCCAGCCGCGGGCCGATCTATCTGATGGTGTCCGACTGGCCGGGACGCAAGGTAAAGGCGGAACCGCAGATCGTGCTGGGTTATTCGGTGAAAGCGGATTCGCCGGCGGCGCTTGCGGTGGGTTCGACCAAGTTTGCCTTCTTTTCGCGGCCCAACGGGCCGACCGCCACGGCAAACGGTGCCGCCTGGCTGCAGTCGCTGAGCGACAATAGCCGCCTGATCGATACGATGAGCAGGGGCGTCTCGGCGGTGGCGACCGGCATTTCGGCGCGCGGCACCCGCACCACCGACACCTATTCCCTGGCGGGGTTCAGTGACGCGATGGCCAAGATTCACGACATCTGCAAGATGTGATGGCCACGTCCCCGACGAAAGACGTGACGCCGCTCATCGGCATGGACCGCGCCACGCTGAAAAGGGCGCTGGTCGAAGCTGGTGTTCCGGAAAAGAATGCCGGCATGCGCATGGGCCAGGTCTGGAACTGGCTCTATGTCCATGGCGCGCCGGATTTCGCGCGTATGAGCAATCTGGCCAAGGATTTTCGCACCACGCTGGAGGACCGCTTCTCCCTGGCGCGGCCCGAAATCGTCACCGCCCAAATCAGCCAGGACGGCACGCGCAAATGGCTGCTGCGTACCGGGCCGGGCATCGAATTCGAGACCGTCTATATCCCGGAAGAAGATCGCGGCACGCTCTGCGTCTCGTCCCAGGTGGGCTGCACCCTGACCTGCAAATTCTGCCATACCGGCACCCAGAAGCTGGTGCGCAACCTGACCCCGGCCGAAATCCTGGGGCAGATATTCATCGCTCGCGACGCGCTGGAGGACTGGCCCTCGACCCGCGAGGACCGCAAGGTGACGAATATCGTCATGATGGGGATGGGCGAGCCGCTCTACAATTTCGACAATGTGAAGGCGGCGCTGTCCATCGTCACCGATGGCGGCGCGTTGGCCTTGTCCAGGCGCCGGGTCACGCTCTCGACCGCCGGCGTGGTGCCGATGATCCCGCGCGCCGGTCATGAGATCGGCTCCGGCCTGGCGATTTCGCTGCATGCGGTGCGCGACGATCTGCGCGACGTCATCGTACCGATCAACAAGAAATATCCGATCGCCGAGTTGCTGCAGGCCTGCCGCGACTACCCCGGCGCGTCCAATGCAAGGCGCATTACCTTCGAATATGTAATGCTCAAGAGCGTCAATGACACGCTGGCTGACGCCAGGGAACTGGTGCGGCTGGTGAAGGGTATTCCCGCCAAGATCAACCTGATCCCCTTCAATCCCTGGCCGGGCGCGCCGTATGAATGCTCGGACTGGAGCCAGATCGAGAAATTCGCCGAGGTGGTCAACAAGGCCGGCTATGCCTCGCCGGTGCGCACGCCGCGCGGCCGGGACATCATGGCGGCCTGCGGCCAGCTCAAGAGCGAGAGCGTGAAAGAGCGGGCTTCGGAACGCATGGCGCGGGAGCAGTCGGCGCAACTTCAGCGCATGCCGCACTGATGCAGAAATTGCTCCTAGTCGGCGGCATCTGTCTTGTGATCGCCGGTCTGGCCTGGCCGTGGCTCACGCGGCTGGGCCTGGGACGTCTGCCGGGCGACATCGCCATCCAGGGCGAAAGCGGCGGATTCTATTTTCCCATTGTGACCTGCATTATTGTCAGCGTCGTGGTTTCGTTGGTTTTTTGGATCGTGGGCAAGCTATGAACAGACGTGCCGCTCGCTTTGGCTCGCGGCGTTGGCTTAGCTTTTCTTGTCCGAGCGTAGTGAGGCTAGAAAAGCTTGCCCTAGCCGAAGGCGCGTCGCTCACAACGGTCCACTGGACCGTTGTGTTCGCCGTCGCCGATGCTCCGGCGAACCGCTCCTCACTCTGATGCGGCTGGAAACGCCCGCCGACTATGCCGGCATCAGACGCGTGCATTTGCAATCCTTTCCCACCGCAACGGAAGCCGACCTGGTCGATGGGTTGCGCGCCGACGGCGATGCCGTGCTTTCGCTGGTGGCGGAAGAGGATAGTGAGATTGCCGGCCATGTCCTGTTCTCGCGCATGACCGCGCCGTTCCGCGCCCTTGGCCTGGCGCCGGTCGCGGTGCTGCCGCACTATCGCCGCCGGGGGATTGCGGCGCGGTTGATCGAAGACGGTCTCGCCCGCGCTGCCGCGGACTGGGATGCGGTCTTCGTGCTGGGCGATCCGGCCTATTACGGCCGCTTCGGCTTCGATGCCGGGCTGGCCGCTTGCTTCGCCAACCCCTATGCCGGTCCGCACTTCATGGTGACGCCGCTGGCGGGAAAACTCCCGTCCAATCAAGGGCCTGTGGCTTATGCGGCGGCCTTCGCCCGGCTGGGCTAAGTGCTGGATTTCCCGCGCTAAATCCCTATAGTCCGGCCACTTTCCGGGGCTCTCTTCAGAGATCAGGTATGAGCAAGCGCGACATCAAGAAAGTGGTTCTGGCCTATTCGGGCGGCCTGGACACCTCGGTCATCCTCAAATGGCTGCAGACCGAATATGGCGCCGAAGTCGTGACCTTCACCGCCGATCTGGGGCAGGGCGAAGAGATCGAACCTGCCCGCAAGAAGGCCGAAAATCTGGGCATCAAGCCGTCCAACATCTTCATCGAGGATGTGCGCGAGGAATTCGTCCGCGACTATGTCTTCCCCATGTTCCGCGCCAATGCGGTCTATGAGGGCGTCTATCTGCTGGGTACCTCCATCGCCCGGCCGCTGATCGCCAAGAAGCAGATCGAGATCGCCGAGAAGGTCGGCGCCGACGCCGTCTGTCACGGCGCCACCGGCAAGGGCAATGACCAGGTGCGTTTCGAGCTGGGCTATTATGCCTTGAAGCCCGACATCAAGGTGATCGCGCCCTGGCGCGAATGGGACCTCACCAGCCGCACCAGGCTGCTGGAATTCGCCGAACAGCACCAGATCCCGATCGCCAAGGACAAACGCGGCGAGGCGCCGTTCTCGGTCGACGCCAATCTTCTGCACTCGTCCTCGGAAGGAAAGGTGCTGGAAGACCCGTCCCAGGAAGCCGAAAGCATCGTCTATATGCGCACCATCGCGCCGGAGGAGGCCCCCGACAAAGCGACCTATGTCGAGATCGGCTTCGAGAAGGGTGACGCCGTCAGCATCGACGGCGAGAAGCTCTCGCCCGCCGGCCTGCTGACGAAGCTCAACGCGCTGGGCAAGGCCAACGGCATCGGCCGTCTCGATCTGGTGGAGAACCGTTTTGTCGGCATGAAGTCGCGCGGCGTCTATGAGACGCCCGGCGGCACCATCCTGCTGGCGGCGCACCGCGGCATCGAAAGCATCACCCTGGACCGCGGCGCGGCGCATCTGAAGGACGACATCATGCCCCGCTATGCGGCGCTGATCTATAATGGCTTCTGGTTCAGCCCCGAGCGCGAGATGCTGCAGGCTTTGATCGACAAGAGCCAGGAATATGTCGCCGGCACGGTGCGGCTGAAGCTCTACAAGGGCAATGTCGCCGTGGTGGGCCGCTCCTCGCCTTACTCGCTCTATAGCGAAAAGCTGGTGACGTTCGAGGACGACCAGGGCGCCTATGACCAGAAGGACGCCCAGGGCTTCATCAAGCTCAACGCCCTGCGCCTGCGGACGCTGGCGATGCGCAAGCGCAAGGTGAAGTAGCGGATGGGGCGCATTGCGTGATCGAAACGGATCAGGTGATACGCCGCATACTCAGGGTCGATCATGCCGGTGAGCATGGCGCTGTCGCGATCTATAGTGCCCAGATCGCGCGTGCTCCCGCTGGCAAGAATGACTTGTTGGCCTGGCTACAGGAGACGCTTGGTCATGAACAGCGGCACCGTGATGCCTTCCGCGCTGCGATGCCTTCCCGGGCGGCCAAGCCATGCCGCGCCCTGGCGGTTTGGTCGGTAGGCGGACGATGGCTGGGCCGGGTCAGTGCCCTTTTTGGAACGCTGGGAATAATGGTTTGCACCGCAGCGGTCGAACGTACCGTGCATCGCCACCTGGTTGAGCAAATCGCTTTTCTGCGACGACACGATGGGGAACTGGCAGACATAGTCTGCTCCATCTTGTCGGAGGAAAAAGAGCACCTGGCTTTCGCCGAGGCGAACCACAATGACAATGGCTGTTTCGCCCGATTATTTTCTTGGATGGTCAGCCTGACCACGGAGCTTATGATCCTCATCTCGACTCGTGGAGATTCTTTCCGGTTGAAAGCTGTTCTCCGAAAAGCTTCATCATGAATGATTTCGCAGTCTTTCCGCCGCGTGGCGCGCCCGTTTCGGCCGCCAGCCTGGCGCGGGAGATGGCGGCGGTGGCGCGGGTGACAGTATCGCCGCCGCCTTTCCCCGCGGATGCAGTGCGCGGAAAGGGCCAACCTGTCATCGTGTTGCCGGGCTTCGGCGCCAAGGATTTCACCACCGCGCGACTGCGTGCCTTCCTGTCGGCGCAGGGCTTTGCGCCACGGCCTTGGCCCTGCGGCGCCAACCTCGGCCCCGCCGCGAATGTCCTGATGCGGGTGGAACGCGAGGTGGCCGACATGGCGGTCCGTCATGGCAAGGTGGCGCTAGTGGGCGTCAGCCTGGGCGGCACCATCGCGCGGGAAATCGCCCGCCGCCGCCCAGCGCAGGTGTCACGGGTGATCACCTTGGGCAGCCCGGTCCGGCTGCCGGTGGTGTCGCCACTGGCGCCGCTGGCGCAGGCGGCGTCGCTACTCTGGGACGCGGATGGCCGCGCTTCGCTCTCCCGCATCCTGGAAAAGCTGCCGGTGCCGCTGACTGCCATCGTCAGCCCGATCGATGGCATTGTGGATTGGCAATGCTGCCTGCCGGAACCGGGCGACGGCGAGGTGATCGAAGTGCGCACCGGCCACAGCATCATGGGCTCGACGCCGGACGTGCAAAAAATTGTGGCGGCGCGGCTGGCACAGGACTGATTATTCGGCGGGATCGGGTCCGAGGACGGATGTCCGCATCCATCCTGTCGCGTCGCCGGCCTTCACCTGGGTCCATGCGCCATCCAGCGCGACCACGGTTACGGCCGCGCCCTTGGCCAGCTTCTGCAGCGCCTTGCCTGAAGTCTTCTGTTCCTCCCGAAGCACCGAGCCGGCGCGCCGGACATAGATGACGCCGCCGGGCTTGAGCAGCTGCGCTCGTTGCGCGGCGATGGTCGGTGGCGCGGCTTTTGGGTGGGCGATTTCCTCGGCGGTCGGCGCAGGCGGCGGTGGAGCTGGCGGCGGCGCGGCCGCAACGATGGTGGGTTGTTCGGTCGGTGCCAGCCAAGCACCGATCTTGTCGGCATTCTTCCAGGCAGCAAAGGCCAGCCCGGCCAGCAGCGCCACCACGCCGATCCAGGCGCTCTTGTTCTTCGAACTCAGTTTCTGGCGGTAGGACAGGCCGGTGCCGGGGATGCCGGCATTGGTGGTGATGCCGTCCCGGCCGATATTGACGCCGGCGCCCTTGGTGCCGACCGTGGCTGAGGCGCCGCTCTTGGACAGATTGATCTTCAGGCCCGGCAGCAGCTTCAGCCGCTTCTGGAAGCGCAGGCCTTTGAGCATCAGATGTTGCCCCAAACAAGAATTGTCATGGCCCACTTTACGTGGGCCATCCAGGGCCGCAAGCACCGAGCCCCATTGCCCCGGATGGCCCGGGCACGCCGGGCCATGACATTGGGGGTATATGCGAGCAATCTACGCTCCTAGATATCAACCGACGCCGACAAGGCGTTATCCTGGATGAATTCACGCCGCGGATCGACCACGTCGCCCATCAGTTTGGCGAAGAGTTCGTCGGCTTCATCGGCATGCTGCACCCTCACCAGCAGCAGCGAACGGGCATTCTCGTCCAGGGTGGTTTCCCAGAGCTGGTCGGGGTTCATCTCGCCCAGGCCTTTGTAGCGCTGCAGGGTGAGGCCCTTGCGGCCCCAGCCATAGATGGCGTCCAGCAGTTCGGATGGCGAGCGCACTTCGCGGCCGTCTTCCTTGCGTCGCAGCATGCCGGGCTTGAGATAGGTTTTTTGCAGCTCGGCCGCCATCTTGTCCAGCCGGCGCGCATCGGCGGAGCCGATAAGCGCGCCGTCGACCGCCACCGCTTCGCGCACGCCGCGCACGTCGCGCCAGAATTTCAGGCCGCCATCGGTGGTGGGCTCGCCGTGCCAGCCGCGTTCGAATTCTTCCGACAGCGAATCCAGCCGCGACGCGATATAGCGCGCCGCGTCCCGGGCTTTGGCGGCATCATTGAGAATGTCGGGATTGAGGGCGCCGGCAATGGCCGCCTGTTCCAGCAGGAAGCGGGGATAGTGACGGGGAAAACCCGTCAGCGCCGTCGCGGCGGTGCGGGCATGCGCCACCAGCGTGTCGAGATCGGAACCGGTAATCACCTCGCCGTCATGCAAGGTCAGGATCGCGCCGGCCGTGCCTTCCGCGATCAGATGATTCTGCAATTCGTCCTCGTCCTTCAGGTACAGGTGCGACTTGCCGCGCGCCGCCTTGTAGAGCGGCGGCTGGGCGATGAAGATATGGCCGCGCTCGATCAGCTCCGGCATCTGCCGGTAGAAGAAAGTCAGCAGCAGGGTACGGATATGGGCGCCGTCGACATCGGCGTCGGTCATGATGATGATCTTGTGGTAGCGCAGCTTGCCGGCGTTGAACTCTTCGCGGCCGATGCCGGTGCCCAGCGCGGTGATCAGTGAGACGATGGAATCGGATGACAGCATCTTGTCGAAGCGGGCACGCTCGATATTGAGGATCTTGCCGCGCAAGGGCAGCACCGCCTGGTTGGCGCGGTTGCGGCCCTGCTTGGCGCTGCCGCCGGCGCTGTCGCCCTCGACGATGAAGATCTCGCATTTGGCGGGATCGCGCTCCTGGCAATCGGCCAGCTTGCCGGGCAGGGAGGCGCCGTCCAGCGCGCCCTTGCGGCGGGTCAGTTCGCGCGCCTTGCGCGCCGCCTCGCGGGCGGTGGCGGCTTCCACCACCTTGCCGACAATGGTCTTGGCTTCGGCGGGATGGGTCTCGAGCCAGGCGCCGAGCTGATCCAGCACCGCGCTTTCCACGATCGGGCGGACTTCCGACGAGACCAGCTTGTCCTTGGTCTGGGAGGAGAATTTCGGATCGGGGACCTTGACCGACAACACGCAGGTCAGGCCTTCGCGGCAATCATCGCCGGTCAGTGCCACCTTGTCCTTCTTCGCGCCGGCCATGTCGTCGGCATATTTGGTGACGACGCGGGTCAGGGCGGCGCGGAAGCCGGCGACATGGGTGCCGCCGTCGCGCTGCGGGATGTTGTTGGTGAAGGCCAGCGTGCTCTCGTGGTAGCTGTCATTCCAGGTCATCGCCACTTCGACCGTCATGCCGTCTTTCTCGCTGACGATCATCACCGGGCTGGGAATCAGGGGCTGCTTGGCGCGGTCGAGATATTCGACAAAGGCTTTCAGGCCGCCGACATAGTGCAGCGTGACTTCCTTGGCCTCGACGCCGCGCTTGTCGGCCAGGACGATCACGACGCCGGAATTGAGGAAGGCGAGTTCGCGCAGCCGGTGTTCCAGCGTGCCGAAATCGAAATCGGTCTTGGTGAAGGTGATGGAGGACGGCAGGAAGGTGACTTCCGTGCCCTTGCGGCCGGGGGCATCACCCACTTCCTCCAGCGGCGCCACGGCATCGCCATGGCGGAACTGCATGTAATGCTCCTTGTCATTGCGCCAGATGCGCAGATCGAGGAATTCCGACAGGGCGTTGACGACCGAGACGCCGACGCCGTGCAGACCGCCCGACACCTTGTAGGCATTCTGCTCGAACTTACCGCCGGCATGAAGCTGGGTCATGATGACCTCGGCCGCCGAGACGCCTTCTTCCTTGTGGATGTCGGTGGGAATGCCGCGGCCATTGTCGCGCACGGTGCAGGAGCCGTCGGGATTCAGCACCACATCGATGCGGTCGGCATGGCCGGCCAGCGCCTCGTCGACGGCATTGTCGACGACTTCATAGACCATGTGATGCAGGCCCGAGCCGTCATCGGTGTCGCCGATATACATGCCGGGACGCTTGCGCACGGCATCGAGGCCCTTGAGGACCTTGATGCTCTCGGCGCCATATTCGTTGTTGTTCACAGCGGGCTCGGCCATGGCTTACTCCTGACGCATGAACTGGCCGTTTTCGACCAGGAAAATCTCCGCACGGCCGCGGCTGTTTGCCTGATTCAGCCCATCGAAGAGAGACAAATCGGTGCCGGTCATCCAGGCCTGGGCGCAAAGGGCGTGGATTTCCTCGAACAAGGCAGCGCGGCGGCGCGCATCCAGATGGGCGGCGATCTCGTCCAGCAGCAGCAGCGGCGCCAGGCCTTCGCGGGCGCGGCTCAGCTCGCGCGCATCGGCCAGCATGATCGAAATCAGCAAGGCCTTCTGCTCGCCGGTGGAACAGTCGCGCGCATCGGCGCGCTTGGCGGTATGACGCACCAGAAGATCGGTGGTGTGGGGACCGTGGCCGGTGCGCCCGGCCTCGGCATCGCGCATGCGATTGGCGCCAAGGGCGGTCCGCAGGTCCTCGATGCTGCCCAGATGCAGTTCGTCGCTGAGGCAAAGCGCGGCGGCGGGAAATTCGCCATGCCGTTCGGCCAGCGCCCGCGACAGCTTTTCCACCGTGGCGGCACGCGCCACCGCCATGGCGAAACCGGACTCGGCCATTTCATTCTCAAGCCCGTCCAGCCAGGACGGGTCGCGCGGGCCGTATTTGAGCAGCCGGGCGCGCTCGCGCATCGCCGTCTCATAGCGGGTGGCATTGCGGGCATGGAGGCTGTCGAAACCCAGCACCAGCCGGTCCAGGAAGCGGCGGCGGCCGCCGGCGCTTTCGATGAAGAGCCGGTCCATGGCGGGCGTCAGCCAGACCAGCTGCACGATATCGCCCAGATCGGCGGAGCCTTTGGCTTCGACACCATTGAGCCGCACGCTTCTTTTGTCTTGGCGGCCTCCGCCGCCGGGGCGCTTCTCGCCGCCATTGGGCCCCAGGCCCGCCGAACCTCTGATAAGCCCGGTGCCGATGTCATACTCGGTGCCGCCACGCGCCACCGTCGCCGCCACGGCCCATAAGGCCTCATCCGGCACTACAGGGCCCTTGCGGGTGTGTTCGGCCAGTTTTGCGCCGCGCAAGCCGCGGCCGGGCGACAGCAGCGAGATCGCCTCCAGGATGTTGGTCTTGCCGGCGCCGTTGGGACCCGCCAGCACCACCGGCGCGCCCGAAAGGGCCAGGGCACCGGTCGCATAGGAGCGGAAATTGGTCAGGCGCAGCTGCGTCACAGCAAGCTTGGCGCAAGCCAACGCTTCGCGGCCGGGACGCATGTCTGGCGCGATGGCCAATCTCAGACCCGAAGCGGCATGAGGACGTAAAGCGTACGGGTGTCGCTCGCATCCTCGATGATGGCGGGGGAGCCGGCGTCGGACAGCAGGAAGCGCACTTCCTTGCCTTCGATCTGGCTGGTGATGTCCAGCAGGTAGCGGGCATTGAAGCCGATCTCCAGCGCGCCGGCGCTGTAGGTGGCGCCGACATCCTCGGTGGCGGTGCCGCTCTCGGGATTGACCACCGAGAGCGTGACCTTGTCCTTGGCCACGCCCAGCTTCACGGCGCGGGTCTTGTCGGCGCTGATGGTGGAAACGCGGTCCACCGACTGGGCGAATTCCTTGGCTTCCAGCGACAGGGACTTGTCGTTGCCGGCGGGAATGACGCGCTCATAGGGCGGGAAATTGCCGTCGATCAGCTTGGACGTGAGTTCGACGCCATTGAAGCCGAACTGGATCTTGGTATCCGAGAGCGAGATATCGATGGCGCCTTCGGCATCGTCCAGCAGCTTGCGCAGTTCGCCCACCGTCTTGCGCGGCACGATCACGCCCGGCATGCCGGCCGAGCCATCTGGCAATTCCAGTTCGTAACGGGCCAGGCGATGACCGTCGGTGGCGACGGCGCGCATCACCGGCGGCTTGGAATCCTTGGCGGCGTGCAGGTAGATGCCGTTGAGGTAATAGCGCGTCTCTTCGGTGGAGATGGCGAAGCGGGTCTTGTCGATCAGCCGCTTGAGATCGTCGGCGGCCAGGCGGAATTTGTGGGGCAGGGCGCCGGCCGCCATCTGCGGAAAATCCTCGCGCGGCAGGCAGGCCAGTTCGAAACGGGACGAGCCGGCGCTGACCGAAAGGCGGCCGCCTTCGGAAGAGAGCAATTCGACCTGCACCTGGGCGCCATCGGGCAGCTTGCGCACGATGTCGTAGAGCATGTGCGCCGGGGCCGTGGCCGAACCGTTGCGCAGGATATCGGCAGGCAGGGCCTCGACGATCTCGATGTCGAGATCGGTGGCGGTGAGCTTGAGTCCGGCCTTGCCAGCTTCGATCAGCACATTGGAAAGGATCGGAATGGTGTTGCGCCGTTCCACCACGCTTTGCACATGGTTCAGCGCCTTGAGAAACGCACCCCGTTCGACATTGATTTTCATTTCCAGTCCGCCTGCTGACAGAACCCCGTTTCCGCGCGCCTTCAAGGCGCCGGAACACCCAATTTTCTTGGTTTTGGGAGAGCCGCTGCGGGCCCCAAGACTCAAGGTGCGAATGTTAGCAGAAACGGCCTATTCAGGCCAGCAAAAGAGGGCTGAAAAACAGGCCGAAAAAGCCCGGTTTTCCGCAGTTTTTTCCGGCCTCCGGCCCCGCTCTGCGGCCCCCCGAAACCGCCCGACATATGTCATGTCCACTTGACATCGCGGCCGAGGTGATATGTCATGTGTACATGACAATAAGATAGGTGAGGGCGACATGCGGTATTCACCCCGGAATTACTGGGTCCTGATCGGGCTTGGAATGGCCGCGATTGTGGCGGCGCACATTTTCCCGCATGCGGTGCGCGGCGATGGTCCCTGGTCGATACCCGCCATCGGCTTTGGCGCGCTGGTCGGGCTGGGCATCATCCTTGCTGGCCTCAGCTATGTCGCGATGGACGATGTCCAGAAACAGAATCTGCGCAGCGACCAGCATTGGGGCGGTGTCATCGGCACCTCATTGCTGTGCGCCGTAGTGCTTCCGTATGTCCTGTTCGCCGACGGGCTGAATAGCCTCGTCAATCTCCTGGGACAGAGCGAAACGCCAAAGGGCTTTTTCTTCTCCGGCGTTCTCACGACACTGTTGGCCCTGGCGGCAGGCGTAGCGCTTGCCTTCCTCTATCGCCGCCTGCGCTGGATGAAGCAATGAAGAACCGCATCAAGGTGCTGCGCGCCGAGCGCAACTGGAGCCAGGCCGAGCTGGCGGAAAAGATCAATGTCGCGCGCCAGAGCGTCAACGCGATCGAGACCGGCAAGGCCGATCCCTCGCTGCCGCTGGGCATGCGCATCGCCAGGGTGTTCGGCGTGAAGGTCGAGGACGTCTTCGAGGGGGAATAACTATTCCCACGCCCCTATTCGCGAGGAAGATCCTGGCGCTGGAAACGGATAAGCGTCGCGCCGCCCAGCAGCAGTATCCAGCCTGTCAGGAACAGGATGGCCGGCAGCAGTAACGCCGGATCGGAATAGAGGTTTGGCGCGATCGGTTCGCCGCCCAGCAGGCTGCGCAGATATTGGGTTGTGCGGCCGGGAAAAAGCGCCAGCCAGCGCAAGCGATTGTCCCATAGCGGAGCCACCATTGGCGACGACGCCAGGGACTGTGCGAAGGAAAAGCAGATGCCGGCGATCAGCGGTCCGATATTGGCGCGGGTTGTGACAGCGACCAGAGCGGTGAAAGCGCCAAGCAGCAGCAGTTCGGCCCAGTTTACCAGGAAGGTGCCGGCGGCCAGCAACGGGAAATCCGCCCCCGGCAGGGTTATGCGGCCGCTTAGCGTCCCGGCATAGAGACCGTGCACGCCATAAGCCACTCCCAGCATCAGCAGGCTTATGGCGGCGGCAATCGCATAAACCATGAATTTGGCCGCGAGCAAGTTGATACGGCTATTGCGCGGTGTCAGCAGGCGCCAGGTTTCCCAGCGATACTCGCCCGAGAAGATGGCGGTGGCGCCTGCGATGAAGAAAATGTGGAAGAATGCAGAGCCGCCCCCGTTCAGTCCGTTCAGTATCTGGCGTCCAATATCCATGTGCAGCGGCACGGAGATGCGCGAATTCATCCATGTATCGACGCCCAGATGGAAAATCAGCATGCCGAGCGGCACGGCGCAGAAACCCCAGAACAGGCCGCCCCGTTGGCGCAGGAATTTGTAGGCCTCGGCGGCGACAGCGTCAGCCAGCATGGCCCACCTGTTCGAGATAGAAGGTCTCAAGCTGGCCGCCGACCCAGCGCGCTTCGGTCAGATCGATGCCGTCCTGGATCAGCCGGCGCAGCAGGTCCGGCGCTTCGGCGCGAGTGATCGCCACCAGCACGCCATCGCCGTCCCGCGCCGCTTTCGCGCCCAGCAACTGCAGCAGGGCATCCGGCCGGTTGACGGTCAGGCGCAGCTTTTCCTGTCCCGCCAGCAGCATGTCGATCCGCCCCTCCGACACCAGACGCCCACGAGCAAAGATGGCGACGCGGTCGCAGACCCGCTGCACCTCATCGAGCAGATGGCTGGAGAGCAGGATGGTGACGCCATGCTTGTCGGCCAGGTCGCGCATCAGGGCGCGCATTTCCTGGATACCGATCGGGTCCATGCCGGAAGTGGGCTCGTCCAGGATCAACAATTCGGGCGAGGAAATCAGGGCGGCGGCAATGCCCAGCCGCTGCTTCATGCCGACCGAGAAGTGATGCACCTTGCGGTCGGCGGCGCCCGTCAAACCCACCCGCGCCAGCCAGCTTCCGATATCGGGCTCCGTCACGCCGCTGGCCCGCGCCAGCATGGTCAGGGTCTGGGTGGCGGTGAGGAAGGGATGGTAACGCGGCGTTTCGATCATGGCGCCGATCCGCCGCCGTGTGCCGGTATCGCCGGGATCGCCGCCCAGGATGCGCACACCGCCCCCGCTGGGCCGGATCAGGTCCAGGCAGATGCGGAAGAAGGTGCTTTTGCCGGCGCCATTGGCGCCCAGGATGCCATAGACGCCGCCGGCCGGGATCGAAAGCGACAAGCGGTCCAGCGCGGTGACGGCGCCGAACCGCTTGCTCAGCTCATGGGCTTCTATCAGAGCGGTCAGAGATCAGCCTTGCGCTGGAGCATCTGGGAGAGGAAGTCGACCTCCTGGCGGAACAGGGCGTCTTCCCCGATCAGCGCCTCGATGCGGCGGCAGGCGTGCAGCACCGTGGTGTGGTCGCGGCCGCCGAAACGCCGCCCGATCTCGGGCAGGGAGCGGGTCGTCAGCTTGCGGGCCAGGTACATCGCCACCTGGCGCGGCCGCGCCACCCGGCGGGCGCGCTGCGGCGAATGGAAATCCTTGACGTCGAGCTTGTAGAACTCGGCGGTCTTGCGCTGGATGTCCTCGATCGAGGTTTTGACCCCCGGCGAGGACCGCAGGCCCACCGCTTCATCGGCCACTTCCAGCGTCACCGGCTTCTTGGTGAGGTCGGCATAGGTCGCGATCTTGGTGAAGACGCCGATCAGTTCGCGCGGGCTGGCATCGTCCATGTCGGCGATGCGCTCCAGCACCTGTTCCGGCAGGACCACCTCGGGCTTGTGGCGGCAGAAATCGGTCGCGCGGCGTTTGAGGATGGCCAGGCGGGTGTCGCGATCCGGTTTGTCCAGCGCGATCACCAGCCCGCCCGACAGGCGCGACTTCACATCGGCGCCCAGCCCTTCCAGGCCGGCGGGGGCGCGGTCGGCGGCGATCACCACCCGGCGGCGCAGGTCGGCGAAGGCGTTGACCGTGTAGAGGAACTCGGACGCTGTGGCGGCGCTGCGGCAGATATGCTGCAAATCGTCGATGATCAGCACTTCGGCGGTGCGCAGCTCTTCCTTGAAGGCCAGCGTGTCCTTGCGATAGAGCGCCCCCAGGAAGTGACGCATGAAATCCTCGGCCCGCAGGAACAAGGTGCGCTTGCCGCGCTTGCGGAATTCGAGCGCCGCGGCATTGAGCAGATGGGTCTTGCCGTAGCCGAAGCCGCCATGGATGTAGAGCAGCGGCAGGTCGGCCTGGCCGCCTTCCGCGAAATCGCGGGCGGCGCCGTGACCGAAGGCGTTGGCTCCGCCGGGAATGAAACTGTCAAAGGTCTGCTGCGGATGTAGCATCCGGTTCCACAGGCCCCTGGCGCTGTCATCATTTTCCGAAGACGGGCGCGGCGGCAGGTAGGACACGGTGGCGGCCGGCTCGGCGGTTTCGCGCACGGGCAGGGCGTTGGCGCCGACCGACGGCGCCGCCATCACGATGGCGATCGAGGCCGGCGCAAAACCTTCGGCGCGGAAGGCGCGCTCAAGGCGCGGCACATAGTGATTGGCCACCCAGTTGCGCACGAAAGGCTTGGCGGCGCCGATGGCCAGTTCGTCCTTCTCGAAGCTTTCCAGCGTCAGCGGTCCGATCCAGGCCTCGAACACCGGATCGCCCAGCTCCCGCCGCAGCCTTTCACGCACCGCCACCCAAGCCGCACGCCAGTCCGCGCGCGCCGATTTTCCCGTCGCCTGTGTCATTGCAAAGCACCCATGTCACCACACCCGCTCTTGTTGTTCCGGCACGTCTTCGTGTCCGGCCCTGAAAACCAAAACCCACTAACCTTGCTGCCAGGGCAGACCTGCCGCCTTCCAGCCATTGATGTTGCCCCGATGGCGTTCGCCATCGGGATCGCCCTCGAAACCGCCCGCCACGTTGAAAGCCTTGCTGAACCCCGCCTGGGTCAGCGCCACCGCCGCGGCGCGGCTGCGCGCCCCGGAACGGCAGAGGAAGAGGATGGGCGTGTCCTTGCCGGCGCCCGCCGCCGTCACGGCGGCCTCCGCCTCGGTCGCGAAGGCCGGATTGACCGCCATGGCGGGAAAACCCTGCCATTCGACGCAATGGACCCGGCGGCCAAGGGGGGAGAGATCCGGCAGGCCGACGAAATTCCATTCGGCGATGGTGCGGACATCGACCAGTTGCGCCTTGGACTCGGCCTTGAGCAGCGCCCAGGCCTGCTGGGCGTCGATATCGCCCGCATAGTCATGTGAAGAGGGAGGTGCCATGGCCGACCGATCAGAGAAAACTCGTGGAATGCCGGGAAAGTCCCCAGCATTAAAAGTGTCACAATGTCAGGAATTCACGCGTTTCTATACTTGGGAGTTCGGTCTGGAACTCCCAAATGACGAGCGAATATTATAACTTTACTTTCGCTTGTCTGGTCCATGGCCCGCATCCGCCCCAACGCCTGGTTAAGATAGAATCAAGCGGTGGCTTCAAACAAGAGGGACAAACCCCGAACGGGGGTCGATTCGCGAAAATTTTTCACTTTTACGAATGGCGCTAAATAACTGTGCCGTATACGGAAAATGAAACATTTCGGGACAGCTTTTGGGAATCAAGGGCTTGCACCGGACTGAGGCCGTGTTGCGCTGCCGAAATACGGCAAAATGGTGTTTGTCAGCACACTGACAATAAAAAAGGCCCGGATTTCAGCTCCGGGCCTGATCTATTCTGTGAAACGCCAAAGATTCCAGCGGCTTCCTATTTCGACAGTTTCGCGACGCGCTTGGTCAGGCGGGACACCTTGCGGGCGCCGGTGTTCTTGTGCAGCACGCCTTTTGTGACACCGCGCATGATTTCCGGCTCGGCGGCCTTCAGGGCGGCCAGGGCGGCAGCCTTGTTGCCGGACTTGATGGCTTCCTCAACCTTGCGGATGAAGCCACGCACCCGGGTCTTGCGCGCCGTATTGATGGCGGTGCGCTTGGCGGTGGTGCGGACCCGCTTGCGGGAGGAGGCGATATTCGGCATCAGAAGGTTTCCTTGACCTTGGCAAAAAGAGCCGGGGCCTATAGCGCAGGGCGAAGCCGGGGTCAACAAACGCCCGGAAATCGCCTTTTCCCGGCCTATTCATCCTTGAACTGGGGTTTCCGCTTTTCGCCGAAGGCGGCCATGCCTTCCTTCTGGTCATGGGTGGCGAACAAAGCGTGGAAGGCGCGGCGCTCATAGGCCAAGCCCTCCGCCAGCGGACTTTCAAAGGCCCGGTTGATGGCGTCCTTGACCATGGCGGCCACAGGGGTGGATTGCGCTGCGATCTTGTCCGCCAGTTTCAGGGCTTCTTCCATCAGCGTGTCGGCGGGCACTACCCGTGCTGCCACGCCCGAAGCCAGCGCCTCAGCCGCATCCATCATCCGGCCGGTGAGGCACAATTCCATCGCCTTGGCCTTGCCCACCGCCCGCACCAGCCGCTGGCTGCCGCCCAGGCCGGGAATGATGCCCAGCGTGATCTCGGGCTGGCCGAATTTGGCGCTGTCCGCCGCCAGCACGATATCCAGCGCCAGCGCCAGTTCGCAGCCGCCGCCCAAGGCAAAACCGGAGACGGCAGCGATGACCGGCTTCTTGATGCGGGTGATGCGGTCAAGCTGGCGGCCGAAGATGTTTTCGCGATGCATCTGCGCAAAGCTTTTGGGCGCCATTTCCCTGATGTCGGCGCCGGCGGCAAAGGCCTTGGCCGAGCCGGTGACGATCATCACCCGTACGGCCGGATCGGCGTCCCAGGCTTCCAACGCCGCCGCCAGCGCATCCAGCAGCGGCGTGTTGAGCGCATTCAGTGCTTCAGGCCGGTTGAGAGTGGCGATACCGACTGGACCGCGAATTTCCGTAAGAACAACACTCATCTGACTCTCACTTCTGGCATTTTGGACAATAGAAAGTGCTGCGCCCAGCCTGAACGATGCGCTTCACCTTATCCCTGCAACCGAGTTTGCACGGTTGGCCTTCGCGGTCATAGACCAGGAAATGATGCTGAAAGGCGCCCAGCTCGCCATCGGGACGGGCATGATCGCGCAAGGAAGAGCCGCCGGCCTTGATGGCGTCCTGCAGCACCTTCTTGATCGCGGGCACCAGCTTCTTGATCTCGTCCGCTTTCAGGCTGCCGGCCAGCCGTTTGGGCGAGATGCGGCTGCGGAACAGGGCCTCGGCGACGTAGATATTGCCCAGCCCCGCCACCACCCGCTGGTCCAGCAGGGCGGATTTTATCGGCGTCTTCTTGCCGTCCAGCGCGGCGGTCAGGTGTTTGACATGGAAGCCCGGCGACAGCGGCTCGATGCCGATATCCTTGAACAGCCGGTCGGTCTCCAGCGTTCTGGTCTCGATCAGGTCCATCAGGCCGAAGCGGCGATGGTCATTGAAGAGGATGCGGGCCGGGGCGTCGGTCTCCAGCACGACATGGTCATGCTTGGACAAGCCCTCATCGATGTCATGGACATAGGTGCCGATCTTCTTCGCCGCGCGGCCTTGCGCCTGCACCGTCATGCGGCCCGACATGCCCAGATGGATCACCAGCGTCTCGCCGCTGTCGAGATCGGCCAGGATATATTTGGCCCGACGCCGGAGCCCGGTGACCTTGCGGCCCCGCAGCCGGGCGGCGAAATCGCGCGGGAAGGGACGGCGCAGATCGCCCCGCCGCGTTTCGGCATGGGTGATGGTGCGGCCTTCCAGCGCGGGGGCGATCCCCAGGCGGACAGTTTCGACTTCGGGCAATTCGGGCATTCCTGATAACCTGTCATCCCGGCCAGCGACCCGCATCTGATGCGGGGAGTTCGAGCCGGGACCCACTTGTCGCGCGCCATAATAGTGTATCATGCGTCCCCATGTCCGATAGCAATACCGCGAGCTTCGGCTTCCGCGACGTGCCGGAGGCCGAAAAGGAAGGCCTTGTGCGCGAGGTCTTTTCGTCGGTTGCTGCCCGCTATGATCTGATGAACGACATGATGAGCGCCGGCATTCATCGCATCTGGAAGGACGCGATGGTGGAGTGGCTCAATCCCCGGCCGGGCTGGAAAAGCATCGATGTGGCCGGCGGCACCGGCGATATCGCTTTTCGCATCGTCGAGATGGCCAGGAGCCGGGGTGGCGAAGCAGCCGTCACGGTCTGCGACATCAATGAGAAGATGGTGGGGGAGGGCAAGCGTCGCGCCGAAGCGAAGGGCGAGGGCGCCATCACCTGGACGGTCGGTGACGCCGAAGCCCTGCCGGTCCCCGATGCCTCCTTCGACAGCTATACGATCGCGTTCGGCATCCGCAACGTCACCCATATCGAAAAGGCGCTGGCCGAAGCGCGGCGTGTGCTGAAGCCCGGCGGCCGTTTTCTCTGCCTGGAATTTTCCCAAGTCGATGTGCCCGGCCTCGATACGATCTACGATGCCTATTCCTTCAAGCTGTTGCCGCAGCTGGGATCCTGGGTGGCGGGCGATGCGGAGTCCTATCGTTATCTTGCCGAGAGCATCCGCCGCTTCCCATCGCGCGAGAAATTCGCCCAGATGATCCAGGCCGCCGGCCTGGGCCAGGTGAAGGTGCGTGTCCTCTCGGGCGGCATCGCCGCCATGCATTCGGCTTTTCGAATTTGAAGGTTGGGCGTCTTTGATGAGCCTGTTTCGCCTGATCCATGCGGCGCTGTTACTGTTCTCTCCGGCATTGGCATTCCGCGCTGGCAAGCCGGATGCCGGTGCCAAGCTGGCGCGGGCGCTGACCAGGCTGGGACCGGCCTATATCAAGCTGGGCCAGATGTTGGCGACGCGCCCTGATATCGTCGGCGTTGCGGTAGCCGACGCCCTCCAGCATCTGCAGGACCGGCTGCCGCCCTTTCCCGAAGCCCGCGCGCGCGCCGTGATCGCTGCCGGCCTGGGCGCGCCGGTGGAAACACTGTTCTCCGGACTGGGCGGCGCGGTGGCGGCGGCGTCCATCGCCCAGGTCCATCGCGGCCGTACCACGGAAGGCGCCGAAGTGGCGGTGAAGGTGCTCAGGCCCGGCATCGTGGAGAAATTCGCCCGCGATCTTCGGGCGCTGGAGCGTTTCGCGCGCATGGCGGAGGCGGTGTCCGCCGAAGCCCGGCGGCTGCGGTTCATCGCCGTCAAGGAAACCCTGGCGGCCTCGGTGGCGCTGGAGCTGGATCTGCGGATGGAAGCGGCCGGCGCCTCCGAGCTTTATGAACGCACCCGCGGCGATACCGATTTCCGCGTTCCCCATATCGACTGGCAGCGTACCTCGGCCAGGGTGCTGACCAGCGAATGGATCGCGGGCACGCCGATCCGCGATCCCGAGGCGCTGCGCGCGGCGGGCCATGATCCGAAAAAGATCGCCCTGGTCGTGGTGCGCAGTTTCCTGACCCAGGCCCTGCGCGACGGCTTTTTCCATGCCGACATGCATCCCGGCAATCTCTTTGTCGATACCGAAGGCCGGCTGGTGGCGGTGGATTTCGGCATCATGGGCCGGCTGGAGCCGCCCTTGCGCCGTTTCATGGCCGGCACGCTGGCCGGGTTCCTGGCGCGCGATTACCGCAAAGTGGCGCAGCTGCATTACGATCTGGCTTTTGTATCGCCGCAGCATCCGCTGGAGACCTTTGCCCAGGCGTTGCGCGCCATCGGCGAACCGATCTTCGGCCGCAGCGCCCGCGAAATCTCCATCGCCCAGCTTTTGGGGCAGTTGTTCGAAACCACCCGCCGCTTCGAGATGCAGACCCAGCCGGAACTGGTGCTGATGCAGAAGACCATGGTGGTGGTGGAAGGCGTCGCCCGGGGCCTCGATCCCGATTTCGACATCTGGGAGGCGGCGCGGCCGGTGGCGGAACGCTGGGTGACGGACAATCTGGGAGCGGAAGCGCGCCTGGCGCGCGCCGCCGAAGGCTTCTCGGCCCTGGGCAAGCTGGCGGAAGACCTGCCGCAACTGGTGAAGAATGCCGAAGACCTTTCGCGCATGGTGGCGGAAGGCGGCGTAAGGCTGCATCCCGACACGGCCTTGCTGATCGCGGCGGAGCAGGAGCGTCGGGCGAAACCAATCCGGCTTGGCCTGCTGGGAATGCTCGGTCTTTTATTCTTCCTGCTGCTGTATCTGGGCCGCAGTTACCTTTGACAAGCGGTTGAAGCGCCAGATCAGCGCCACCGCGGCCACCAGCAGACCGAACGCCAATCCGATCCAGACGCCCAGGCCCTGCATCTTCAGGCCGAAGCCCAGCCAGAGACAGACGGGAAAACCGCAGAGCCAGTAACTGGCGCCGGCGATCCACATCGGCGCCTGGGCATCCTTGAGGCCGCGCAGCGACAGGGCGGCGGTCACCTGCAGCCCATCGACGAGCTGGAAAGCGGCACCCACCATCAGGAAGCTCACTGCCAGCGACAGCACCGCCGCATTCGCAGGGATGTCGGGCAGCCAGAGGCCGGCAATGACGCGTGGGAAGGAGAGCAGCAGCACCGACGTGAACGTCATAAACACCACCGCCATGCCCATGGCGGCGAAGCCGGCGCGCCGGGCTTCGACAGCGTCGCCGGCGCCCTTGGCCAGGCCCACCCGCACCGTCGCGGCCATGCCGATGCCCAGCGGCACCATGAAGGTGAGCGAGGGCACGGTGATGGCGATCTGGTGCGCCGCCAGAATGTCGGCGCCGAACAGGCCCATGGTGAAGGCGGCGGTGACGAACAGCGCCACCTCGAACATCATGGTGACGCCGATGGGCATGCCGAGATGAAAGACCTCGCGCAGATGCGCCCAGTGCGGCTGGGCCCAGCGATGCAGCACGCGGTAACGCCTGAGTTTGGGCTGCAGCATCACGAAAGCCAGCATGGCGGCGAAGCCGAAGAAATTGGCGAAGGCGCTGGCCAGGCCCGAGCCCATCAGCTCCAGCCGCGGCAGGCCGAAATGGCCGAAGATCAGGCCATAGCCGACCACCGCGTTGACCATGACGGTCAGTCCCGCCACGATCAGCGGCATCATCGGCTTGTCCACCGCGGTGGAGAAATTGCGCAGCACCTGGTAGGCGAGGCTGAAGGGCAGGCCCCACATCAGGGCGGTCATGAAGGCGGCGGCATGATCCGCCAGCAAAGCATCCTGACCCAGCAGCAGCAGGATATCGCGGGTGAAGGTCAACAGCAGCAGCAGCGGCACCGACAGCAGCGCCACCGACCAGAGGCCCATGCGCACGATATGGCGCACGCCGCCCCAGTTGCTTTCGCGGGCGCCGCGGATATGGGCGATCATCGCTGGCACGGCGGAGGCCGGGCCCAGTCCGACCAGCCACGTCATGATATAGACCTGGTTGGCCAGGGTGGCGGCCGCAAGCGCTTCCTTGCTGAGATGGCCCAGCATCAGCGTGTCGGTGGCCAGGATCACCATCTGCGCCAGCTGGGTTGCCGCCAGCGGTGCGGCCAGCCGCGTCAGCGCTTTCATTTCCAGCCACAGCGCGCCGCGCTGATTGCCGGAAATGCGGGGGCCGCTCTGGCCCAGATCGAGGTTGCTCATCTTACTCATGCCAACTCAGGAAAAACGAAAAACCCTCCACGGGATTACCGGGAGGGCGCGAAAAGCCGCAAAGAACGGATTTATCGGGATCCCGGAACGAAAAAGGCGCCGCGAACAGAGGCGGAAACGGGTCGGTACATGGCATCCTCCTTCCGTCGGTGCGGGCGGAATTGCCCGGGGCGGGGTGGGTACGCCCGGCCTCAATTCAAGTCAAGGCAAGTCAAGTCAAGGCAAGTCAAGTCAAGGCAAGGCAAGGCAAGGCAAGGCAAGGCAAGGCAAGGCAAGGCAAGGCAAGGTGGGTGCGTCCTGGGAATGCCGGTTCAAACAATCCGGCAGCGCGGAAAACACGTCACACAGAAGCCGCAGTTTTCGCGGAAATCCTGGCCGGCCATGGACCGGCCGGAAACTTGTCCTACAGTCGGGACATGCCGACTCTCAATATCGCGCATCGGGGTGGGGCCGCGCTCTTTCCGGAAAACAGCCTGGCCGCGTTCCGCAACGCCATGGCTCTCGGATGTGATGGCGCGGAGCTGGATGTCCAGCTTTCCGCCGACGGTGTGGCGGTGGTCTACCACGACGCCCGGCTCAATTCCGGCTACACGCGGCAAGGCGGCGCCTGGCTGGAAGGCCGCGGCGCGAGGATCAAGGACCTGCCGCTGGCGCAATTGCGCGGTTTCGACATTGGCCGCCCGCGGCCCGGCAGTGATTACGGCACCCAGCATCCTATCTTGCAGGCGGCTGAGGGCGAACAGATTCCCACTTTGGAAGAAGTGATCGCGCGGGTTCGGCCGGTGACGGCTTTCCGCCTGCTGGTCGAGCTCAAATGCGATACCGGCGAAGACAGCGCCGATCCGGTGGCGCTGGCCGATGCCGCGCTGGCGGTGGTGGAGAAAGCGGATTTTCTGTCGCGCGCAATTTTTGTCGGTTTCGACTGGCGGGCCCTGATGCGGGTGCATCAGGTGCAGCCAAAAGCGGAAATCTGGTGCACCAGCAACAATAACATTGCCGGCACCGTCCCACTCTTCAACATCATTCGCGGATTGGGCGGCGCAGGCTGGTTTCCGCACTTCTCGCAGTTGACGGCGGAAGCGGCGGCGTTGGCGCGTGCCTACGGCCTCAAGCTGGCGGCCTGGACGGTCAATGATCCGGACGAGATGCGGCGTCTGAAAGCGCTGGAGGTTGAGGCGATCTGTACCGACGTGCCGGGCCTGTTACAGGCCCTCGAATAACGCCGTCGAAAGATAGCGTTCGGCAAAAGACGGAATGACGGCGACAATGGTTTTGCCGGCATTCTCCGGCCGGGCGCCCACTTCCAGCGCCGCCGCGATGGCCGCGCCGGAGGAGATGCCCACGGGAATGCCTTCCTCGCGCGCCGCCCGCCGCGCCGTTTCCAGCGCCGTCTCGTTGGAGATGGTGATGATCTCGTCGATGACTTTCCGGTCCAGGATGGCGGGGACGAAGCCGGCGCCGATGCCCTGGATCTTGTGCGGACCTGGCGCGCCGCCCGAGAGCACCGGGGAATCCTCGGGCTCCAGCGCGATCATCTTCACCGAGGGTTTCTTTTCCTTCAGCACCTGGCCGACGCCGGTGATGGTGCCGCCGGTGCCGACACCGGAAATCACGATATCGACCTTGCCGCCGGTATCGTTCCAGATTTCCTCGGCCGTGCTGCGGCGGTGGATGTCGGGATTGGCGGGATTCTCGAATTGCTGCGGAATGACGGCGTTGGGATTGGACGCCACCAGTTCATGGGCGCGGGCGATGGCGCCCTTCATGCCCTTGGCCGCCTCGGTCAGTTCGATCCCGGCGCCCAGGATCATCAGCATCTTGCGCCGCTCCAGCGACATGCTTTCCGGCATCACCAGGATCAGCTTGTAACCCTTGGCAGCGGCGACGAAGGCCAGCGCGATGCCCGTATTGCCGGAGGTGGGCTCGATCAGAGTGCTCTTGCCGGGGGTGATGATACCCTGCTGCTCCAGCGCCTCGATCATGGCGACGCCGATGCGATCCTTGACCGAGGAAAGCGGATTGAAGAATTCCAGCTTGAGCAGGATGTCGGCCTTGACCCCGGCCGCTTTCGGCATGCGCTGCATCCGGACCAGCGGTGTGTCGCCGATGGTTTCGGTGATGGAGTTGTAGACCCGTCCGCGTCCCGGCTTTCCGTTTGTCATGATACCCTCTCTATGGCCGGTCCCGCAGGGCGGGGCCTCAAATTGTAAAATCGGCGCCGCTGGCCATGGCATCGCTGACGCCCTGGCCCCGGGCCCGCTGGCAAAGTTCCTCGATCGTCACCGAATCCAGCCTTACCATCAATTCGTCCTGCAGCCCCGCGATGAAGGGTGCGACGATGCGCTGGCCCAGATCGGAGCGCGGCACGCTCTTTTCCTCTTCATCCTCGATGCTTTCGGCGACGCGGACGACATCGCCCACCGAGATGCGCCGCCGTTCCCGCGCCAGGCGATAGCCGCCGCGCGGACCGCGCACGCCCTTGAGGATGCCGGCCCGCACCAGCTGCTGCATCACCTGTTCCAGGTAACGCTGCGGCACGCCCTGGCGGGCGGTGATTTCCTTGGCCTGCACCGGCTCCGGCCGCGCATTGAAGGCGATGTCGATCACCGCCTCGAGCGCCAGCAGGGTCTTGCGGGACAATTTCAACATTACACTTTGGCCGTCATGCCGGTGGAGCCGAAGCCGCCGGCGCCGCGGGCGGTGTCGCTCAACGCCTCGACTTCGATCAGTTCGGCCTGTTCATGGCGGGCGATCACCATCTGCGCGATCTTGGCGCCGCGGGCGATCTTGAAGGGCGCATCGCCCAGATTGATCAGGATGACCTTCACTTCGCCGCGATAATCGCTGTCGATGGTGCCCGGGGTATTGAGGCAGGTGATGCCGTGATTGAGCGCCAGGCCTGAACGCGGCCGCACCTGGGCTTCCACGCCCAGCGGCAACTCGATGGACAGACCGGTCGGCACGGCGGCGCGCGCGCCCGGCGCCAGCGTCATCTCTGTCTCGACCGCCGCCAGCAGGTCGAGGCCGGCCGAACCGGAAGTGGCGTAATGGGGCAGGGGCAGGTCCTGCCCATGCGGCAATTTCTTGATACCAACCTTCACGCGGCCCCCTTGAGCTGTTGCGCGATGCGCGCGGCCAGCCGCGCGCCCACTTCTTGTTTTGTCATTTCCGGCCAGTCTTCGACGCCGGCCTCGCTCACCAGATGAACGCGGTTCTTTTCTCCGCCCATGACATCGCCGGCGACATCATTGGCGATGATCCAGTCGGCGCCCTTGCGCGTCCGCTTGGCGACGGCATTTTCGATCACATCGTCAGTTTCGGCGGCAAAGCCGATCACCAGCCGCGGCCTTAGCCGCCCGCCGGCCAGCGTCGCCAATATGTCGGGATTTTCCACCAGCTTGATCAGCGGCCCTCTTTCTTCTGCCGCGCTTTGCGCGGCATGGGGTCTATCGGTCGATTTCTTCAATTTGCTGTTGGCGATGATGTCGGGACGCCAGTCGGCCACGGCGGCGGCCATCACCAGCACATCGGCGGGCAGGGCGGCTTCGCTGGCCGCCAGCATTTCGCGCGCGGTACCCACCCGTACCAACTTCACGCCCTTGGGCGCGGCGAGCGACACCGGCCCTGACACCAGCGTCGTCTGTGCCCCCGCGGCCGCCAGGGCGGCGGCGATGGCATAGCCCTGCTTGCCACTGGAATGATTGCCGATGAAGCGCACCGGATCGACCGGTTCGTGGGTGGGCCCCGCCGTGACCAGGGCGCGCACGCCAGCAAGCATGGCGTCGCCGCCCTCATTCCCATGAACGAGGGCCTGTTCGATCGCGGCGACGATTTCCAGCGGCTCGGCCATGCGGCCCGGGCCGTATTCGCCGCAAGCCATCTCCCCGTCATTGGGGCCGACAAAAAGCACGCCGTCGCGACTCAGGGTTTCGAAATTACGTTTCGCCGACGGGCTTTGCCACATCCGCACATTCATGGCGGGCGCCATCAGCACTGTCTTGTCGGTGGCGAGCAGGGCGGTGGAGGCGAGGTCATTGGCCAGGCCGTTCGCCATCTTGGCCATCAGGTCGGCCGTGGCCGGCGCCACCACCACCAGGTCGGCGCTGCGTGACAATTCGATATGACCCATCGCCGCTTCATCAGTAAGCGAGAACAGGTCTTCAAAGACGCGTTCGCCGGCCAGGGACGAGACCGACAGCGGGGTGACGAACTCGGCGCCCGCCCTGGTCAGGATGGCGCGGGTCCGCACGCCCCGTTCGGCGAGCCGGCGGATCAGTTCCAGGCTTTTATAGGCGGCGATGCCGCCGCCGATGATCAGAAGGATGCTTTTGCCGTGCATGGCCAGAAATCTACGTCAGGAACCTGGAGTATATAAGCAATCACGCGGCCGAAATGTAGTTCTGGCAAGTGCGGAAAATACAATAGCTATTTCAATTGGTTAATAGCAGTTAACGGAACGCTAACGACCTTGATGCTCTGATGACGCCGGGCTTTGAAGGGAGTGGTTCATGACCATGACCACCGGCGATATGTACCGCCTGGCGTCAGACCTTGCCACCGAACATGGCGCGGCCGCCTGCGACTATGCCAGTCGCGCCGTGATGACCATGGAAGCCGAAGGCAATCACGACCGCGCCCAGTTCTGGTTCGTCATGCTGGTGCTGCTGGGCGATGTGATCAGCCACCGCGTCGATCCCGACAAGCATATCACTGTTCATTAGTTTCCCCCATCCGTCGCAGCTCGGGTCGCATCGCGGCTTGCGCCGCGCTGCGTTCGTACGCTGTCGCTACTCACCCTCGCTGCGACACCTTCCCCCGCCGGTCGCTTCGCTCGCGGGGGAAGGGATCTTTCGGATGCGGCTTGTCGCCGCGCGGAATGCGCGGCTCGAGCTTTCTGGAACTGCTCCCATCGGCGCCCCCCACATGGCTAAAGTTCCACGAAATGCGTTACCATCGAGTCGCGTTCCTCCGGGACCTTCATGCCGCTCGATCCCTTGGTGAAAGCCTTTCTCGACCAGGCGGCCGCGATTCCGCGACCCAAGCTCTGGCAGATGCCGCCTGCTGCGGCGCGGGCCTCCTTCGCCGGCATGATGGGGCTGGTGGGGCCGCAGGGCGTCGCCGTCGGCAAGGTGGAGAATTTTTCCATTTCGGTGCCGCAGGGGCCGGGGCCGGCGCGTGACATTGCCGCCCGCGCCTATGCCCCCATTGCCCTGACCAGCGAGCCGCAGCCGGCGCTGATCTTTTTCCATGGCGGCGGCTTTGTCGTGGGCGGGCTGGAGAGCCATGACGGCCTTTGCCGCCTGATCGCCAGCGAGGGCAATCTGCGCGTCATCGCCATCGACTATCGCCTGGCGCCCGAACATCCCTATCCCGCGGCGGTGGACGATGCCGTCGCCGCCACCAACTGGATCTGCGCCAACGCGGCGACGCTGGGCATCGATGCCGGCCGCATCGCGGTGGGCGGCGATTCCGCCGGCGGCTTGCTGGCGGCGGTGGTGACGCAGATCGCCCGCGACAAGGGTGCGCCCAAGCTGGCCTATCAGCTGCTGCTCTTTCCCAACACCCAGGTCGGCGGCGAGACTTCGTCGCTGAACGAGTATGCGGTGGGTTATTTCCTGGAGCGCCACACCATCGAATGGTGCCATGGTCACTATGTCCCCAACGAGGCCGATCGCGCCTCGCCCCTGGTCTCGCCGCTGCGTGCGAAAGACTTTTCAAAATTGCCGCCCGCCTATGTGATGCTGGGCGGCTATGATCCGCTGCATGACGAAGGCCAGGCCTATGCCCAGAAGCTGCGCGCCGCCGGCGTGCCGGTGACCATCGCCGACTATGCCGACATGGTGCATTGCTTCATCTATCTGGAGACGATCCTGCCCCAGGCGCATACGGCGCTTGCGGATGCGGCCCATGCGGTCAGTGCCGGATTGGCAGCCGCCTAAATCCGTATCCGGATCGCGTGGGGCACGATCTCGAAGCTGGCGGGCAGCATGCCGACCGCTTCGCCATCGGTTTCCACGATCACCGGATGGCGCGTGTCGAGGGTCGGCGCGGCCGTCAGGCGGGTGGAGCGCCGCCGGCGCAAACCCACTTTTTCCCCGTGGTGCAGGTCGCGGAACATCTGCCTGAGACGCCGCTTGCGGTCGCCGCCCAGGATGGCGATGTCGAAGCGGCCGTCATTCGGCTCGGCGTCGGGCGTCACCATCAAGCCACCGCCGAAGCTGGTGCCGTTCAGGACCGCCACCGTGCTGATGCCGTCGATCTCGTCAAAGCCATTGTCGGCGACCAGCCGGACGCGGCAGGTGCGCCAGGCCGCCAGTGCCATCGCCTCGCTGAAGGTGCGCGCGAAATCGGCGCCCAGCAGGGCCGAAATGCGGGCCTGGTTGAGACGCCGGGCGGCATCGCCGGTAATGCCGAATGAGGCGGCGTTGAGGAAGAAGCGCGTCACCGGCCTGCCATCCGCTGTCAGGCAGGAAACATGACCCAGGTCGCGCGGGCGGACATGGGCATTGCGCAGCGCCAGCGCCGCCGCCACGCCGGTGGGGCGGCCATGCGCGATATCGTTGCGCGATCCGGTCTGGACGATATTCAGCACCGCATCGGACGCCAGCGGCACCCCCAGTTCGAAAAAGCCGTTGACTGCTTCGTTGACGGTGCCGTCGCCGCCCACCGCCACGATCTGGTCATGGCCTTCGCGCAGGGCGTCGCGCACCAGGCGCGCGGCCTGTCCGCGGGCGGAAACCGGCGTGCCGACAAAGTGGGGAAAGACCGTCTGCAGCGCTGCCGCCAGGGCCGGCCAGTCCTGCTTTGTGCGGCCATTGTTGGCGGCAGGATTGTAGAGAACGAAGGCTTTCATGCCGCCACCTCATAGAGGTGGTTCAGCGTGGCGATCTCGCTTTGCTGCTTTTCGGCGCTCCAGCCCAGTTCGCGCGTCATCAAAGTCACCACCTGCGCCAGAGCCTGGTGCGAGGGTCTGCCGAACTGGCCCAATGACGTGCGCCGCATCACCACATCTTCCAGTGTCAGGGCCATTTCCTCACGCACGGCGAAGGCAATCTGCGCCGGCACGTCCTGACTGGGTCCCAGCGGCATCAGGTCGGTCAGGCGGACACCTTGCAGCAACAAGGGCAGGCGGGCGCCATGCAGGTGCGCCAGGTGCCGCAGCGCCGCGATGCCGGGATAGGTTTTCTGCATCCCCGCGACCAGGCCGTCGAAACGGTCGATACGGCCGCCGGGCAAGGGCGTCGTCGCGGTGACGCAGGGCGTGGTCTTTTTCTCCAGCTTGCCGGCGATGGCATCGATGGCCTTCTCGGCCAGGGCGCGCGACGTGGTCCATTTGCCGCCCAATGCCGAGAACAGGCCGCTCATGCTTTCTGTCGCATGATCGACCAGCTCGGCGCGGCGGCTGACGTGATAGCTGAGCATTGTTGCATTTTTTGGTGAGCCGTCGCTGACCAGCGGCCGCAAGCCCGCGTAAAAATGCTCAACCCGATCCCGCGCCAGCGCCGCTACCGGCAGTGCCTTGCGGCAGGTGGCGAGGAAGGAAACGATATCAGCCTCGCTGACCGCGACGCCGGCAGGATCGCCGCTGAAGGGCGTGTCGGTGGTCGCCAGCAAGGTGTGGCCGCGCCAGGGCAGGGCGAAGAGATGGCCACCGCCGGTCTCCAGCGCCAGCGCCGATCGTGACAGCAGCGGCACCATCAGGTGAATGCCCTTGGAGCGGATGAGCTTGTGCGCCGCCGTCTGTCCCGTCGCCTGTTCCAGGAAGATATCGGCCCAGGGACCCGCGGCCACCAGCACGGCGGCGGCGCGGATATCGAAGCCGGAGCCGGTAATGCGATCGCGCACGCTGCAGCCCTCGACCTTGCCGTGGCGCAACAGTAGTTTTTCCGCCGCCACATAGTTGGCGATGACGGCGCCATGGGCGTCGGCGTCGATCAGATTTTCCAGCGCCAGCCGCTCGGGCGCATACATCTGGGCGTCGTGATACTCGAAGGCGCCCCTGAAGCCTTTGGCGTCCAGCACCGGTTCACGCGCCAGCGCGTCCTTTTTCCCGATCCAGCGATGACCGGGCAGGCGCAGCGCCGGATCTTCCAGCCGGTTGCGGTCATGGGACAGCAGATCGTAAAGCGTCAGCCCCGCCGCAAGCTTGGCGCGCCCCAGCAGGCCGCCGCCATGGAGCGGCAGCAGGAAAGGCAGGGGGCGCACCAGATGCGGCGCGATCCGCATCAGCGCCAGCCTTTCGCGCAAACTTTCGCGCACCAGCCCGGTTTCGAGATTGCGCAGATAGCGCAGTCCGCCATGCACCAGCCTGGAGGAACGGGCGCTGGTGGCAGAGGCGAAGTCACGCGCCTCGACCAGCGCCACCGAGAGGCCGCGCAGGGCCGCGTCGCGCGCGGCGAAACAGCCGGTGGCGCCGCCGCCGATGATCAGCAGGTCGAAGCTCTGGTTGGAAAGTCGGGAAAGGTCGCGCTTCACGCGCGAAGGCTAATAATCTCGGATCAGGAAAGCGAGATGCTTACTTGATCTTGCCTTCCTTGAATTCGACATGCTTGCGCAGCACCGGGTCGTACTTCTTGATCGAGAACTTCTCGGTCATGGTGCGGGTGTTCTTCTTGGTCACATAGAAGAAGCCGGTGCCGCCTTCGCTGTTGAGGCGGATCTTGGCAGTGGTGGGCTTCGCCATGGGAATCTCCGGAAAGTCGCAATAGGTAAGGCGGCGGGTTTTGGGGGAAGGGACCTTTTAAGTCAAGCAGGAGCACCGGCCAGGGAAAGTGTGGAGCGGTTTTCCGTCCGGCCGCGCGACCAAAATTACCGCTTTTTTCGCTGAAAACCGCCCTTTTTCTCCCGGTTCGGCCCTTTAAAGCGGCCGGAATGCCCCTTGGGGGCCGGGCTGCCGGCCGCCCCGGCCAGGGCAAAGCGCAGTCCGCCGGTGACCGGGGCGGCTTCTTCCAGGGTGACCTCCAGCGGATCGCCCATGCGGTAGGCGTGACGGGACCGTTCCCCGATCAGGGCCTGCTGCCGCTCGTCATGGCGGAAAAACTCAGTGCCCAGCGCCCGGATGGGGATCAGGCCTTCGGCGCCGGTTTCGGCCAGCCGCACGAACAGGCCGAAGCGGGTGACGCCGGTGACGCGGGCCTGGAATTCCGCCCCGACCCGGTCGGCCATATAGGCGGCGACATAGCGGTCAGTGGAATCGCGCTCCGCCGCCATCGCCCGCCGTTCCGTCACGGTGATGTGTTCGGCGGTTTGCTTCAGCTTGCCCGCTTCTGCGTCGCCAAGCCCGTCATCACCAAACTTGAAGGCGCGGATCAGGGCGCGATGCACCACCAGATCGGCGTAACGGCGGATGGGCGAAGTGAAGTGGGCATACTTGGCGAGGTTGAGGCCGAAATGCCCGATATTGGCGTTGTCATAGATCGCCTGGGCCTGGCTGCGCAGCACCACGTCATTCAGGGCGCCCTCATGCGGCTTGCCCTTGCCTTGCTGCAGGATGCGGTTGAAGACGCCTGGCTTGACCACCTGGCCCTTGGCGAAGCTGAGATTGAGGGTGCGCAGGAAATCGGAGAAGGCGAACAGCTTCTCCTTCGAGGGCGTGTCATGGACACGGTAGATCAGCGGTGTCCTGGCCTGTTCCAGGCTCTCGGCGGCGCAGACATTGGCCAGCACCATGAATTCCTCGATCAGCTTCATCGATTCCAGCCGCTCGCGATAGGCGATGGAAGCGACCTTGCCGTCGCCGCCCAGCACGATGCGCCGCTCCGGCAGGTCGAGATCGAGCGGATCGCGATGCTCGCGTTCGACGGTCAGGGATTTGTAAGCGGCCCAGAGCTGCGCCAGTGTCTGTTTCACCGTCGCGCTCATCGCCACGTCCGGCTTGCCGTCGAAAGCGGCCTGTGCCTGGCTGTAGGTCAGCCGCGCCGCCGAGCGCATCACGCCGCGCAGGAAAGTGTGACTGCGCTTCCTGCCCTTGGAATCGAGCACCATGCGTACCACCAGGCAGGCCCGGTCCAATCCTTCCTTCAGGGAGCAGAGATCGGCCGAAAGTTCTTCCGGCAGCATCGGTACGACGCGGTCGGGAAAATAGGCGCTGTTGCCGCGCTTCAGCGCTTCCTTGTCCAGCGCGGAGCCTGGCGTGACGTAGTAGGCGACATCGGCGATGGCCACCAGGCAGACATGCCCGCCCGGGTTGCCCGGATCGTCGTCCGGCCCGGCCCAGACGGCATCGTCATGGTCGCGGGCGTCGGCCGGATCGATGGTGACCAGCGGAATGGCGCGCAGATCGGTGCGGCCCCCCTTTTTGATATCGGGCGGATCCACCGGCTGGGCCGCCTGGGCCTGCGCCAGGACGGCAGGTGGAAATTCGGTCGGAATGCCGTGGTCGTGAATCGCGATCAGGCTGATGGTGCGGGGGGAATCCATCGAGCCGATGCGTTCCACCACCCGCACCCGGGAAAAGCCGGCAATGCGGCCCGGTACCGGTTCGGCGGCAACCAGTTCATTGTGCTTTGCGCCGCCCAGGTCGGATTTTTCCAGCGCATATTCGGTGCGCGCCTTCTTATCGACCGGCTCCAGCCGGAAGCCCTCACTTCTTCCATGAGAGGCGTGATGTTCGCGCAGCACGCCCAGGATGCGGGATTGGGCTTCGGCCTCCAGCCGGCGAATGATCTTCGCTTCGTAATGATCGCCGTGTTTCTCCAGCCGGGCCAGCAGGCGCGATCCGGAAGACGGTGCGCCGCCTTCCTTGGGCGGGATGACATAGATGACAGGCGGGTCTTGGTTGGAATCCCATTGCAGCGGCCGGGCGATGAATTCGCCGTCGGGATCGTTGCCGGTGATCTCGATCACCGTGATTTCCGGCAGTTCGCCGCGCCTGGTCAGGCCGCGCTTCTTGCTGCCTTCGATGGCGCCGTCCTGCTCCAGCTCCTTCAGTACGCGCTTGAGGATGATACGGTCCGAGCCCTTCAGGCCCAGCAATTTGGACAGGTCGCGCTTGTTGGCGCCGGGGTTGGAAGCAAGCAGCTCCAGCACGCGCGCCTTGTCCAGGGCGGGCGCGTTCTTCATGTTGGTCGTTTTCTTCAATGGCTCTATTCGCCTGCCAGCTCGGGCTCTTTGGACTTTTTCTTGTCCTGGGATTTTGCGGCAGCTTTCGTCTTGGTTGCGGGTTTGGCCGCGGCCTTCTTGGGCGCAGCTTTTTCTTTCTTGGTTTTGCTTTCGGCCTTCTTTTCTTTTTGGACCGGAGCCTTCGCCTTGGCCGTCTTTTTTGCCTTCTTGCCGCCTTTCGCCGCGCGTTCGGCGATCAGCGCCAGCGCCTGTTCCATGGTGACACTTTCGGGCTCGGTGCCTTCGGGCAGGGTGGCATTGGTGGTGCCGTCACTGACATAGGGTCCGAACTTGCCTTTGAGCACCTTGATGGCGGTGCCTTCCGGATTGTTGCCCAGTTCCTTCAGCGTCTGGGCGCCGCGGCGGCCCGGGCCCTTGGCCTTCTTCTCGGCCAGCAGGGTGACGGCGCGGTTGAGGCCGATTTCGAACACGTCTTCCGGCGATTCCAGCGAGGCATAGATGCCGTCATGGGCAACATAGGGTCCAAAGCGTCCGAAATTGGCGGTGATCTTCTTGCCGTCCTCGGGATGCAGGCCGACTTCGCGCGGCAATGACAGCAGCTTGACCGCCAGCTCCAGATCGACATCCGCCCTGTCGGTACCCTTGGGCAGGCCGCTGCGCTTGGGCTTGTCGCCTTCGCCCAGCTGCACATAGGGCCCGAAACGGCCCGAACGCAGGGTGATCTTCTCTTCGGTACCCGGGAAGATGCCGATATCCACCGGCCCCGTATCGCCTTCACCCGGCTTGGCGCCGATCTGCTTGGTGAATTTGCACTCGGGATAGTTGGTGCAGCCGATAAAGGCGCCGAAACGGCCCAGTTTGAGATTGAGACGGCCATTCTCGCAGGACGGGCATTTGCGCGGATCGACGCCGTCTTCGCCGGGTGGGAAGATATGCGCGCCCATGACCGCTTCCAGCTCGTCGATCACCTGGGTGATGCGCAGGTCCTTGGTCTCGGCCACGGCGGCGGAGAAATCCTTCCAGAAGTCGCGCAGCAGCGTCTTGTAGTCCAGCTTGTGGGCCGAGACATCGTCCAGCTTCTCTTCCAGGTCGGCGGTGAATTCATACTCGACATAGTGCTTGAAGAAGCTTTGCAGGAAGGTGGTGACCAGGCGGCCCTTGTCTTCCGGCTGGAAGCGGCCGCGTTCCATCTTCACATAGGCGCGATCACGCAGGGTCGAAAGGATCGAGGCATAGGTCGAGGGCCGGCCGATGCCCAGCTTTTCCATCGCGCCCACCAGGCTGGCTTCGGAATAGCGCGGCGGCGGTTCGGTGAAATGCTGTGCCGGGGTGATTTCCCGCACCTCTGTGGCGTCGCCCGCCGCGACCTTGGGCAAATTGTCGCCGTCTTCGTCAGTGCTGTCGTCCTGGCCTTCCAGATAGAGCGTGAGAAAGCCGTCGAACAGCAGGACCGTGCCGGTGGCGCGCAGGGTGATCCTGCCGTCGGCGGAGACGACATCGACCGTGGTGCGTTCCTGCTCGGCGCTTTCCATCTGGCTGGAAAGGGCGCGCTTCCAGATCAGCTCGTAAAGCCTGGCGGCGTCGGCATCGAGGTAACGCGCCACGCTTTCGGGGGTGCGGGCAAAACCGGTGGGCCGGATCGCCTCATGCGCTTCCTGGGCATTCTTGGCGCGCGAGGTGTATTCGCGTGGGCGGGACGGCAGGTACTTGGCGCCGTAATTCTTGGAGATGACATCGCGGGCTTCGGCGATGGCTTCCGGCACCATGATGACGCCGTCGGTTCGCATATAGGTGATCAGGCCGGTGGTCTCGCCGCCGATTTCGACGCCTTCATAAAGACCTTGCGCGATCTGCATGGTGCGCTTGGCATTGAAGCCCAGCTTGCGGCTGGCTTCCTGCTGCAGGGTCGAGGTGATGAAGGGCGGGGAGGGATTGCGCCGGACCGGGCTGGCCTCGACGCTGCCGACCTTGAAACTCTGCGCCTGGATGGCGGCCAGGGCGCGCTGGGCGTCGGCTTCACTGGCGAGCGCGTGCTTTTCCAGCTTCTTGCCGTCCAGCTGCACCAGCCGGGCCGAAAAATTGCCGGCCTTGGCCGCGATGGCGGCGTCGATGGACCAGTATTCCTGCGTCTTGAAGGCTTCGATCTCGGCTTCGCGCTCGACGATCAGGCGCAAGGCCACGCTCTGGACGCGGCCGGCCGAGCGGGCGCCGGGCAGCTTGCGCCACAACACCGGCGACAGGGTGAAGCCGACCAGATAGTCCAGCGCGCGGCGCGCCAGATAGGCGTCCACCAGGTCGGTATCGATCTGGCGGGGATGCTTCATCGCTTCCTGGATGGAAGATTTGGTGATGGCGTTAAAGGCGACCCGCTCGACCGGCATCTTGAGCAGGCCCTTCTCCTTCAGCACTTCCAGGATGTGCCAGGAGATGGCCTCGCCCTCGCGGTCGGGGTCGGTGGCCAGGATCAGCTTGTCCGCGCCCTTTACCGCCTTGGCGATGTCGCTGATCTTGGACTGGGCCCGGGCATCCACGTCCCAGACCATGGAAAAATCGTCGTCCGGCTTCACCGAGCCGTCCTTAGACGGCAGGTCCCGGATATGGCCAAAGCTGGCCAGCACCTTATAATTGTCGCCAAGATACTTATTGATCGTCTTGGCCTTGGCGGGGGATTCGACGACAAGAACGTTCATCAGAACTCTGCAATCTTTTGGGTGCCGGTTCGGGGGAAGCGGCTGATCGGGGGTCGCGGGGCCGCCCGGACAAGGCCGGGCGTCGGCAAAGGCGGCGGACACTGATGGAAGCCGCGGCGGCCTGTCAACGGAGCCTCCGGGCCAGCATCAATACTAAAGATTGTAATTTCGGCTATTTTTGACAATTAATACCACTTAAAATTGTAATTCGTTGCGACGCTTCAGCATGGTAAACGCCGAACTTATTGCGATCTCGTTACACCGGCCGGCGCGATGGGGCGCTTTCCCGGTTTCAGACCCGGCCATTCATGCCCAGGACACCCGGTTGCCGGGATGGCGGGCGCAGCGCCCAGCCAGCTCCAGTTCCAACAGAACCGTCAGGACTGCCGCCGGCGGGGCACCGATCTGGCGGATCAGTTCGTCAACCGCCACGGGGGCCGGGCCCAGGGCTTCCTCGACCTTGGCCCGGATGCGGTCGGCCTCGGCCTCCGACGTCTCCGGCGGCGATATGGGTGACGAACCGCTCTCCGGTTCGGCAAAGCCGGCGCCCAAGATGGGCCTGAGCACGGTGAGCACATCTTCGGCGCTTTCGGTGAGGGTGGCGCCGTCGCGCAGCAGCCGGTTGCAGCCTTTGGCACGCGGATCGAGCGGCGACCCCGGCACGGCGAAAATTTCGCGGCCCTGTTCCAGCGCATAATTGGCGGTGATCAGCGAGCCGGAACGCTCCGCCGCCTCGACCACCACTACGCCACGCGACAGACCGCTGATCAACCGGTTGCGGCGCGGGAAGTGCCGCGCCTGCGGCTGTTCGCCCAGGGGCATTTCGCTGACGATGACGCCTTGCGCCACAATGGCTTCATAGAGCGCCTGGTGCTCGGGCGGATAGATGATGTCGACGCCGCCCGCCACCACCGCCACGGTGCCGCCTGGCAGCGAAGCTTCATGCGCGGCCGCATCGATGCCACGCGCCAGGCCGGAAACGATGCCCAGACCGGCGTCGCCCAGCTCCTGCGCCAGCATCGCGGTCAGCCTGCGCCCCAGCGCCGAAGCATTGCGCGCGCCGACCATGGCGACCATGTCTTTTTGCAGCAGATGCGTCTGGCCCAGCACCGCAAGGGCGGGCGGCGGCGCTTCCAATGCTTTGAGGCCATGCGGATAGCCGGCTTCGCCGGACAGGAGGAAGCGGCCACCCAACCGGGAAAGCGCCGTCATCTCGCGCGCGATCTCATCTTCCGGCGGCAGTACCAGAGGCTTGCCGCCGCGCGCCGCCAGGCGCGGCGCTTCGGCCAGCGCCGCTTGCGCCGAACCGAAGCGCGCAATCAGGCTGGCGAAGGTGACGGGGCCGACATTTTCGGTGCGGGCCAGCCGCAACCAGGCCAGGCGTTCACTGTCTTTCATTTTTTGGATTCGATGCGCGGCTCGGTGCCGTCCAGCAGGCGGCGGATATTGGCATGATGCAGCGCGATCACCAGAAGCGCCAGCAACGCCGCCAGCGGCGCATAGTCGCCGCGCCCTAGCAGCCAGAAATAAACCGGCGCCAGTGCGACGGCGATCAGGGCGGAGAGGGAGGAGATGCGGAACAGGACCGCCATGCCCAGCCAGGTCGCGGCGATCGCCAGTCCCGCCGGCCAGTGCAGCGCCAAGCTGACGCCCAGGAAGGTGGCGACTCCCTTGCCGCCCTTGAAGCGCAGCCAGATCGGAAAGACATGGCCCAGCACCGCGCCAGCCGCGGCGAAAATCTCGGCGCCGGGCGGCAGGACGCAGCGTACGATCAGCACCGCCGCCACGCCCTTAAGGCCGTCACACAACAGGGTCGCCGCTGCCGCCCATTTCTTGCCGGTGCGCAAGACATTGGTGGCGCCGATGTTGCCGCTGCCGATCCTGCGGACATCGCCGGCGCCCGAGGCAAAGGCGAAGAACAGGCCAAAAGGGATTGAACCCAGCAAATAGCCGATTCCCAACGCGATCAGGATGTCAGGTGATTGCCCCATGATTGGGAGCCTAGATGAAAATCAAGTGCGCTTGAACACGCATTCGCCGCCGACAAACGTCATGCGGGCGCGGCCCTGGAATTTGCGGCCTTCAAAGGCGGTATTGCGGGCGCGGGAATGCAAGGCCTCCCGCGCAACCATGAAGGGCTCATTTTCGTCGAGCAGCACCAGGTCGGCGGGCGCGCCCTTGGCCAGCGTGCCGGCGGGCAGGCCCAGCAGCCGGGCAGGGGCGCTGGTCACGGATTTGAGGACATGCAGCAGCGGCGCGCCGCCGTCATGATACAGCGCCAACGCGGTCGGCAGCAATGTTTCCAGTCCCACCGTGCCGGCGGCGGCGGCGGCAAAAGGCTGGCGCTTGGTGTCGGCGCCCTGGGGCTCGTGGCTGGAGACGATCACATCGATCACGCCGGACAGCACGCCCTCGACCATCGCGGCGCGATCGGCTTCGCTGCGCAAAGGCGGCTTGACCTTGCGGTAGGTGTAGTAGGAGCCGACATCCAGCTCGTTGAGCATCAGGTGATGGGCGGCGACGCCGCAGGTCACGGGCAGGCCGCGTGTCTTGGCGGCGGCGATCAGGTCCAGCGCGGCGCGGGTGGAAATCTGCGCGAAGTGGTAACGGGCGCCGGTCAGCTCGACCAGGCCTAAGTCGCGGGCCACGATCATGGCTTCGGCGATGGCGGGGGCGGCGGGCAGGCCCAGGCGGGTGGCGAATTCGCTTTCGGTGGCCGAAGCGCCGGCGGTGAGTTCGGGTTCCTCGGCATGCGCCATCACCAGGGCATCGAAGGTGGCGGCATAGGCCATTGCGCGCCGCAGCACGCGGGCATTGGCGACGGTGCGATCGGCATCGCTGAAGGCGACGGCGCCGGCTTCGCGCAACAGGCCGATCTCGGTCATGGTCTCGCCGCGCAGGCCCTTGGTCAGGGCGGCAACCGGCGCCACCCGCACCTTGGCCGTGGCGGCGGCGCGGCGCAGCAGGAAATCCACCAGGGACGGTTCGTCGATCACCGGATTGGTGGCCGGCATCACCGCGATGGTGGTGACGCCGCCCGCGGCGGCGGCTTCGGATGCCGAGGCCAGGCTCTCGCGATGCTCCGCGCCCGGTTCGCCGGTATGGACGCAGGCATCGACCAGGCCTGGCGCCAGCATCAGCCCGCGCGCATCGATCACTTCGGGATCGTGCGGCTCGGCATCGTTGAACAGGCGCGGACCGACATCGGCGATGCGGCCATTTTCGACCAGCAAGCCGCCCTTCACGTCCAGGCCGGAGGCCGGATCGATCAGCCGCGCGTTGCGGAAGGCGAGGCGCCGGTTCATGATTGATCCCAACTTTGGTTCCGGCTGAGCGCATCCAGCACCGCCATGCGGGTGGCGACGCCCATCTCGACCTGTTCGGCAATCAGGCTGACTTCGACATCGTCGGCGATGTCGGAGGCGATCTCGATGCCGCGATTCATCGGGCCGGGATGCATGACCAGCGCGCCGGGGCGGGCATAGCCCAGCTTCTCCCGGTCCAGGCCGTAGAAGCGGAAATATTCGCGTGGGCTGGGGATGAAGGCGCCGCCCATCCGTTCCAGCTGCAACCGCAGCATCATCACGATGTCGGCATCCTTGAGGCCCTCGCGCATGTCGGTGCAGACTTCGACGCCGAAGCGGTCGGCATCGGCCGGCAACAGGGTGCGGGGCGCCACCAGCCGCACCCGCGCGCCCATCATCGCCAGCAAGCGCAGATTGGAGCGGGCAACACGGCTGTGCAGGATGTCGCCGCAGATCGCCACGATGCGGTTCTCGAAACCGCCCAGGCGGCGGCGGATGGTCAGGGCGTCCAGCAGCGCCTGGGTGGGATGTTCATGGGCGCCGTCGCCGGCATTGATCACACTGCAGGTCAGTTTGCGGGACAGGAGCTCGGCGGCGCCGGCATTCTCGTGCCGCACCACCAGGATGTCGGGCCGCATGGCGTTGAGGGTGGAGGCGGTGTCGATCAGGGTTTCGCCCTTGGAGACCGACGAGGTCTTGACCGCCATGTTCATCACATCGGCGCCCAGCCGCTTACCGGCCAGCTCGAAACTGGACTGGGTCCGGGTCGAGGCTTCGTAGAACAGGTTGATCAGGGTGCGGCCGCGGAGCAGGGCGGTCTTCTTGTCCGCCGCCCGGCCCTGGGAGACGTAGGATTCGGCCAGATCCAGCAGGGCGGTGACTTCGTCCGGCGAAAGGCCCTCGATTCCCAGCAAATGGCTGGACTTCAGGATCGGCAGCGGGCGCGGCGATGTCATTAAAGGGGGGCTTATAGGGGGGAGGGAGGGGGGCGGCAAGTTCCCCGCCCTTAACTTTTTTTGGTGATTCCGCAGTTTTTTGGGGAACCTTCAGCAGGATCGGGGGTTTGGGCCTTAGGGTCCACACGGGAATTGATAATGAAATCCATGACGCATGCCGTCGGCGCACTGGCTTTAACCGGTTTGCTGGTTTCCAGCGCCTTCGCCGCCGAACCCGCCAAGGGTCCGCTCTCCGCCGGCAAGCCGGCGGGGGTCAAGCAGGCGGCCCTGGAAGGTCCCGGCCTGATCTGGCTGGGCGTCGCCGCGATTGTCGCTGTCACTATTGCCGTGGTCGTTAGCAATGATGATGACGGTGTGACCACGCCCTCCACCGGCACCGCGCCGTAACTCAAGCGCGGGTCATCTCCTCCAGGCTCTTTCCTGCCGGTTCGGGCAGGGTCCAGATCGCCGCCATGGCAATCGGAATCGCCAGCAGCATGATCTGGATGGCGGGTCCGTGCGCGCCGAAGCGGTCGAAGAAGACGCCTTCCAGCGCCAGCGCCAGCGCACCCGCGCCGATGGCGCAGAGATAGCGCAGGCCGGAGACGGTGGCGCGGTAGCGTGTGGGCATGATCTCCAGCGCGAAGCCGGCGATCAGCGCCTCGCCCGCGAAAAAGCCGAAGAAGGCGACAATCCAGAGCGGCGCCAGCGCCCATCCCGGCGCGCCGCCATAGAACAGGCTGAAACCGCCGGCCGCCAGAAGCAGGATCGCCATTCCTGTCGGCCGCCGTCCAATCCGGTCGGATATCCGTCCGGCCATGATGGTCAGGCCCAGGCCGACCAGCCCGCAGGGAATGATCAGCATCGACACCTGTCCGGGACTGAAGCCCAGCGTGCTTTGCAGATATTTTGAATAAAGCACGCTGGCGGGCGCGACCGCAAAGCCGAAGGCCGCGGCCGCCACCAGCACAGTGAAAAGCCGCCGCGGATACTCTCGCGCCATGGCACGCACCAGCGCCAGGCTTTCGGCGATGCGCGAGCCGGCAATCTTGACCTGTTGCATCTCGAAGCGCTGCGTTTCCGGCAGGCGGCGGCGCAGATAGGCGACCATGAAAAGCGGCACGGCGCCGATCAGGTATATCGCCCGCCAGCCATAGGGCAGCAGATTGACCGCCATGAAGACCAGCGCCGCCAGCCCGGCGCCGAAATAACTGAAGCCGCTCAGCGCGCTATTGGCCCAGCCGCGCGCGCGGGCGTCGATTTCCTCGGCAATCACCACGATACAGAGCATTTCCTCGGCATAGCCGAAGACGCGGGTGAGAAACTGCGCCCCCACGAATTGCCCATAGTCCTGGGCAAAAGCGGTCAGCAGGGTGAAGACCGCCTGGCCGATGATGGTGAACAGCAGCAATCGCCGCCGTCCCACAATGTCGGCGCTGGCCGCCAGCAGCAGCGCCAGGATGGCGGCGATGCGGAAGTAGGAAACGGTCAGCCCGACCTGGTTTTCCGGAATGGCGAAACTGGCCTGGATCTGCGGAATCGCCAGGCCGAAGACATTCATGTCATAGCCGGCGAACAAGGCCGCCGCGCCCACCAGAAGCATGATGCGTTCAGTCGGCCGGTCGATCGGCACCGGCGGCCGCAGCAGCCAGAGGAAGCGGGCGGATGGGTTCTGGTCTGTCATGATGGCTGGCGGGCGCCCCTCAAATTGCGCAGCCGGTCCAGCGCGCCCTGCAGAATGTAAGCGGCCGCCATCTTGTCCACCACCTCGCCGCGGCGGGCGCGCGAGGCGTCGGCTTCCAGCAGGGTGCGGGTGACGGCGCTGGTGGACAGCCGCTCATCCTGCAGGATCACGGGCAGGGGACTTCTCGCGGCCCAGTTGCGGGCGAAAGCCCGGGCCGACTGGGCCGAGGGGCCGTCCGACCCGTCCATGTTGAGCGGCAATCCCACCACCAGCGCGCCGACCCCCTGCTCCCTTATTATAATGTCGAGGCTGGCGGCATCGGGTCCGAACTTGCCCCGTTTCAGGGTCTTCATCGGGGTGGCCACCATCAGCAGCGTGTCGGAAAGGGCCAGGCCGATGGTCTTTTCCCCCAGGTCCAGGCCCAGAAGGCGCTTGCCCGGCGGCATTTCCAGTTCGGCAAGCCCGGTCACAGCCAACGGTTTTTTCCCATTTTGGCCGGTTCGGCAGGCCAAGCGGGCTCCCCGATTTCCTTGCCCAGATTCCTTGCCAAGTGCGGCCCCCGATTGCTAGCAAGGCCGGGCCTTTCCAGCAAACAGGAAGCTTCCCATGTCCGTCGACAAGGACACCGTGCGCCGTATCGCCAGGCTGGCCCGGCTGGCCGTGCCGGAGGCCCGGCTTGAGCCGATGGCCGGCGAGCTCAACGGCATCTTCAAATGGGTGGAGATGCTGGGTGAGGTGAAGGTGGATGGCGTGCCGCCGCTCACGTCGGTGGTGGCGCAGAAGCTCAAATGGCGCCAGGACGCGGTCACCGATGGCGGCAACGCCGACGCGCTGATGGCGAACGCGCCGGGTGGCGAGGATCATTTCTTCACCGTCCCCAAGGTGGTGGAATAGGATGCCCATAGCGAATGACCTGACGGCCTTGTCCCTGGCCGATGCGCGCGATGCGCTTGCCGCGAAGAAGATTTCCTCCCGCGAATTGACCGGCGCCTTCATCCAGGCGATCGAAGCGGCGCGGCCGCTCAATGCCTTCATCACCGAAACGGCAGAGGTGGCGCTGCTGATGGCCGATGCCTCGGACAAGCGCATCGCCGAAGGCAAGGCCGGCGCGCTGGAAGGCCTGCCGCTGGCGATCAAGGACCTGTTCTGCACCAGGGGCACCCGCACCACGGCGGCGTCGAAGATCCTGGGCAATTTCGTGCCGCCCTATGAATCCACCGTCACCCAGAATCTCTGGAATGAAGGCGCGGTGATGCTGGGCAAGACCAATCTGGATGAATTCGCCATGGGCTCGTCCAACGAGACTTCGGCCTTCGGTCCGGTCTTCAATCCCTGGCGGGCAAGCAATTCCAACGCCAACCTGGTGCCGGGCGGTTCTTCGGGCGGTTCGTCCGCCGCGGTGGCGGCCAATCTTTGCCTGGCCGCGACCGGCACCGACACCGGCGGTTCGATCCGCCAGCCGGCCGCCGTGACGGGCACGGTCGGCATCAAGCCGACCTATGGCCGCTGCTCGCGCTGGGGCATCGTCGCGTTCGCCTCGTCGCTGGACCAGGCCGGGCCCATGACCCGAACAGTGAAGGATGCGGCGATCCTGTTGAAAAGCATGGCCAGCATCGATCCGCGCGATTCCACCAGCGTCGATCTGCCGGTGCCCGACTATGAAAAGCTGCTGCAGGGCGGGGTGAAAGGCCTGAAGGTCGGCATTCCGCGGGAATACCGCATCGACGGCATTCCCGCCGATGTCGCCGCCCTGTGGGACAAGGCGGCCGGCTGGCTGAAAGACCAGGGCGCCGAGATCGTCGAGGTCTCGCTGCCGCACACAAAGTATGCGCTGCCGACCTATTACATCGTCGCGCCGGCCGAGGCCTCGTCGAACCTGGCCCGCTATGACGGCGTCAAATTCGGCTTTCGCGCCGCCGATCCGCACGACATCACCGACCTGTATGAACGCAGCCGCGGCGAAGGCTTCGGCGCCGAAGTGCAGCGCCGCATCCTGATCGGCACCTATGTGCTTTCGGCGGGCTATTACGACGCCTATTATTCCCGCGCCCAGAAGCTGCGCACCCTGATCAAGCGCGATTTCGACCAGGCCTTCGAAAAGTGCGACGTGCTGCTGACGCCTTCGACCCCCGGTCCGGCCTTCGGGGTGGGATCCAAGACCGCCGATCCGCTGGAAATGTACCTGCAGGATGTCTTCACCGTGACCGTCAATCTGGCGGGCCTGCCCGGTATTTCCGTTCCGGGCGGCCTGACCGAGAATGGCCTGCCGCTGGGCCTGCAACTGATCGGCAAGGCCTTCGACGAGGCGACGCTGTTTCGAGCCGCCAGCGCCGTCGAAACCGCGGCCGATTTCAAGGCCAAGCCCACCCAGTGGTGGAGGACGTAAATGAACGCGCCTGTTTCCAAGACCATCAAGGGGCAGACCGGCGATTGGGAAATCGTCATCGGCATGGAAGTCCATGCCCAAATCCTCTCCAATTCCAAGCTGTTTTCCGGGGCTTCGACCGCGTTCGGCGCCGATCCCAACAGCCAGGTGAGCTTCGTCGATGCCGGCATGCCCGGCATGCTGCCCGTCATCAACGAAAAATGCGTCGAACAGGCGGTCCGCACCGGCTTGGGGTTGAAGGCCCAGATCAATTTGCGCAGCGTCTTCGACCGCAAGAACTATTTCTATCCCGACCTGCCGTCCGGCTATCAGATCAGCCAGTACAAGGACCCCATTGTCGGCGAGGGCGAAGTCACCATCGACCTCAAGGGCGGCGAAAGCATCAAGGTGGGCATCGAACGCCTGCATCTGGAGCAGGATGCCGGCAAGTCCATCCATGACCAGCATCCCGACCAGTCCTTCGTGGACCTCAACCGGTCCGGCGTGGCGCTGATGGAAATCGTCACCAAGCCGCATATGCGCTCGTCCGAGGAGGCGGCCGCCTTCCTCAAGAAGCTCCGGGCCATCGTGCGCTACCTGGGCACCTGTGACGGCAACATGGACGAAGGCTCGATGCGGGCCGACGTCAATGTCTCGGTCTGCCGCCCGGGTGGCTATGAGGAATTCCGCCGGACCGGTTCTTTCAAGACGCTGGGTACCCGCTGCGAGATCAAGAACGTCAATTCCCTGCGCTTCATCCAGCAGGCGGTGGAATATGAAGCCCGCCGCCAGGTCGATATCCTGGAAGACGGGGGCAGTATCCGCCAGGAAACCCGCCTGTTCGACAGCCGCCAGGGCGAAACCCGCTCCATGCGCAGCAAGGAAGAGGCGCATGACTACCGCTATTTCCCCGATCCCGACCTCTTGCCGCTGGAACTGGAGCAGGACTGGGTCGATGCCATTGCCAAATCGCTGCCCGAACTGCCGGACGAGAAGCGGGCCCGCTTCATCGCCCAGGGCTTGTCGCCCTACGATGCTTCCGTGCTGGTGAGCGAACGCGAACTTGCGGATTATTACGAGGAACTGGCCAAGGGCGTGGACGCCAAGGCTGCCGCCAACTGGCTGAACAACGAAATTCTGGGCCGACTCAACAAGTCAGGGCTTTCGATCACGGACGTGCCGGTCTCCGCCGCCGCCAACAACAGCATCATCCGCATGACGGCGGACGGCACCATCTCCGGCAAGATCGCCAAGGACCTGCTCGATATTGTCTGGGCCGAGGGTGGCGACCCGAAAGCGGTGGTGGAGGCCCGCGGCCTGCGCCAGGTGACCGACACCGGCGCCATCGGTGCCGCCATCGAGGCGGTGATCGCCGCCAACCCCGACAAGGTGGAAGAGGTGAAGGCCAAGCCGAAGCTCGCCGCCTGGTTTGTCGGTCAGGTGATGAAGCAGACGGGTGGAAAAGCGAATCCGGCGGCGGTCAACGCGGCCCTCAAGACCCGACTCAATTTGCCCGACGAGGGGTGATTCGCACAAAAATGCGCAAATCGCGGATCAGCCCCGCTTTTTCCGCAATTTTTTGTCCGTACACAGAATGATGCATTTAACCCTTGTAAAATGCGGGTTTCTTGCATTTCCGGGTTTTGCGGCCATTTCAAATGTCAAGGCAGAGTTGCATTTCAAAATGCAAGTAATTCATATTGTTGGCGTTCTTGGGGGGCGGCACTGAGTCGCTCGGACCCGGACGAACGATAGAGGAGTTAAATCCATGGCTGCGAAGAAGAAGGCCAAGAAGGCCACCAAGAAGAAGGCGACCAAGAAGAAGGCCGCCAAGAAGAAGAAGTAATTGACCTCGGTCAGTTAAATCTTCTCGGTACCCCTGAGTTCTTTTTCAGGAGTATCCGATGAATAAAGCGAAGGCCGCGGTCCCCTAATCGGTACCGCGGCCAAGCTGTTTCTGAAGTACCCTTGTCGTCTCTCTCATTTGAGGGCGACATCGCGCCGGGAGACGGACATAGCGAAAAAATCGCGGAAGACCGGGAAAAAATCTCTGGTCCGGCGCCCCCAGCCCCTCCAGCTCTATTATTGGCCCACCCCGAACGGGCACAAGATCGCGATCCTGCTGGAGGAACTGCGGCTTCCCTATGCGCTGCACCCCATCAACATCAACAAGGGCGAGCAATTCGCCCCCGCCTTCCTCAAAATTTCGCCCAACAACCGGATTCCGGCCATTGTCGACCCCGACGGCCCCGGCGGGCGGCCGGTTTCGGTCTTCGAATCCGGCGCCATCCTCCAATATCTCGGGCGCAAGACCGGGAAATTCTATCCGGCGGCGGACCGGGCCCGGATCGCGGTCGAGGAATGGCTGTTCTGGCAGGTCGGCGGCCTGGGGCCGATGGCCGGCCAGGCCAATCACTTCCTCAATTACAGCGCCGAGGACCTGCCTTATCCGAAGAAGCGCTACACCGACGAGGTGCACCGGCTGCTGGGGGTGATGAATACCCGCCTCGCGAAGACCAATTACCTGGCCGGCGCCTATTCCATCGCCGACATCGCCTCTTATTCCTGGGTGCGGTCGGCGACCCGCTATACGTCCCTGGAGGAATTTCCCAACCTGGCCGGCTGGTTCGAGCGGGTTGGCAAGCGCTCGGCGGTGAAGCGCGGCCTGGAGGTTGGCAAGGAGCTTCGCAAGCCGATGACCGATGCAGACAAAAAGGTCCTGTTTGGGCAACGCGCGCGATAACCCCACTTTGTCATGCCGCGAAAGCGGGCATCCAGCCAAGCGAGCGTCTGCGAGCGTAAAGAGTCTTTCGCGCCCGCGGGTCCATAGCAACAGCGTATGGACGGCGCTGCCCGCTTTCGCGGGCATGACAACGAAGATTGTTAGTGCTTCCTTCACCATCCCTAACGCGTCTTAGCAATTAAGGCTAATGCCCGTTTACCGCGTCTTAGTTTCTCTGCCATCAACATCCACATGCACACAGGGGACTCTTGTGCGCAGCCGGTCTGGAACGGGAGACCAACGTGGCGTGCATCGATATGGACAGCCTTGCTCAGTATGAGCAGGACGCGAAGCGGGGGCGTGCCGACGCGCTCTACAATCTTGGCCTTGCCTATTCCACCGGCCAGGGTGTTCCCGCCGACTATGTCGCGGCCCACAAATGGTTCAATCTCGCGGCCTCCCGCGGCGTCGAGGAAGCCAAGCGCTGGCGCAACCAGATCGCCGAGGAAATGAACCCGGGCCAGATCGCCCAGGCGCAGAAACTAGCCCGCGAGTGGCTCTCGATTTTCAAATAAGACTATCTGCTTGATTTTGTCCTGCCCGCCTCTTGCGGGTTGCCGCCGCGCCTTCGCGCGGCTTTTTTGTTGCCTATTGTGTTGCCGGCGGATTGGGGGCGTAGAGGTCGTTCAGGATGGTGGAAGGGGCGGAACCGCCCGCCAGCCGCGCCCGATAGACCCCGGCATTCTCCAGTACCCGCGCCACATAGTTGCGGGTTTCGCCGAAGGGAATGCGCTCGATCCAGTCGATGGGATCGACCCCCGGCACGCGGGGATCGCCGATGGTCCTGATCCAGCGCGAGGCGTTGCCGGGGCCGGCATTGTAGGCGGAGACGGCCAGGATGACGGAGCCATTGTAACGCGCCAGCATCTCGGAAAATTCCGACATGCCCAGCTTGATGCTGTACTCGGCGTCGCCCACCAGCGCGTCGGGGCGGAAGGGCAGGCCCGCAATCTTGGCCTGGGCCCGGGCGGTGGCGGGCATGATCTGCATGATGCCTTGGGCGCCGGCGCCGGAGACGGCATAGGTGTCGAATTCCGATTCCTGTCGGATCAGGCCCAGCACCAGGGCCGGCGGCGGCGGCGTGCCCGCGCCCGAAAAGGCCGGCAGGCCCAGCACCGGGTGGCTGTACGCCAGTACCAGGCTGCCCTCATAACCCAGCGCCTTGGCCAGCCGCACCGCGATCTCCGGATAGCCCCATTGGCTGAGGCTCTGCATCATGCGCTTCATCCGCCGCGAACCGGGATGGGCGGCAAGATCGGCATCCACGAACAGGCGCAGCTCCGACGCCTGGCCCAGTTCGGCCAGGACCTTGATCGCCGGCATGAAGAGGGAGGTCTCCAGCTCGCTTTCCGGCGCCGTCTCGATCGCCGCTTCGGTCAGGCGCACCACGCCGCCGGTCCTGGCCAGGGCAAGCTGGCCATAGAAGGTCTCAGGGTATGCGGCGGCGCGGCGGTATTGCGCCATGGCATTGGCGCCGTCGCCCAGCGCGTCATAGGCGCGGCCCTGCCAATATTGCGCCTTGGCCTTGGAGACGGGGCGGCCCACCGCCGCTTCCATGCGCTGGAAATGGGGCAAGGACGTTCGCGCTTCCTTGAGGGAGCGCAGGTTGATGAAGCCGATCAGGAATTGCTGCTCGGAATAGTCGGCGCCGCCGGCAAGGGCGGCATGTTCCAGCAGCCGGATCGCCATGCGCGGATCGCCGTCGGTCAGGGCGTCGCGGGCCTGGACGTGATGTTCGTTCCACCAGTTCGCGGCATGGTCCTTCAACGCCCCGGCGGGAATGCGCAGCAGCATAGCGTGAGCGGCGTCTTCCTGGTCCTCCCGGCGCAGCGCCACCGCCCAATCATAGAGCAGTCCGGCATCGCTGCTGCCTTCAGTCTCCGCCAGCGCCATACGGGCGGCGCGGGTGCCGCCCGCCAGCGCGATGCGCGCCCGGGCCACACTGGTATTGCCGCTGACGCGCGCGAGCTGGCGGCGGGCTGCCGTGATCTGGCTGCGCCAGATCAGATTGTCCAGCCGCGTGCGTTCATCGGCCGGGGTGAAGATCGCCCCATGCTCCTGCACGATCGCCAATTCGGTGGCGGTGTCGAAACTGCCGCCCACCCAACCATCCCGCACCAGCGTGCGGCCACGGGTGGCGGAGGCGCCGCCCTGCGTAATCAGGGCATCCCCCAATCGGATACGTCCAATGCTGGTTGACGGCGCCCGCGTCCCGAACCAGGCGATGATACCGGACGGGTCGGTCTCCGGCAGGATGGCCTGTTCGGCGCGACTCACCAGCAGCGCCCGTCCCGGCCAGCCCGCAGTCGATTTCAGGACCGCATCGATTTCTTCGAAAGTCGCGTTTCCCTGGAGCGCATAGCGCCATTCCAGCAACTGCCGGGGCAGGGGATTGGCGCCCATGCCCGCCAGGGCGCGGGCGCCGACCCAGTCGCCTTTTTCTGCTGCCTCATAGGCACGTTGGTAAATGGCGCGGTCGTTGGCGCTCAGCACCCGGACGGTGCTGGGTTTGGGCGGCGCGGCATAAGCCATCACCCCGGCGATAACCAGGATGGGAATGGCAGCAATGAAACGCGTGGAAATCATACATCCTGTGCTTGTCGAAAACATGGCTTCAGCTTAGACGGAGCAGCCGCCCCGGGGCCATATTGAAGACCGGACCGGACAAAATTGAGGCCAACCGGAAACCGACCATGACCAGCATCGCGACCCGCATTAAAGGTTCGATTACCGCCCTGATCACCCCGTTCAAGGACGGCAAGGTCGATGAAGCGGCTTTTCGCAAGCTGGTGAACTGGCAGATCGAGCAGGGCACCCATGGCCTGGTTCCCTGCGGAACCACCGGCGAATCGCCCACGCTCAGCCATGACGAGCATTGCCGCGTGATTGAGATCTGCGTCGAGGAGGCCAAGGGCCGGGTGCCGGTGATTGCCGGCGCCGGCTCCAACTCCACCAGCGAGGCCATCGGCTTCACCAAGTTCGCCAAGTCGGTGGGCGCCGACGCGGTGCTGTCGGTGACCGGCTATTACAACAAGCCGTCGCAGGAAGGGCAGTATCGCCACTTCATGGCGGTGGCCGATGCCGTCGATATTCCGATCATCCTCTACAACATCCCGCCCCGGGCCATTGTCGAGATTTCGCTGGAGACCATGGCGCGGCTGGCCAAGCACCCCAACATTATCGGGGTGAAGGACGCCACCGCCAATTTGCTGCGTCCGAGCCGCGAGCGCCACGCCATCGGCAAGGCCAGTCACGGCAAAGAGTGGCTGTTGCTGTCGGGCGAAGACGGCACGGCGCTGGCCTATATGGCCCATGGCGGCCATGGCTGCATCTCGGTGACGGCCAATGTGGCGCCGAAGCTTTGCGCGGAATTCCAGACTCTGTGCCTGCAGCAGGCCTATGGCGCGGCGCTGGCGATCCAGGACAAGCTGCTGCCGCTGCATGACGCGCTGTTCACCAATCCCAATCCGGCGCCGGTGAAGTATGCCGCTTCCCTGCTGGGGCTCTGTTCGTCCGACGTCCGCCTGCCGCTGGTGGAGGCCGATGCGGACTCCCAGGCCAAGGTGCGCGAAGCGCTGGCTTTTGCCGGTTTGAAGTAAAGGGCCGCACGTCCTATCTTCACGGCATGGCCAAGAAGAAAGAAGACGCCAACAGCAAGCTGATCGCCGAAAACCGCAAGGCGCGTTTTGCCTATGCGATCGGTGATACGCTGGAAGCCGGCATCATGCTGACCGGCTCGGAAGTGAAGTCGCTGCGCGGTGGCCATTCCACCATCGCGGAAAGCTATGCCCACGCCAAGGATGGCGAGCTCTGGCTGGTGAATTCCTATATCCCGGAATATCTCCAGGCCAACCGGATGAACCATGAGCCTAAGCGCACGCGCAAGCTCCTGGTGCACAAGCGCGAGGTCGCCAAACTGTCGAACGCCATCCAGCGCGAGGGCATGACCATCGTGCCGCTGAAAATGTATTTCAATGCCAAGGGCAAGGCCAAGCTGCTGCTGGGCATCGCCAAGGGCAAGAAGGTGCACGACAAGCGCGAAACCGAGAAGCAGCGCGACTGGGCGCGGGACAAGGCGCGGCTCCTGCGCGATCGCGGGTAATCGCCATGAGCGACGACGACAAGCCCTCCCTCCTGGGCCAGATCAAGGACAAGCTGATCCGCTCCAAGCAGCAATGGGCGCAGGAAGGCCGCGCCATCATCGGGCGGCCCGACCTGGGCCATATGCACAATGAAGGCGATCCCTGACAGGAAGAGCGTTACTCCTCTAGTCTTTTGTTTTTTCGCGCAATTTATCCGAAAACCGCTTCGCACTTTTCGGATTGCGCTTTAGGTTCGGGAACAGGGACGGACCCCTTGCCGTTCTATCTGGCGGCAAGGAGGTTTCACGTGAAACCGACACTCAAGTTCCTGTTGGTGCTGGCGCTTTGCGGCTGCACGCCGTCGGTGACCGGCAATGCCGGAAACCCGGGCGACAGGCCTTATGCGGGTGAGACAGGCAGTGTCTATGACATGGCCGCCAACCCGCCCGCGGTCATGGGTTCAACCGAACCCAGCGCGGCGCAAATCGTGCCTTTGACGGACATCGCCACGCTTCCGCCCCGTCCGGCGCGGTAAGGCATGCTGGATCATGTGAATATCACCGTGACCGACGTCGCGCGGTCGCGCGCCTTTTATGACCATGCGCTGGCCCCTCTAGGATTGCGCTCGCTGGATGCCGATGACGACGGCGCGCTTTATGGCGTCACGGAAGCGTGCTTCGTGATCGGTGGTGGATCGAAACCCACGCCGGTGCATATCGGCTTCAAGGCCGCCAGCCGGGCGGCGGTCGACGCCTTCCACAAGGCAGGACTGGAAGCCGGGGGCAGGGATCATGGCGCGCCGGGCCTGCGGCCGCAGTATGGCGCGCATTACTATGCGGCCTTCATCCTTGATCCCGACGGCCACAATATCGAAGCCGTCTGCACCAAGGGCTAGGCTTCGGCCAGCTTTTTCGCATCCCGGACCACCTTTTCGAACATCCCGGTGGTGAGCACGCCGGTATTGGTGTTGTAGCGCGAGCAATGATAGCTGGAGATCAGCTTGAACTTGCCGAGCTCATACACTTTGCCATGGGTGAAGGGATGGCCGGCGATGCGCGCGCCCAGCGTCTTCAGCACGCTGTCATGGGCGATCTTGCCCAGCGCCAGGATCACCTTCACGTTGGGCAGCGTCTCCAGTTCGGAAACCAGGAACTGGCGGCAGGTCTGAATTTCCGACGGCTCCGGCTTGTTCTGCGGCGGCACACAGCGCACCGCGTTGGCGATGCGGATATTCACCAAGCGCAGCGAGTCATCGGCGCGCTCTTCGTATTTTCCGGTGGCCAGGCCGGTTTTCAGCAGGGTGGAAAAAAGCAGGTCGCCGGCCCAGTCGCCGGTGAAGGGGCGCCCGGTGGCGTTGGCGCCATGCAGCCCCGGCGCCAGGCCCGCGATCAGGATGCGCGCGTCCAGCGGCCCGAAGCTGGGCACCGGCGCATTCCAATAGTCCGGAAACTTCTTCTGATTTTCGTGCCGAAAACCCGCCAGGCGAGGGCAGAGGGGGCAGTCCTTGGGCGGTTCGGCGGGCGCTTTCATGCTCCCGACCTAATCGGAACCGCTCCCCAGGTCTAGCCGGTTGTGGCCACAAATTGCGGCGCGCCGGTCTTGCCGCCCTCACGGGCGATCTGGCTGCGCAGATCGTCCAGCTCGATGAAATTGTCGGCCTGGCGGCGCAGCTCGTCGGACACCATGGGCGGGGCGGTGCGGATGGTGGAGACCACGCTGACCCGGCGGCCGCGGCGCTGCACCGCCTCGACCATGCGGCGGAAATCGCCGTCGCCGGAAAAGATCACCACATGATCGACGGAGGCGGACATCTCCATCACATCGATCGCCAGCTCGATATCCATATTGCCTTTGACGCGTCGGCGGCCCTGCGTGTCGGTGAATTCCTTCAGCGGCTTGGTCACCACCGAGAAGCCGTTATAGTCCAGCCAGTCCACCAGCGGCCGCAGGGGCGAGAATTCCTGGTCTTCGGCGACGGCCGTGTAATAAAAGGCGCGCACCAGCGTGCCCTTGCGGGCAAAGAGCTCCAGAAGCCGCTTATAGTCGATGTCGAATCCCAGCCCCTTGGCCGCGCCATAGAGATTGGCGCCGTCGATGAAGAGAGCCAGTTTTTCCGACGGATAGAAAAGCATAATGACCTCCAATATCCCGTCTGAAATCCTGATCGCCCTGGGGGCCAATATGCCCTCCCGGGCGGGCCCGCCGGCACAGACCTTGAAGGCCGCGCTGGCGGCTTTGCGCGCCGCCGGCGTCGAGGTCCTCAAAGTTTCGTCCTTTTACGAAACAGCTGCCTGGCCCGATCCGGCCGATCCGCCCTTCACCAACGCCGCCGCCTCGCTCCAGACCTCGTTACAACCTGTTGTGCTGCTGAAACTTTTGCACGATACCGAAACGGGCTTGGGACGGGTCCGTTCCCGCAAAAACGCCCCGCGCACGCTCGATCTCGATCTGCTCGCCTACAAGGATGTGATTCTGGAAGGGCCGCAGCTGATCCTGCCGCATCCGCGGCTGGCGGAACGGCGCTTTGTACTGGAACCGCTGGTTGAGATCGTGCCGGACTGGCGTCATCCGGTTACCGGGCTGACGCCCGGCCGGATGCTGGCAGCATTAAAAGATTAGGGCGGCTTTCCTCGGCGCGGTTGTGAAACGGGATGTCGATGCCGCCGGGTCCCGGGCCACGAGACCCCATGTCCCTGGACCCTTGTCGCCTGTTTCCGCCTGACGCATGGTCGGATATGGTCTTTTATGGGCGGGTCCCCTGCGATATTTCCCCTGGGCAGGCAGCTTTCTGGTGCTCGGAACCCTGGCGGCGCCGGCACAGGTTTCCCTGACCGGTACCTCCGGCATTGGGCCTTTCACCCAGGCGCAGATAGACGCCGGGCGCCCGGCTTACAACGCGGCTTGTGCTGCCTGCCATGGACCCAATCTGCAAAATGGCAGTCACCGCACGCCGCTGATCGGGCCGGGCTTTGTCGTCGCCTGGGGCAATCGCAGCACCGCCGAATATTTCCGCTATGTCCAGACCCGCATGCCGTATCGCGAGCCCAACACGCTTGCGCCGGAAACCTATGCCGCCATCGTCGCCTACATCCTGGCCGCCAACGGGGCGGAGCCCGGCAGTGAAACCCTGACGGCCGAAACAGCAGTGCGCATCGACACCATTGCCGACGGCGTCATCCGCGATTCGGTTCGCGAGGGAAATCACGAGCCGTTCAACCAATGACCGCGATGGCGGTATCAACAGCAGGCCGGTGCTCGATCGCGCCCTCGACATGGTGGTCGCCAGGCGCGCGAAATTCCGGTGACGGCGATGGATTTTCCGGGCATTGTTTCCTCTCCAGGGGCTCGTTTTTCCCGGTTTTGGCCGGTTTTTCTTGAACGATCCCTATATCCTGTCATAAGGCTGGCATATGGGGCGCTTGCCCTGCCTGACTGCTTTGTATAGCTTCCGCCGCCTTTCGCACCGTACCGGTCCTATCGCCGGTTAACCGTCTGAGATCGAAGGACATTCATGGCCCGCGTCACCGTCGAAGATTGCGTCGACAAGATTCCGAACCGCTTTGACCTGGTGCTGACCGCTGGCTTCCGTGCCCGCCAGCTCTCCGGCGGCGCCGAGCCGATGCTGGAGCGTGACCGCGACAAGAACCCTGTCGTTGCGCTGCGCGAGATCGCCGCCAAGCTGGTCAAGCCGGATGAGGCCAAGGAAGAATATATCCGCTCGCTGCAGAAGCATGCCGAAGTGGACGAGCCGGAAGAGGTGCGCCCGGAGACCGACGACCGCGAAGATCCCTCGCACCGTCAGGTGACCGAGGAAGAGCTGCTGCGCGCCCTGACCACCGAAGCCCAGCGCCGCGCCGAGCCGCAGCCGGAGCCGGAGTCTGATTACGAAGAGTAGTTAGACGGGGCCGTCGATTTTGGGTCTTGGGTTCGTCGCGCGTGCTCACGGGCTTAAGCCCGCTCCGCGCGACGCTCCTGCCCAAGCCCCAAAATCGACGGCCCCTACTGGGAAAAAGCTAGAATTTCTAGAATTGTAGCGGCCCCTGCTAAGGCGGGCCCCGGAAATTCCTATATACTGAGGGAATGAGCGCCCAGCCCTCCCAGGCCGCGGCTCCTGACAAAGGGGCCGCGAAACCCACCCCCGTCGCCGCGCCCCTGCGCGGCCGGCGCAAGCTCATGCGCCAGACCGACCTGGTCGAACGGGTGCTGTCCTATGATCCCGGCGCGGACGAGGCGATCCTGAACAAGGCCTATGTTTACGCGATGACGGCCCATGGCAAGCAGTTCCGGGCCTCGGGCGACCCCTACTTCGCCCACCCCCTGGAAGTGGCGGCCATCCTCACCGACCTCAAGCTGGATGTGGCCACCATCGTCACCGCGCTGCTTCATGACACGATTGAAGACACGCTCGTAACCTACGATGATATCAAGGAAAAGTTCGGCGACGAGATCGCGGCCCTGGTCGATGGCGTGACCAAGCTCAGTCAGCTGGAAGTCTTCTCCGAGCGCACCAAGCAGGCCGAGAATTTCCGCAAGTTGATGCTGGCAATCACCGGCGATATCCGGGTGCTTTTGGTCAAGCTGGCCGACCGGCTGCACAATATGCGGACGCTTGGCTATATCGAGAAGCCGGAGAAGCGCCGCCGTATCGCCCAGGAGACGGTGGACATCTACGCCCCCCTGGCAGGGCGAATCGGCATGCAGAACATGCGCGAGGAGCTGGAAGACCTGGCCTTCGCCGAACTCGATGCCGAAGCCCGCAACTCCATCGTCACCCATTTCGCCCGGTTGGACATGGCTTCGGGCGACCGGGTGGGGCGCATTGCCGACCAGGTCAAGCGCAAGCTGGCCGAACTGGGCCTGGAAGCCTGGGTCTATGGCCGGGCCAAGCGGCCCTTCTCGATCTGGCGCAAGCTGCAGACCAAGAAGCTGTCCTTCGAGCAACTGTCCGACATCTTCGCCTTTCGCGTCATTGTCGGCTCGCCTGCCGATTGCTACCGGGCGCTGGGCATCATTCACACCAACTGGCAGATGGTGCCGGAGCGCTTCAAGGACTTCATCTCCACCCCCAAGCCCAACGGCTATCGCTCCATCCACACCACGGTGATCGGGCCGGAAAAGCAGCGGGTGGAAATCCAGATCCGCACCCAGGAAATGCACGACATCGCCGAGCGCGGCGTCGCCGCCCATTGGCGCTACCGCGAGCATGTCCCCGACCAGGGCCTGCCCGACAGCGCCACTTTCGGCTGGCTGCGCGACATGGTGGACCTGCTGGAGCGGGGCGACACCGCCGAAGAGGCGCTGGAGCATTCCAAGCTGGCGCTTTACCAGGACCAGGTCTTCTGCTTCACGCCCAAGGGCTCGCTGATTTCCCTGCCGCGCGGCGCCACGCCGATCGATTTCGCCTATGCCGTCCATACCGATCTGGGCAACAGCGCGGTGGGCGCCAAGGTCAACGGCAATCACGTTGCTCTGCACACGCCGTTGCGCAACGGCGACCAGGTCGAGATCATCGCCACCCGGGATTCCACCCCGTCGCCGATGTGGGAGCAGTTCGTGGTCACCGGACGCGCCCGTGCCGAGATCCGCCGCTTCCTGCGTCATGCCCAGCGCGACGAACATGTGAAGTTCGGCCACAAGATCCTGGAAAAGACCTTTGCCGACCAGGGCCGCGAACTCACCGAAAAAGCGGTGGAGGAGGTGGCCAAGAAGCTGCGCCTGCCACGCGCCGAGGACGTCTATGCCGATGTCGGGCGTGGCGCCCTGCGCGGCCATGAAGTGCTGGAAGCGGTCTTTCCCGAGCTCAAGCGCCGCAAAGCCCCGCGCAAGACCGGCGCCGCCGGGGTGGAAACACCGTCCAGGGCCAAGCCCATTTCCATTCGCGGCCTCACGGAAGGCATCTCTTATACGCTGGGCCAGTGCTGCCATCCCCTGCCGGGCGACCGTATCGTCGGCCTGATGACGCCGGATGTCGGCACCGTGATCCACACCATCGACTGCGCCGAGCTGGACAAGGCGCAGAACATGGATGACTGGCTGGACGTGGCCTGGGGCCGCAACGCCGCCGAAAGCGGATTGTCGGTGGGGCGGGTGCTGGTGCGGGTCAACAATGCCCCGGGCAGCCTGGCCGCGGTGATGACCGCCATCGCCGCCAATGACGGCAACATCTTCAATCTCAAGGTCACCAGCCGCAATCCGCTCTATTTCGAATTCACCGTCGATATCGAGGTCCGCGACGTCGCCCATCTGCAGAACATATTGGGCGCGCTGCGGGTCACCGATGCGGTGGAGTCGGTGGATCGCGTCCGCGAGTCGGAAGGCGGCTGATGCGGCGGGTTCGCATTGCGGAAATAAACGACGTCGATCTCCTCGTTCCGTTGTTCGACAAATATCGGCAGTTTTACGGGCGGTCGTCGGATGAGGGATTGGCTAGAACGTTTCTCAGCGAGCGGCTTGAGAGAAGAGAATCCGTCATTTTCCTGGCCGAGCAGGGCGGGGTTGCGGTTGGATTTATCCAACTCTACCCAAGCTTCACATCGGTCGGCGCGGCCAGGGTCTGGATATTGAACGATCTCTATGTGGATGCCGCCCAGCGGCGGAATGGCGCGGCCAGCATGCTGCTGAAAGCTGCCGCGGCCTTTTCCAGAGAGACGGGGGCGGTCAAACTTGTCCTGTCTACGGCGGTTACCAACCTTCCTGCGCAAACGCTCTATGAGCGCCATGGCTGGAAGCGAGATGATGAATTCGTGGAATACGCCCTTACAATGGTTTAGCGGCTTTTCCCCTGCGGCGCAGTCTGCGCATAGAATGATGGACGCCTTGACCTGGTTCGGCCTATGAATTCCGCAGGGCGCCTGGCCGTTCGCTGTGGCGCTGGTGGTAGACAAGAAGGATTGTGGAACAGGGGATGAAGGTCGAACAGGTTCTCAACGAGTTCAAGAAATCCGGCGCTCTGCTGGAAGGGCATTTCATCCTCTCCTCGGGTCTCCACTCCGACAAATTCCTGCAAAAGGCGCTGGTGTTCCAGGACGCCAGGCGCACCGCCAAGCTCTGCAAGGCGCTGGCGAAGAAAGTAAAGGAAGAGGTCAAGGACGAAATCACCGCCATCATCTCACCCGCCATCGGGGGCATCGTGCCCGGCTATGAGATGGGCCGCCAGATGGGCTTGCCCGCGATGTATGTCGAGCGGGTCGATGGCGAATTTCAACTACGCCGCAATTTCACCCTGAAGAAGGGCCAGAAGGTGCTGATGGTCGAAGATATCGTGTCCACCGGTGTTTCCAGCCGCGAATGCATTGCCGCCATCAGAAAGACCGGCGCCAAGGTGGTGGCCGCCGCCTGCCTGATCGACCGCTCGGCCGGCAAGGCCAAGGTCGGGGTGCCGCTGATCGCCCTGGCGGAGTGGAAGGTGCAGGCTTGGCCTGCCGACAAGCTGCCGCCGCACCTGCGCAACAAGCCGGCGGTCAAGCCAGGGAGCAGGGGCCTGGCCTGAGGGATTGCATGCCGGATCTGACTGGGCGACGCATCCAAAGCTGGCCGATCCGGGTTAGGGTGGCGTCATGACCAAACTCCGCCTGGGCGTGAATATCGACCATGTCGCCACCGTGCGGAATGCGCGGGGCGGCGACAATCCCGATCCGGTGCGTGCCGCGCGGCTGGCGCAGGAAGCCGGGGCCGACGGCATTACCGCCCATCTGCGCGAGGATCGCCGCCATATTTCCGATGCCGACATCGCGGCGCTGTCGCAGTCGCTGAGCATCCCGCTCAACTTGGAAATGGCGGCGACGGAGGAGATGCTGGCCATCGCCCTGCGTCACAAGCCGCATGCCGCCTGCATCGTGCCGGAAAAGCGGGAAGAGGTAACCACCGAGGGCGGCATCGACGCTGCCGGCCAGCATAATCGCCTCAAGCCCGTCGTCGCGGCTCTGGTCGAGGCGGGTATCCGGGTTTCCATGTTCATCGAGGCGGATCGCAGGCAGTTCGATGCGTCAAAGTCGCTGGGCGCGCCGGTGGTTGAGCTGCATACCGGCGCCTATGCCCATGCCACGGGTGAGGCGCGCGAGAAAGAACTGGCGCGCTTGCGCGATGCCGCCGCCTATGGCGCTTCTATTGGCCTGGAAATCCATGCCGGCCATGGACTGACTTATGACAATGTCGGCCCCATCGCCGCCATTCCGCAAATCGTTGAACTCAATATCGGCCATTTTCTGGTCGGCGAGGCGATCTTTGTCGGCCTGGGCAATGCCATGGCGCGGATGCGCCATGCAATGGAGGAGGCGAGGGGATGAGACGGGTTCTTTTTTTCGTTGGATTTTTCCTGTGTGCCGGACATGCGAGCCTTGCGCAGCAGCACATGAACACGCCCGGGAGCGTAACCCAAGGCGCGACGACACCGCAGAGCCTGGCTGCGAAGGATGAAAGTTTTGCGCGCGATATCCTGAGCAAGGTTCCCAACGCTGTCATCGATCGCCAGGTGACCCAGGACATCGCGATGCCGTCAGGCAAGGCCGAGTATGCCCGCCTGAATGGTTACGCGGTAGGTTTCATCAGTGCGCTTAGTCGCGACGGGACAGAGTTGCCGCTATCGCGCCTCTATCTCGTCGATGCGGCTGGCCGTCAGGTGCCCTTGCGCCGCCTTGGCAGCATCCGAAAGACGGTTTCTTCGTCGAGCGCGACAGCCAGGCTCTTCGGCGGTCATCAGCAGCTTGCGTTTTATCTCATTCCGGTGGCGTTGCTGAAACCCGGGACACGCCTGGTCTGCGACTTCGCCAAAAATCGCAGGGATTTCACGGTTGGGGGCGAATTTTCGCCAGACCCGCAATTCGCGGGGCTGACGTCCGCTTCGAACCAGTTGCCGTCCCGCGCGGCGATTCAGGCTTTGATCGATCGGGAGTTTCCCGGCTTTGGGATCGCAATCACCGAAGGCGGTTTGCGGTGATCATCGGGCTGGGAAGTGACCTGATCGACATTCGCCGGGTGGAAAAGACCATCGCGCGGCATGGCGACCGCTTCATCCAGCGGCTGTACACCGACATCGAGCAGGCCAAGTCGGATCGCCGCGCCAACAGGGCGGCGTCTTACGCCAAGCGCTTCGCCGCCAAGGAAGCCTGCGCCAAGGCGCTGGGCACCGGCCTCAACCATGGCGTTTACTGGCGCGACATGGGGGTGGTGAACCTGTCCGGTGGCAAGCCAACACTGAAACTGACCGGCGGGGCGTTGGCCCGGCTGGACGCCATCACGCCCTCCGGCCACCGGGCCGAGATCGCGCTGACCATCACCGATGATTTCCCGCTGGCGCAGGCGATTGTGATCATTTCGGCGATTCCATCATCAAATTAAGGCCTTACGCCTTGACAGGGTATGCCCCCTGCCGCTTCTGTCCCGCCACCCGCCGTTGCCCCAGGAAATCCCGGTATCATGTCATCCGACAGCAAGCCCAAGACCGAGGAATCCTGGTTCGAGCTCGCCAAGACCGTGGTCTATGCGGGCCTGATCGCCGTCGTGATCCGCACTTTCCTGTTCCAGCCCTTCAACATTCCGTCCGCCTCGATGGAAGGCACGCTGCTGATCGGCGACTATCTCTTTGTCGAGAAATATTCCTACGGCTATAGCCGCTACACCTTTCCCTTCGGCGCCGGTCCGCTGGGTCCGGCGATGCAGGGGCGCTTCCCCGACTTCAAGCCCGAGCGCGGCGACGTCATCGTCTTCAAATTTCCGCGCGACAATTCCACCGATTTCATCAAGCGCCTGATCGGCCTGCCGGGCGACCGCGTCCAGATGCGCGATGGCATTCTGCATATCAACGGCAAGGCGGTGCCGAAGGAGCGGGTCGAGGACTATGTCGAGTGGATGAATGGCGAAGAGATTCGCGTGCCGCAATATCGCGAGACGCTGCCCAACGGTAAAAGCTACCTGACGCTGGATCACGACAGCTACAATCTGGGCGACAATACCGTCGTCTTCACCGTGCCCGCGGGCCATTACTTCATGATGGGCGACAATCGCGACAATTCCGACGATAGCCGCGGTTCGGTCCAGTATGTCCCGGCCGAGAATCTGGAAGGTAAGGCGCTGTTCCGCTTCTTCTCGGTCGATGGTTCGGCCCGCTGGTGGGAAGTGTGGAAATGGCCGTTCGCCATCCGCTATTCCCGCATCTTCTCGTTGATCAACTGACTTGGCCTCGCTGGAGGAAAAGCTGGGCCATGTCTTTTCCGACACGGCGCTTCTGCGCCGGGCGCTTACCCATGCCTCGGCCGACGCGGCCATTTCCAACGAGCGGCTGGAATTCCTGGGCGACCGGGTGCTGGGCCTGGTCGTGGCCGAGAAGCTTCACGCGCTCTATCCCGGCGACGCCGAAGGCGTGCTGGCGCTGAAATTCAATGCCCTGGCGCGCGGCGCGGCCTGCGCCAAGGCGGCGGAAGCAGCGGGCCTGGCCGAGCATCTGATCCTGGCCCAGTCGGAACAGGTCAGCGGCGGCCGTGCCAAGCCCGCCATTCTTTCCGGCGCCTGCGAAGCGGTGATCGCGGCGCTGTACCTGGACGGCGGGCTGGCGGTGGCGCGGCAATTCATCGAGCGCTACTGGCAGGACCAGTTTGAGGGCCTGACCGAAGAGATGCGGGACGCCAAGACGCGATTGCAGGAATGGGCGCAAGGCCGCGGGCGCGGCGAAGCCGGGGCCCCGGTCTATGGCCTGGTTTCGCGCGAGGGCCCCGATCATGCGCCGCGTTTTGTGGTCGAGGTTCGCGTCAGCGGCCATGAGCCCGCCAGCGGCGCGGGCGGCTCCAAGCGCGAGGCCGAACAAGCGGCGGCGGCCGCGCTGCTTGCCAAGGTATCGCCATGACGGATGCCGCCATGAACAGGCGCTGCGGTTTTGCCGCCGTGATCGGCGCCCCCAATGCCGGCAAGTCCACGCTGGTCAATGCGCTGGTCGGCACCAAGGTCGCCATCGTCAGCCCCAAGGTGCAGACCACGCGCATGAATGTGCGCGGCATCGTGATGCGCGAAGAAACCCAGATCATCCTTGTCGATACGCCGGGCATCTTCCGGCCGCGGCGGCGGCTGGACCGTGCCATGGTCGGCGCCGCCTGGAGCGGAGCGGAGGAGGCCGATGCCATCCTGCTGGTGGTGGATGCCGCCGACCTTACCGCCAACGCCAATTCCCATTCCGCGCGCGACACCGAAGCCATTCTCGTCGGCCTGAAGGAGGGCCGCTCCAAGAAGAGCGCGCTGGTGTTGAATAAAATCGACGGCATGAAGCGCACCGACCTGCTGCCGCTGGTCGAGAAATTCCATGCCCAGGGCGTGTTCGAGGATGTCTTCCTGGTCTCAGCCCTGAAAGGCGAGGGTCTTGCGGAATTGCTGGAATGGACCCGGGCGCGCATGCCCGAAGGACCCTGGCATTATCCGGAAGACGAAGCCGCCGATATTCCCGCCCGCCTGCTGGCGGCGGAAGTGACGCGCGAGAAACTCTATCTGCGCCTGCATGACGAACTGCCCTACGCCTCGACGGTGGAAACCGAGAAATGGGAAGAACGCAAGGACGGTTCGGTCAAGATCGACCAGGTGATCTATGTCCAGCGCGAAGGCCAGAAGGCGATTGCGCTGGGCAAGGGCGGCGCCACCATCAAGAAGATCGGCGAACTGGCCCGCGCCGAACTGGAAGAAATGTTCGGCCGCCGCGTCCACCTGTTCCTGTTCGTGAAAGTGCGCGAGGACTGGGCCGAGCAGCGCGAGCATTACAAGGAAATGGGCCTCGAGTTTCCCCCCGACGAGTAAGCTCTCGTGTCATAGCCCGCATTTGCGGGTCGTGACGCATAGTGACAAGTTGCCTGCATGGAATGGTCTGACAGCGCCATCGTTCTGTCTTCGCGTGCCCACGGCGAGAACGGCGTCATCCTCGAATTGCTGACCCGGGACCATGGCCGCCATCTGGGCCTGGTGCGCGGCGGCACCTCGCGCCGGATCAAGCCGTCGCTGCAGCCGGGCAACACGCTGGACGTGGTCTGGCGCGGACGCCTGGCCGAGCATCTGGGCAGCTATGCCGCCGAATTGTCGCGCGGCCGTGCCGGGGCGCTGATGGAAAGCCGCGATGCGCTGGCGGGCCTCAATGCCTTCGCGGCCGTGGCCGGCGCGGCACTGCCGGAGCGTGAAGCGCATGCCCCGGTCTTCGTCGCCGGCGAAATCCTGCTCGACGCCATGGCGGGTTCGGAGGCGAACCATTGGCTGCCCCTTTTCGCCCGCTGGGAAGCGGGGCTGCTGGAAGCGCTGGGCTTTGGACTGGACCTGTCGGAATGCGCCGCCACCGGCGTCACCGATAACTTGGCCTATGTCTCGCCCCGCAGCGGCCGGGCCGTGTCGCGGGGAGGGGCCGGTATTTATGCCGACCGGCTGTTCCGGCTGCCGCCGTTCCTGATGGGGGTCAGCGATTCCGATCCGACGCAGGAAGAAGCCCGGCAGGCGCTGCGTCTCACCGGTTATTTCCTGCAGGAACGGGTGCTGGAACCGCATGGCCGCGAGATGCCGCAGGCCCGTACCCGGCTGGATACGATAGCAAACAGCCAAATTGAATAGTGCTCTCGACACCCCGCTCGGCGAATCGCGTTAGAAGCGCGGCATGGGCCAGGTTGCACCCCCACCCGACGATATCCGCTCCGAACAGCTCGGCAAGGCGCTGTCGGAGCGTTATCTCGCCTATGCCCTTTCCACCATTACCCAGCGGGCGCTGCCCGATGCGCGCGACGGCCTGAAGCCGGTCCATCGCCGCATCCTGTTCGGCATGGCGCGCCTGCGGCTCGATCCCGGCGCCGCCTTCAAGAAATCCGCCAAGGTGGTGGGCGATGTCATGGGCGGCTTCCATCCCCATGGCGACCAGGCGATCTATGACGCGCTGGTGCGCCTGGCGCAGGAATTTTCCGTTCGCTATCCGCTGGTCGATGGCCAGGGCAATTTCGGCAATATCGACGGCGATAACGCCGCCGCCTATCGCTACACCGAAGCGCGCATGACCGAGATGGCGCAGGCGCTGCTCGAAGGGCTGGACGAGGACGCGGTCGATTTCCGCCCCAATTATGACGGCCAGGACGAGGAGCCGGTGGTGCTGCCGGCCGCGTTCCCCAACCTCCTGGCCAATGGCGCCTCGGGCATTGCCGTCGGCATGGCGACCTCGATCCCGCCGCACAATCTGGGTGAGCTCTGCGGTGCGGTGGTGGCGCTGATCGAAAAGCCCGACATGCAGGACCGCAGCCTGCTCAAATATGTAAAGGGGCCGGACTTCCCGACCGGCGGCATCCTGGTCGAGGACCAGGCCTCGATTGCCGAAGCCTACAAGACCGGCCGCGGCGGCTTTCGCCTGCGCGCGCGCTGGGACAAGGAAGAGGGCAGCCGCGGCGCCTGGCAGATCGTCATCACCGAAATTCCCTACCAGGTGCAGAAGTCCAAGCTGATCGAACGTGTCGCCGAATTGCTGGAGCAGAAGAAGCTGTCGCTGCTGGACGACATCCATGACGAAAGCGCCGAGGATGTCCGCATCGTCCTTAGTCCCAAGTCCCGCACCATCGATCCCGACCTGCTGATGGAGCAGCTCTTCCGCCAGACCGACCTGGAAGTGCGCGTGCCCCTCAATCTCAACGTGCTCGACAAGGGTGCCGTACCGCGGGTGATGAGCCTGAGGGAGGCGCTGAACGCCTTCATCGCCCATCGCCGGGAAGTGCTGGAGCGCCGCTCCGCCCACCGCCTGCAGAAGATCGCGGCGCGGCTGGAGGTGCTGGAAGGCTATCTCGCCGTTTTCCTCAACCTCGACAAGGTGATCAAGATCATCCGCACCGAGGATGAGCCCAGGCCGGTGCTGATGAAGGCTTTCAAGCTCACCGAGGTCCAGGCCGACGCCATCCTCAATATGCGGCTGCGCAGCTTGCGCAAGCTGGAGGAAATGGAGATCCGCAGCGAGCATACCAGCCTGACGAAGGAGCAGAAGGAGCTGACGCGCCTGCTGGGTTCGGAAAAGCTCAAATCGGAAAAGCTGATCGAAGAGATCAAGGCCATCGATGCCAAATTCGGGGGCAAGACGGCGCTGGGCAGGCGCCGCACCGAGATCGCCGGCGCCAAGGATGTGGCCGAGCTTTCCGCACTGGCGGAAGCGGCCGAAGAACATGCCAATGCCGTGGCGCAGGAGCCGATCACGGTGGTGCTGTCGCAGAAGGGCTGGCTGCGGGCGCTCAAGGGCCATCAGGAGGAAAGCGACGCGGTGAAATACCGCGAAGGCGATCGCCGCCGTTTCTGGCTGCATGCCCAGACGACGGACAGCATCATGATGCTGGCCTCGGATGGCCGCTTCTTCACGCTGGATGGTTCCAAGCTGCCGGGCGGCCGCGGCAATGGCGAAGCCATCCGCACGTTCATCGACCTGCCGCCCGAAGCCGATCTTGCCGCCGTCTTTGTGCATGTGCCGGGACGCAAGCTGCTGGTGGCGGCGACGTCGGGCCATGGCTTCATCACCAATGAGGACGACGCCATCGCCATGACCAAGAAGGGCAAGCAGGTGATGAATGTGAAGCCCGGGGTCGAGGCAGTGTCCTGCCATCCGGTCAGCGGCGACCAGGTCGCGGTGATGGGCGAGAATCGCAAGCTGCTGATCTTCCCGCTGGCAGACGTTCCGGAGCTCGGGCGCGGGCAGGGGGTCTTCCTGCAAAAATACAAGGATGGCGGCCTGACGGACGCCGTCGCCTTTACCTGGAAGGCCGGACTCAAGGACGCCAATGGCCGGACCTTCGAGCCGTCGGAATTGAAGGACTGGAAAGGCGCCCGGGCCCAGGCGGGCCGGATCGCGCCCCGCGGCTTCTCGAAATCCGGCCTTTTTGCCGATCCCCAGCCTGGTTAACACCAATGGGTGCCAAATCGGGACAAATCGGCCAAGCTCGTCTATAAGACGAAATTCCTGCCATGTCCGGCCTACGCACACTCGCGCTCTGTTTTCTGGTTTCGGCGTCAGCGTTCAGCCTGGCAGCCGCTCTGCAAACGCGCCCAGAGCTGAAGCGGGAACTTTCCCGCCTTGCCGGCGAAGCCGACCGCAGACTTTGGCGCCCCGCCCTGGCGTATGCGCACGGCGCCATCAAACAGCTGGATCCCGCGCTGCTGGATCCGCCGCCTTCGTCCCCTGACGCGCGGGCGGTGGTGACGATCCATCCGCCGACGCTGCAGGAAGAACGGATGGCGGCGCGTGTCGAGCTGCCGCCGATCGAGCGTCCGGGCCTGGCCGAGCGTCCGCCATTGATCATGGATGCGCCGATCGAGATTGCGCCGGAGCTGCCGGATGTCGGCCCGATGGCGATTCCTCTGCCGCCCGCGCCGCCGCCGGT
>DATFFI010000218.1:0-28811 GCA_035250225.1 Rhizomicrobium sp. | reverse complement strand
GGCGACGGCTTCAGGCCTGCTGGTGCAGGCGCCGGCCAGAACGAGAAGGGAAACACTGGCGATCTGGGCCAGCCGGGTAAAATTCTTCATTGTTCGCAATCTCCTGGAGCAAAACGGAAGCCGTGACGAAAACCCACCGGCGCGGGAAATGACATGCGCCTGAAATCTGCAACGCCCAACGGGCTAAAAAGAGCCAAAAAATGATGTCATCAATCGGGCCGAATTATGCAGCCGCGGCCGAAATCAATTCTAGACCAGCCAATCCGTGGGAACCAAGAGTTTAGCGGCCATTCGTTTGACTATTATCTCAAAGGCGCGACAGTTCGGTGGACCGTCCCTGACTATTGAATCAGCGGCGACCAGGCCGGGTCCGAGGCGCTGCCCGGGGTCTGGACCCGCCTTTCATTGCGCCCGGAAATATCGACCGACCAGATCTGGGCCGGAGCGCCGCCTTGCGCCTGGCGGGTATACATCAGCACCCGGCCATTGGGGGCCCAGGTCGGGCCTTCATCTTCCCAGCCGGTCGAGAGCAGGCGTTCGCCCTGGCCGTCGATGCGCATCACCCCGATATTGAAGCGGCCGCCGTCCTGCTTGGTGAAGGCGATCAGGTCGCCGCGCGGACTCCAGACCGGTGTGCCATGGCGGCCCGAGCCGAAGCTGATGCGGCGCTGGCCGGTGCCGTCGACATTCATCACATAGACCTGCTGGCTGCCGCCGCGGTCGCTCTCGAACACGATCTGCTTGCCGTCGGGCGAAAAGCTGGGCGCGGTGTCGATGCCGGGATCGGTGGTCAGCCGCGCCATGGCGCGGTTGCGCAGATCCATGATCCAGATGTCGGAGTTGCCGCCATTCTCCAGCGTCAGCGCGACGCGATTGCCGTCGGGCGAGAAACGCGGGCTGAAAGTCATGTTGGGGAAATTGCCCAGCACTTCCTGGCGTCCGGTTTCCAGGTCGAAAAGATAAACCCGCGGCCTGCCGCCGATATAGGACATATAGGCGATCATCTGCGCCGTGGGATTGAAGCGCGGCGTCAGCACCATATAGCTGCCGTCGGTGAGGAATTTGGGATCGGCGCCGTCCTGATCCATCACCGCCAGCCGCTTGACGCGGCGCAGCGCCGGACCGCTCTCGGAAATGAAGACGACGCGGGTGTCGAAATAGCCCTTCTCGCCGGTGATGCGCTCATAGATGGCGTCCGAAATCAGGTGCGCGATGCGCCGCCAATTCTCGGGCTGGGTGTCGTAGCGCATGCCCAGCATCTGGGACTGGCCGCCCGAAGTGTTGGTCACATCCCAGAGGCGGAAATCCACCCGGTAGCGGCCATCGGGCTGCACGGTGAGCGCACCCGCCACCAGCCCCTGGGCATTGATCACCCGCCAATTGGCGAAGTTGGGCACGGTGTTGATGTCGCTGATGCGGTCGACAAAGGATTTGGGGTCGAGCGGGCGGAACAGGCCGGAGCGTTCCAGGTCGGCGCGCACCACCTGGGCGATGCGGGCGCCGGTGCCATTGTCACTGCCCAAAGCGATGAAATCGGGAATGGCGATGGGCAAAGGCTGGATATTGCCCTGAGTGATATCCACCGAGATGGCGGCTGCGGCGGGGGACGGGCTGGCCAGGCAAAGGCCGGCCAAGGCACTGACAAGCGCGCCGAAAACCAGGAACGATCTTTTCATGACGCTCTCCATTCCCCTCAAACACACGAAACGTCCGGACGAAGCAACTGTTGCAGTCTATTGCATTTGGCGTGGGTCGAACCGCAATGTGAAATCCCGCCACTCATTGTAACGATTGGCCGGCAGCGTGTTATAGGGCTGGCAGCCATAGATGGCGCGTTCCGCCGCCAACCGCGCCGCCGCCGTATAGCTGTTGCCGCCCCGCGTCTGTGCTTCCACGCGCGCCACGGTGCCGTCGCGATTGAGCTGCAGTGTGAAGGTGACGATCTGATCGGCCGGATTGGGCGCGCCGGGAATGGGATTCCAGCAGGCGCCGATGGCGTTGCGCAGCGCATCCGCCAGGCCGGCGGTGGCGGCATTGCCGGCGCCCACGGTTTCCTGGGCGCGCGGTGCGGGGCGGGCATTGCGCGGCTCGGGCTTTGTCAGCTGATTGAGCAACGCATTGATGTCGTTGTTCTCGCGCTGGGGCTTGGGCGGCGGCTCGGCAATCTTGATTTCCGGCGGTTTGACGTCGATGGGCGCGGGCTCGGCGATCTCAGGCTCGGGCGGCGCGGCCATCGGCTCCAGCGGTGGACGTTCGATGGTTTCCTGTTGCGGCTCCGGCGGCGCGGCAGCGGCGACGTTGGTTTCCTCCGCGATGGTGATCAGGTCGACCGGCACCATGTTGGCCTCGCCCGGCGGCACCACGCCGCGAAAGGCGAACAGCAGGGCGATGACGGCCAGGCCGTGCAGAACCAGCGACGCGGGAATGCCATAGGGCGTTCCGGCTGCCGTGGTCGGCGGCCGGCGCGCCGGCCAGGATTTTTGCCTAGCGCTTTGGCTCTGGGCGGGCGACATCGGTGACAAGTCCGATACGGGTGAAGCCGGCGGCGGAAAGCAATCCCATCACTTCCATCACCTTGCCGTAATCCACGGTCTGGTCGCCGCGGACGAAAATGCGCTGGTTATAGCCGTTGCCGGCGATGGCGGTGAGCTTGGGCACCAATTCGTCCAGCGGCACCGCCAGCTTTTGCAGGAAGACGGTGCCGTCGCGCGCCACGGTGACCGACAGCGGCTCGCGGTCCTGGCCCAGCGCCGGGGCGCGGGTCTTGGGCAGGTCCACCGGCACACCGGCGGTCAGGAGCGGCGCGGTGACCATGAAGACGATCAGCAGCACCAGCATCACATCGACAAAGGGCGTGACGTTGATTTCCGACATGGCGCCGCGCTTCATCCGGCCGCGCCGCCGGGAAGCCGTGGAAAGAAGACCGCCTGCCATCAGCGCGCCTTCTCATCCAGCTGGCGCGACAGGATGGCCGAGAATTCATCCGCAAAGGCGTCGAGCTGGTTGGTGTAGCGGCCGATCTCGGCCACGAAGCGGTTATAGAAGATAACGGCGGGAATGGCGGCGAAGAGACCCGCGGCGGTGGCGAACAGGGCTTCGGAAATGCCCGGCGCCACCGCGGCCAGCGAGGTGTCGTGGCGGATGCCGATGGCGGTGAAGCTGTTCATGATGCCCCAGACCGTGCCCAAAAGGCCGACAAAGGGCGTCACCGAGCCGATGGTGGCGAGCTGGCCCAGATGGCGCTCCAGCCCGTCGGTCTCGCGCAGGATGGTGACGTTCATCGCCTTTTCGATGCGCTCCTTGATCCCGGACAGCTGGGATTCGCGCAAGGGCGCGCCCTCGAAGCCACGGCGCCATTCGCGCAGGGCCGAGACGAACACCGCCGACATGGGATGGTCGTTGCTGCTGGCGAATTGCTGGTAGAGCTCGTCCAGCGACTGGCCCGACCAGAAGACCTTCTCGAACTTCTTGGCCTTGCGCTTGAGGCCGGAGATGGCGATCGATTTGTTGAAGATGATGGTCCAGGACCAGAGCGAGGCCAGCAGCAACAGCACCATCACCGACTGCACCACGATGTCGGCGCGCAGGAAGGTATCGATGATGGCGATACCGGTGGGGCCGGCGTCCTCGCCGCTGGCGTCGATCACGCCTTCGGGAGCGGCCATGACCTCGGTCTGCACCGCTTGCGTAGGGGCGGCGGTCGGCGGGGCCTGGGCGAAGGCGGGCGCGGCAAGCAGGAACAGGAGAAGGAAAGCAGCAAAACGGGACATCATGCGAGGGACCTTCGCGCGTAAAAGCGCCGCTTATGCGGCAAGGGGCCGGGAAATCAGGGCCGAAGTTTGACAATAGGGCTCAGGACTTAGTCTCGTAAAGAAAGTGGGGGCTCGTAAAGAAAGGGGGTCAGAAGTTTACGGACGGTTTCCGGCAGCCTTCGGGGCTTGCCCGTTAACGTGATGATGCAGGCTTCGATCCGGCCCTCCACCAGCATCACATCGCCCTGGAAAATCTGTTGCGTGGCCGTCATGCGGGCCCCGGAAATGCCGGTGAGCACGGTTTTCACCGTCAGCTGGTCGTCCAGCCGGGCCGGTTTGCGGAAATCGAGATCGGCGCGGCGGATGGTCCAGGCCACCGGGTCCTCGGCCTCGAGGTCGGCCATCTTGGTGACGCCGGCCAGACGGAAGAATTCGGTGCGGGCCCGCTCCATGAAACGCAGGTAATTGGCGTGATAGACGAAGCCCGACAGGTCGGTGTCCTCGTAATAGACGCTGATGGGCAGGTGATGCACCTTGCCGTCAAAGTGGCCCAGGCCCTTCAGCGCGCTTGCCGTCATTCTTCCTCGCCGGAGAACAGACCGGTCTGCACCGCGCCCTGCGCCGGCACGTTCAGGCCCAGATGGCCGTAAGCCGCCGACGCCAGCACACGGCCGCGCGGCGTGCGCTGCACAAAGCCCTGCTGCATCAGGTAAGGCTCGATAATATCCTCGATGGAATCCCGCGCCTCGCCCAGCGCCGCGGCGATGGTCTCGATACCGACCGGACCACCGCTGAACTGTTCGGCAATCAGCGACAGATAGCGCCGGTCGAAGGCATCGAGGCCGCGGGTATCGACTTCCAGCCGGTTCAGCGCCGCATCGGCGGTGGCGGCATCGACGGTGGCTTTCTTGCCATGGGCGGCGAAGTCGCGCACCCGCTTGAGCAAGCGGCCGGAGATGCGCGGAGTACCGCGGGCGCGCGAGGCAATCTCGCGCGCGCCGTCTTCCGTCAGGTCGAAGCCCAGCACCCGGGCGCCGCGCGCCACGATGGAGAGCAATTCCTCGGGCTTGTAGAAATCCAGCCGCACCGGAATGCCGAAACGGTCGCGCAAGGGTTGGGCCAAAAGTCCGGAACGGGTGGTGGCGCCCACCAGGGTGAACGGCGCCAGCTGGATTTTCACCGAGCGCGCCGAAGGCCCCTCGCCGATCACCAGATCGAGTTCGAAATCCTCCATTGCGGGATAGAGAATTTCCTCCACCGCCGGATTGAGGCGATGAATCTCATCGATGAAGAGAACGTCGCGCGGCTCCAGATTGGTGAGGATGGCGGCAAGATCGCCGGCCTTGGCCAGCACCGGACCCGAAGTGGAGCGGAAATTCACGCCCAGCTCGCGCGCCACGATCTGTGCCAGGGTGGTTTTGCCCAGGCCCGGCGGACCTGAGAACAACACATGGTCCAGCGCCTCACCGCGCGCCTTGGCCGCTTCGATGAAGATGGAAAGATTTTCGCAGGCCTGACGCTGGCCGACAAAATCGGTCAGACGCTTGGGCCGCAAGGATGCTTCCAGCGTATCGTCCCCTGCCTTGTCAGGAGACAAGATGCGCTCCGGCGTGGTGATGCTGCTCGCCTTCGTTGTGCCCTGGCTCATGCCTTGCCCATATTCCTGAGCGCCTCACGGATCAGGGCGCCGGCCTCCGCTTCTCCCAGATCATTGGCGGCCCGCGCCACCGCCGTGGCGGCGACGCTTTCGGAATAGCCCAGCTTGAGCAGGGCCGCCACCGCATCGGCTTCGGGCCCGCGCGGCGCAACGGCGGCGACAGGCGCTTCGCCGGCATCGCCCCGCAGCATCATGGCCGGCGCCTTGTCTTTCAGTTCGGTGGTGATGCGCAACGCCAGCTTGGGCCCGACACCGGGAGCGCGGCCGATCATCGCCTTGTCTCCCAATGCCAAAGCGCGCTGCAGGTCGCGCGGCGACAGCGTGGAAAGCACCGCCAGCGCCACTTTCGAGCCGACGCTCTGCACCGTCTGCAGCAGCCGGAACCATTCGCGTTCTTCCGCCGAAACGAAGCCGTAAAGCCGGATGGCGTCTTCGGAGACTTTCATCTCGATCATCAGCGAGGCGTGCGCACCGACGGAAAGCCGCGACAGGGTCGAAGACGGGCACTGCACCAGATAGCCGACGCCATTCACATCCAGGATCACCGCATCCTCGGCGATGCTGTCGACGATGCCTGTCAGCTTGCCGATCATAATGAAGCCATCATGCGGGCACGGGTGGTCGACAGATGCGCATGGGCTATTGCCGCGGCCAGCGCATCGGCGGCGTCCGCCTTGGTGACACCGCAGGCGGGCAGCAGTCGCTTGACCATGAACTGCACCTGCTCCTTGCCGGCATGGCCGGCGCCGACCACGCATTTCTTGATCTGGTTGGGGGCATATTCGGCGATCTCCAGCCCCGCCTGCGCGGCCGCCAGCAGCGCCACAGCGCGGGCATGGCCGATTTTGAGCGCCGCCACCGGGTCCTTGGCGACAAAGGCCTGCTCGACCGCGATGGACGCCGGACCATGTTCGGCAATCACCAGGGCCAGCATGCGGTGCAATTCCATCAGCCGCAGCCCCAGCCCCAGGGCCGGCTTGGTGGCGATGACGCCATGGGCGATATGGGCCAGGCGGGAGCCGGTGACCTCAATCACGCCCCAACCCATGGCCGAAAGGCCAGGGTCCAGACCCAAAATTCGGGTGGGGATGCGAATCGTCCCGCTCATGGCCCGTTTGTACCCTTTATGTTCGGGTCATTCCTAGGTGGTGCGGCAGTTGAATTTCTCGCTAGGCGATAGCCTTCACGATGTCCGAGACGGAAAGAAAGAGGGTACGGGAGTCGGACGGGAACGCTTTGAAGCCGAACGTCCCGTAAAACGCGACGGCGTCATTGTCGATTGCATGCACCATGACGGCGCGTACGCCAACTTCTCCTGAGACGCTTAGGACGCGCCGGAGCGCGTCTTTCAAAAGCGCAGGGCCGAGTCCGTGTCCCTGATGCGGCTTATCCACCGCAAGACGGCCAAGCACCATCACAGGGATGGGGTTGGGCATATTGCGACGGATACTACCGGGCACATCCTTTGTTATGACGGCACCAGCGGAAAGACAGTAGTAGCCGACAACTATTTTGCCGACAGCAGCAACATAGGCGCGCGCCGACCGGCCCTCGGACCGCAGAGCGCGGTACCGGAGCCAGTCGTTAAGCGGCGGCTTTCCACAATCGAATGTCGAAAAGTCGTGCTGATCCGTAATCGGCGCCGGAGCCGATAAAACAGCCTCTGGCGCCGTTGGCAGTGAGATTATTTCGGCTGCCACGGATCCTTACTCTGCATAAGTTTACGCAATTTCTCGTTGGGCGCCGGAGGCGCGTCTAATGCGGTTACAAATGCTTCGTATTCTTCTGACCCTAACGGGAAGAAGCGCTGATCCAGCAGCACGTCGATAGCGTGCTTACGCGCACTCTCCACGATAAAATCGGTTCGGGTTTTGCCAAGGATGTTCGCCGCGTTATCAATCAGGTCGCGCGTCATCGTAGAGACGCGGACATTGATCGTCGCATCCTGTGCCGGACGGGTTGTTTTCGGCCTTGGCTTGGTAGTTGCCATTGCCATGATGAGTTACTCCTTATGCCTGCCGTCAGATGCTACGTATATACACATTGTATGTACAGAATGTCAACGAGCGCAAAGCGGTTCCGCAATGACAGTTTCGCCATGCCGATCTGTTAAAGCCTTTAAATATCAGCTGGATAGGAGACCCCATTTCCCCCGTTAGCAAAGCCTCCAAGGGCTAAATCTGCGCTATTGGTGCGAACTCCCAAAGTAAGTTTGTTCATCTATTGTTCTCTTAAATACCGATCCCGAACGCATGCCGCAAGTGAATTGGCGGCGTCCTACACATTGCCGCCGCAAAATCCCTGCCAGCCTTCCCATCAAGGCCGTGAAGGTAACCCGCCCAAGCTCGCCGCGCCTTCAACTTTTTTGGGCGAAATCCAGCATGGCGAGCGCGATTTCCCGCTCGCCCATCACCACCTGGGTGGCGCCCAGCTTGCGCAAATGATCGACCTCGGCGTCGAAATGGGCCCGGGCGATGATCGGCAGTGTGGGATTGGCGCGCCGCGCCTGCTGCACGATCTGGCCGGCCTCGAAGGCCTGGGGAATGGCGACGAAGAGCAGCCGCGCGGCTTTCAGGTTCGACGCCGCCAGCACCTCGTCCTGGGCGGCATTGCCGCGGATATGTTCGATGCCCGGCTTGCCCACCGCGCCTTCCTCGATCACCACCAGCGGCAATTGCCCGGTCAGGCCATCGGCGATCAGCTTGCCGACGCGGCCATAGCCCACCACCACGGCATGATCGCGGAGCCCCGTGGGCTCGGGTGCGGGCCGCGGCCGCTCCGGTTCGCGGGCGACATCCTCGCGCCGCGCCACCAGCCCGAACAGCAGCGGATTGATCAGGATCGACAGGATGGAGGCGCCCAGGATCAGGTCGCGCGCCGCCGGCTGCAGCACGCCCAGCTGGATGCCGAGATCGGCCAGAATGAAGGAGAATTCGCCGATCTGGGCCAGGGCGATGGCGATGATGGCGGCGCTGGCGTTTTTGACGCCGAAGCCGCGCAGCAGCAGGAAGACGGCGATGGTGCCCACCACCAGCAACCCGCCGGTGATCAGCAGCATCACCGGCTCGGTGACGATGATCCGCGGATTGAACAGCATGCCGACCGAGACGAAGAACAGCACCGCGAAAGCGTCACGCAGCGGCAGCGATTCCTCGGCGGCGCGCTGGGACAGCTGCGAGCCCGCCAGGATCATGCCGGCGAAGAAGGCGCCCAGCGCGATGGAAACGCCGAACAGGGCCGAGGCGGCGAAGGCGACGCCCAGCGCCACCGACAGCACCGCCAGGCGAAACAGCTCGCGGCTGCCGGTATGGGCGATGTAATGCAGCATGGCCGGGATAACGCGGCTTCCCACCAGCAGCATCAGCAGGACGAAGACCGCCAGCTTGCCGAAGGTGATGGCCAGCTCGCGCGCCAGCAAGGCGTAATTCAGGTCGCCGCCCTTGAGCAGCGCCGCAATCGGCGGCAGCACCACCAGCACCAGCACCACCAGAATATCCTGCACCACCAGCCAGCCGATGGCGACGCGGCCCTGGGATGTCTCCATCAGGCGGCGGTCCTGCAGCGCCCTCAAGACCACCACGGTCGAGGCGACGGACAGACACAAACCAAAGACCAGGCCCTGCCCCCAGGGCCAGCCGAAGAGCAGGCCGGCGCCGACGCCCAGCCCGGCGATCAGGCCCAGTTGCAGGATGGCGCCCGGCACCACGATGCCTTTGACTTCCAGAAGGTCGCGGGGCTTGAAATGCAGGCCGACGCCGAACATCAGCAGGATGACGCCGATATCGGCCAGTTGCTGCGTCAGGTGGGTGTCGGCGACGAAGCCGGGCGTGAAGGGGCCGACCACGACGCCGGCCAAAAGATAGCCCACCAGCGGCGGCAGCTTCAGGCGCTGCACCGCCGTGCCGAAGACAAAGGCCAGGCCGAGGCCCGCCACCAGGATGGCGATCAGGGGCGAAAATTCATGCATGCGGACAACTATAAGGGGCTGCGGCCCGATGGCTATTTATATTTCACAGGCCCGCTTGTAGCTTGTGGCCATGCAACGCGCCGGAATTTTCGAGACCCTGCTCAGCGCCGCCGTCATCGTCCTGGCGGTGGGATTTCTCATGTTTCTTTTGTGGCAAACCGGGACGGGCAGCCTCTCCAGCTATGAAATGAGCGCCCGCATCAAGAGCGCCGACGGCATCAAGCCGGGCACCGATGTCCGCATCGGCGGCGTCAAGGTCGGAACGGTGGAAAGTCTCCAGCTCAACGGCCGCGACTATGCCGTGGACGTGAAGCTGGCGATCCGCGATGACATCAAGTTGCCGGAAGACTCTGGCATCGCCATCGGCAGCGGCATGCTCTCCAGCCCGGCCCTGACCATCAATCCGGGCCGCAGCAAGAATATCGTGCCGCCGGGTGGGACATTGAAGGCCCGCTAGTTCGCTTCAAAGCCCGCTCTCAGGCAGGAACTGCGGGATCGGCAGCGTTCACTTCCCAGGGCACCCCGAACCGATCGATCAGCATGCCGTAGCCAGGCGACCAGAATGTGCGCTGAAAGGGGAAGTGGACGGACCCGCCTTCGACCAACGCGTCGAAGATCCGGGTAGCCCGGGCATGACCCTCAATTGTCAGGGTGACAGAGAAACCCTGTGGCTTCCGATAATCCTGGGGGAGAAGATCGACGCCGGTAAGTTCAAACTCTCCCAGCAGCATTGTGGCGTGGACGATCTTATCGTGCCAGTTCGGCTCCACCTGAGCCGCCATGGGCGACTCGCCATAGGTGAGCATCGTCTGGATCGTACCGCCCAAAATCTCCTGATAGGCCGCGAAGGCCGTTCGGCACTGCCCATCAAAGCAAAGGTGTGGACTAACGCGCATAAAATTGTCCTCCCCAGCTGCATGACGCCGCGAAATCAGCCGGCGAGCTTCGCCATCAAGGCGTCCGACAATTCGTAATTGCCATAGACGTTCTGCACATCGTCATGGTCGTCGAGCACGTCGATCAGCTTGACCAGCGTCTCGCCGGCATCGTCCGGCACCGCGACGCTGGTCTTGGGCCGCCAGGTGATGGCGGCCGAGGCCGGCGCCCCCAGCCTGGCTTCCAGCGCGTCGCGCACCGCGGCGTAATTCTCGATCGAAGCGATGAATTCATGGCCGTCTTCGGAGGAGACGCATTCATCGGCGCCGGCTTCCAGCGCCACTTCCAGCATCGCATCCTCGCTGCCCTTGTCGGCCGGATAGGCGATGACGCCGACATGGTCGAACATGAAGCTGACCGAACCATTCTCGGCCATCTGCCCGCCATACTTGCTGAAGGCGGCGCGCACATCGGCGCTGGTGCGGTTGCGATTGTCGGTCAGGGCCTGGACGATCAGGGCGACGCCGCCCGGGCCGCGGCCTTCATAACGGACCTCGTCATAATTCTCGCCCGAGCCGCCCACCGCCTTCTGGATGGCGCGCTCGATATTGTCCTTGGGCATGGACTCCTGCTTGGCGGCGATGATGGCGGCGCGCAGGCGCGGATTGTGCGCCGGATCGGGCAGGCCCGATTTCGCCGCCACCGTCAGCTCGCGCGACAGCTTGGCGAAGATCTTGGAGCGCTCCTTATCCTGGCGCCCCTTGCGGTGCATGATGTTCTTGAACTGACTATGACCGGCCATCTGCCTGTTCCTGGTGCCTGTTTCCCGTTGCCGATTTTGGGGCGATTTCGGTTGGGATTTGCGGGCTGATTAGCCAGAGCAAGACCGGATTTTCAAGCCCTTCGGTCATGCCGCCGCAATCGGACGAACGCAGGCCCGGCGCGTTGCAAAGACGCATTTTCCGGGAGCTTTGAATGACCGAACTGGCGCTGACGCCGCTTGTCGTTTCCCATGTCGCCATCAGCCTGATCGCCTTCCACATGCGCCTGGCGCTGCGCCCTGATCGCGCTGGCGCTTTACGTCTTCCATGTCCGCCATAGGACCGGGCGCCGGCGCGCTACCTATGTCGTCACCGACGCGCTATCGCCCTATTTCGGCTTAACTTTTTCCTGCGGCCGCCAAAGACGGAGCCAGGCAGAAATTCGGCTTGCATAAATATTGGAATACTTCTAAGAAGTGTTCTCAACTAGATTTTGGAGTTACGTGCAATGCTCACCGTCGGCGACAAATTCCCCGATTTCTCGGTCACGGGCGTGGTGTCCAGCGATGCCAAGACCGCCTTCCAGCCCTTCACCCAGGCGTCCGACAAGGGCCTGTGGAAGATCGTGTTCTTCTGGCCCAAGGACTTCACTTTTGTCTGTCCCACCGAAATCGCGGGCTTCGGCAAGGTAACCGGCGACTTCAAGGACCGCGATGCGGTGGTCTATGGCGTTTCGGTCGATTCCGAATTCGTCCATCTCGCCTGGCGGCAGAACCATGCCGACCTCAAGAACCTGCCCTTCGCCATGCTGGCCGACACCAACCACCGGCTTTCGACGGCGCTGGGCATCCTCGATGAAGAAGCCGGCGTCGCCAAGCGCGCCACCTTCATCGTCGATCCCGACGGCATCATCCGCTTCGCCTATGTCACCGACATGAGCGTGGGCCGCAATCCCCAGGAAGTGCTGCGGGTGCTCGATGCGCTGCAGACCGACGAGCTCTGCCCCTGCAACTGGCAGAAGGGCGAAGAGGTCATCAAAACGGCTGCGTAAGCAGCCGTTCCATCGTTCCCCGCCGCCGAATGCAATGCCGGCGGCGCGCAAGTCCCCGCCTGCCGACGCGGGCGGGGACTTCGTCTTATCCAGGAGACCCACATGTCGATCGAGAGTTTGAAAGAACGCCTGCCCGATTACGCCAAGGACCTGAAGCTCAACCTCTCGTCCCTGGCGGCGGAGCCGGTGCTCAATGAACAGCAGCGCGCCGGCGCCTTTGTCGCCACCGCCCTGGCCGCCCGCAACGAGGTCACCAGCAAAGCGCTGCTGGCCGAGTTCGCGCCCAGGCTCACGCCCGAGGCGCTGGCCGCGGCCAAGGCCGCCGCCGCCATCATGGCGATGAACAATATCTATTACCGCTTCACCCACCTAGCCTCGGCGCCGGACTACAAGACCATGCCGGCGCGCTTGAGGATGAACGTCATCGGCAAGCCGGGCGTCGACAAGTGCGACTTCGAGCTCTGGTGCCTGGCGGTTTCGGCCATCAATGGCTGCGGCGTCTGCATCGACAGCCATGAGAAGATCCTGCGCGAGGCCGGCATGACCGCCGAACAGGTCCAAGCGGCGGTCCGCATCGCCGCCGTGGTCCATGCCGTCGCCGCCACCCTGGAAGGCGAGAGCCATACCGCCGATCTGGCGGCCATCACCTTGGCGGCGTAACTATACATAGTTATCCAAGGTATATATACCTAAGTCATTGAAATAACAAACGCCGTCCCAGGACTCTCGGGACGGCGTTTGCTTGTCCACGCCTCCCGGAAAGCCAGACACTTTACGTACCTTTGATGCCGAGGTATCTAATTACCTTGTGTTCCAAGGTATGGGCGATGGCGGGCGGAAACAGCAATTTCATGGCCGGGGTACCGGAGCTGATGGTCCTCAGGCTGCTGCAGGAGCGGGAGATGTATGGCTATGAGATCGTCCAGGCGATCCAGGCCCAGTCCCGCGGCGCCCTCAGCTTCGGCGAAGGCGTGGTCTATCCCGTCCTGCATGGGCTGGAAAAGGACGGCGCCCTCAAGTCCCAGCGCCGCGAGGTCCAGGGCCGCTCCCGGGTCTATTACAGCCTGACCTCCCGGGGGATGCGCCGCCTCTTCGACCTCACCGACAGCTGGACCGCCACCGCCCAGGCGATCCAGGCCGTGCTGAAAGGGAGCCCCCATGTCCGCACGGTTTGAGGATCTGCGCGAAGAGTTGCTCCGCGGCGGCATCGCGCCGCGCCATGTCCGCCGCTACCTGCGCGAACTGGAAGAGCATTACGCCGACCTCTACGCCGCCCAGCGCGAGGCCGGGTTCGACCAGAGCGATGCGGAAATCCGGGCCCGCGCCCTGTTGGGCGAGGACGAGAATCTGGCCAAGGCCATGCTGGAACAGCGCGACTTCCGCGCCATCAGCGCGCGCTTTCCCTGGCTGGTGTTCCCGCTGACGCCGGTGCCGCTGGTCGTGCTCGGATGGGCGCTGCCGGTGCTGTTGCTGGTCGGTATCTCCCAGGCGTATCGCTTCATGACCGGCGCCACGGCATTTATCGCGCCGGACTGGTACCGGCTGCTGGCGGGATTGCTGTTCGGTTTCGCCAACTTTGCCGTGATCCCCTTGGCGATACTGTTGCTGACTGTCCTGATCTGGCGGCAGCGGCTGTCGATCCTCTGGCTCCTGCCCGCCCTTGTCCTGCTGTTGCCGCTTGTGGGGAACGTCCATGGCGATTTCCCCACAGAAGCTGAAATACTCCAGCACAAGAAAGGCGCGCTCAGCGTCGGCATCGGCTGGGCCACGACCGATCTGCTGGGCCAGGTGACGGGCCACTACTGGCGGCTGGAACGGACATTCCTGATCCTGTGGCCGCCGGCCGCATTGCTCTTCATGCGGTGGCGGAAACGCCTGAAAGAAGATGCCCCCGCCGTTTGAGGGGGACTACCGCACTTGGCAAAAGTTCCGCTTCCGTCGTAGAAAAGTTCCACGCGGGAGCAAGACACATCTGTCAAAGGGAGATTTCCGGATGCGGAAATTGCTCGCCTGTGTTGTTGCGTGCCTGCCTGTCACTGCCGCCGCTCAGACGCCTGATCTGGCGCCACCGGCCCCCACGTCCTCACCAGAATGGGCCGAGGTTGAAACCGTCCATGCCGAGGCGCGTCCTGGGCCCGCCGTCTGGCGTGTGGCGCGCGGCGACTCCGAAGTCTGGATCCTGGGCACGATCCCCGCCCTGCCCAAGGACCTCAACTGGAACAAGAACTATGTCTCCGAGTTGATCGACGGTGCCAAGGTGGTGCTGCGGCCGGCCGGCGCCTCCGTCGGCATCGGCGACGGCATCTGGCTGCTGATCAATTACGGCAACCGCCTCAGCCTGCCGCGCGGCCAGGCGCTGGAAGCGCTGATGACGCCCGAGCTGCGCGCCCGCTTCGTCGCGCTGCGCACCAGCCTGGGGCGCGAGGAAGACCGCTATCGCACCGACTCGCCGTTTCGCGCCGGTATTCGCATCGCCAACGATTTTCGCGACAAGCGCGGATTGACCGGCAGGCCGGGCATCGCGGACATGGCCGACGACAAGGAAGTGCCGGTAAGGGAGGCGGGAAAGCAGGACAGCGCCTATGACGCGATCAAAGAAGTGCTGACCCTGCCGGTGGACAAGCAGATGGTCTGCCTGGGCCAGCTGGTGGATGAAATCGACTATCAGTCGCGTCATGCCGAACGCGCGGCGCGGGCCTGGGCGGTGGGCGATATCCGCGCCATCAAGGCCAATCTCAGCGACCGGCCCGACCTGATGGATTGTATCGGGTCGATGGCGACCACAATGGCAACCTTACGCGCGCGCAACAGCGCCGCCACGGTGCAGGCGATCGAAACCGCCCTGAGCCAGAAGGGCAAGACCATCCTGCTGCTGGACATGCGCGAATTGCTGCGCCGGGACGGCGTGCTGGAGCGGCTGGAGAAACGCGGACTGACGATTGAGGGACCGCAGGAATAGCGGCGGGCCTGGCCATGCGCACCGCACCCTCCTGGAAGGACAAGCTGCCCAGCATCGCGGGCACGCTGGCGATGCAGGCCGCGTTTGCCGCGCTGCTGCTGTTTTCCATCACCGCGGTGCGGCGCGAACTGGCGCAGCCGGAAACGATTCTCTTCCTGCCGCCATCCAGGCCGGTGACCATCGATGCGCGCCAGCCGCGACCGCTGCGTGATCGTCCGCAGCAGCCAGCGGCACAAGCGGCGCCCATGCCGCCGCCGCTCTTGCCCGCCTATGCCGCGCCGTCGGCCGGCCTCTCCGCCTCCACCGGCGGCAACGGCGCGCTCCTGGGCGCGCTGGGCCGCTATGTCGAGAATTGCCGCATCGAAAGGCGCGATGCCGATGCCTCTTGTCCGCCGTCCAAGCTGGCGCATCGCGACGAGCGGACCCTGGCCCTGGACGAGCGCAAGCAGGTGAAGAATGCGCCGGTCTGGCAGGCGGAAGTGGACCGCCGCAACGCGCCTTTCGCCCTGCCCGGTGCGGGCGCGGGCCCGTTGGGCATCCTGATCACCGCCCTGGTCAATCCCTCGGCGTTTTCCGATCCCAAGGCGTATAGCGCCGTTTCCCCTCCGCCCGTACGCGTCAGCGGCGCCGAGGCGCTGCAGCAGCGGCGCTACAACAATCCCAGCACTTCGCTCAACGGGACAGACTACGAGAATCGTATACGGATGGATAGCGCCACCGGGGCGATGCATGTCGGCGGCCCTTGAGCAGCAAGGCCATGGAAAGGCGTCCCGCGCCGCGTTAGCCTTTGGCGCCGAACAGGGGGAAAGACATGCGGAAGACGGCGATCATCACCGTGCTGGCATTGCTGGCGGCAGGCCCAGCCTTCAGCCAGGCCGATCCCTTCGCCAGGCAGCGGATCGAATGGAACAAGCCGCAAAAGCCGTTCCGGGTGATCGACAATATCTATTACGTCGGCACCGCCGGCGTCAGCGCCTGGCTGATTTTCACCCTGCAGGGCTTTATCCTGATCGATGGCGGTTTGCCGGAATCGGTCCCGCAGATCGAGGCCAACATCAAGACGCTGGGCTTCGACATCAAGCATGTCGGGCTGATCCTGGGCAGCCATGCCCATTTCGACCATGCCGGCGGACTGGCGCGGCTGAAGCGCGCCTCCGGCGCCCGGTTGCTGATCAGCGAAGGCGACAAGCCCATCATCGAGCGTGGCCGCGTCACTTTCGGACCCAGCGCCGCCAATCCCTTTCCCCGCGCCACGGTGGACCGCGTCATCAAGGATGGCGACACCGCCATGCTGGGCGGGGTGGTGCTGACCGCCCATGTCACCCCCGGCCATTCGCCCGGCTGCACCAACTGGACCATGCCGGTGGTGGACGGCGTCACCGATCACAATGCGGTCTTCTATTGCTCGATGACCACGGGCGGCAATCCGCTGGTGGACAACAAGGAATATCCCACCATCGCCGAAGACTATAAAAAGAGCTTCGCGCGGCTGAAGAAAATCGAGGCCGATGTGCTGCTCGCCGCCCATGGCGAGCAGATGGGACTGGCGAAAAAGGCCGCCATAGCGGAAGAGAATGCCAAGAACAAGGTGATGAACGCGCCCAATCCCTTCGTGGTCAAGGGCGAATTCCAGCGCCTGGTGGCGGCGCAGGAACGGTCGTTTGATGCCGAGTTGAAGAAGCAGCAGACGGCGGCAGCGACGGAGAAGAAGAACTAGCGAATGCTGTCCCTGGGGCAACGCATCTTTCGCCTGGCGGCGTTGACCGCGTGTGGACTGGCGGCCGTTGCGTCGCAGGAAACCATCTCTGCCGGCCGTTACTGGGCCGAACAATGTACGCAGGATGGAGATCTCTTTCCGCGTTACCCGCCGAACCAACAGCTGATAGTGCTTGCGCCCTGGCTATTGACGTTCCTTTGGCAGCTATGGGCCCGAAAGTCGCATCCGTCCGCTCTTTCCGAGACCTGGCGCCTGCTCGTCCTGCTGCTGGCGATCTTTTTCTGCTTTGTTAGCAGCGACGCCCTTCTTGGAATGCCGAACGGCAATTGTGACTTTGAAGACTGGCAATATCTGAATATTGCCACCGCCCTGCTGCTTCTGCTCCTGACAGCCATCAATGCCGTCTTCGGCCTCATCGCCCTGTCGCTCTGGACGTGGCGACGTCTGAAGCGCGATTCGTGAAATGGGCACCGCAGCGTTTACAGCTTCGGCAGCGCCGGCAACAGCCGGCCACCGACGCGCACCGGCTCGATCCGGCTGGCCAGCCCCCTGGCATCCGTCTGCACAAACACAGCGCAAAGCGTGGCGGGTCCGGTGGCGGGGGCATAGCGCGAACCCGGCATCTTGGTGGTGAAGCGGCGCAGGGGTTCCTGCTTGTCCATGCCGATGACGGAATCGTAATCGGCGCAGGCGCCGGCATCGCTCTGGAAGGCGGTGCCGCCGGGCAAAATCTGTGCATCGGCGGTGGGCGCATGGGTGTGGGTGCCCACCACCAGGCTGGCGCGGCCGTCGCAGAAATGGCCCATCGCCATTTTCTCGCTCGTCGCCTCGGCATGGACATCGACAAGGATGGCGTCGGCGCCTTCGCCCAGGGGGCAGGCGGAGAGTTCGCGTTCCACCGCCGCGAAGGGATCGTCCAGCGCGTCCATGAAGACGCGGCCCATCACATTGACCACCAGGATGCTGCCGCCGCCCGGCAGGCTGTAGAGATTGGCGCCGCGCCCCGGCGTGCCCAGAGGGTAATTCACCGGCCGCAGGATGCGATCCTCGGCTTCGATCACGCCATAGATCTCGCGCTGGTCGGCCCAGTGATTGCCGGTGGTGATGACATCGACCCCGATGCCGAAAAATTCATCGGCAATGGCGCGCGTCAACCCGAAACCGCCGGCGGCATTCTCGCCATTGGCGATGACGCAATCGAGCTTGAGCGTCTCGCGCAGGCGCGGCAGTTCCGCCACCACCACGTCGCGGCCGGGCTTGCCGACAATGTCGCCGATGAAAAGAAGATTCATGAAAAGCGCTTGAGGCCGTGCTCGGTGAGGATACCGTCCAGGGCAATATCATGCGCCTCGGCGGGAAGCGAGGAAATCCCCTGCCCTTCATAAGCAATGCCGAAAGCCGGCACGCCCAGCAACGCGATGGTCCGGTCATAGAAGCCGCCGCCATAACCCAGCCGGTGGCCGCGCCCATCGAACAGCAGCAGCGGAACCAGCAACAGATCGGGCCGGACGACGGGGAAATGCGCCGCCGGTTCCTTGATGCCGTAGGTCCCCGGATGCAGCACCTCACCATCGGGAATGCGATGAAATTCGAGCGGCTGGCCCTTGGCCGCGACGCGCGGAAAAGCGACATGCACGCCACGCTCGACCAATCGTTCCAGCAGCCGCGCCGGCTCGGCCTCATCCGGCAAGGCATGATAGGCGCCGACGATATCGCCCGCCTTCACCGGCAAGGCATCGACATGCGCCGCCAGCCGCTCGGCAATATCCGGCGCCGCCGCCGCAAGCCGCACCCGCAGCCGCAGCGCCTCTTTTCTCAGCAAGGCTTTTTCGTTGGTCATGCGGCGGAAACTAACTCAGACCCGGGGCGGTTGCAGCAAGCAGGAACTCGCCGACACCCTGCTCAATCCAGGGCGACCGCAAAATACGAGACCCGCCTCCCCTTTGTTGCGCGAAGCGCAATCAAAGGGGAGGTGCCCGTAGCAACGCCGCGGCGCGCAGGCGTTAGCCGAGCACCGCGGCAAAAGTTGCGAAGGGCGGAGGGGTTAGAGATTAGGTGGACGGCACCGCATTCGGCGTTGGTATTGGATCTCATGGGCCTGCAAGTGCAGGTGGGCGCCATGTGGTTAGGACCAGGGTCCAGACCAGGGACAGCTCCCGATGAGTACAATTAAGGCCCCTGGGCATCGCAACCTGACGACGCGAGGCAGTAACCGTCCGCCCCCAATGTAGGCTTACGCACCCCTTGCGGCAATGGCTTCGACCCGCGCCGCGGCGGCTTCCAGCATATCGGCGGCAAGACCTTCCGCCGCCTGCGCCTTTTCATTCAGGCTATCGCGTTCACCCTGCAAGGTTCCCGCCGTTTCGGTGGTGTTGCCCAGCTTTTCCAGCGCATCGTGATGTTCGTCGGCCAGCAGCAGCGCCGCCGTCAGCAGCAGCTTGGTATCGCTGGCCTGGTTGCCCACCATGTTCTGCGCCTCGCGCACCTTGGCATCGACCAGCACCGCGAGTTCTTTGAGATGCGATTCCTCGCCCTCGCCGCAGCCCAGCGTATAGGCTTTGCCGTTCACCATGACATTTACTAGTGGCATCGTGTTCAGCCTCTTTTTGTGGGTCGCGCGGCCGGACGGAGTTGGTAGCGACAGCGTACCAACGCTTCGCACTTTTCCTGGCCGTCGCTCCTGCCATTCACCATCACATTGACCAGAGGCATCGCGCGTTCCTTTTATCTAGGCGCGGGCCAGAGCAGCGCGGATTTCGCCGATGGCGCCGTCCAGCCGTTCTTCCACATCCTCGGTGACACCCGACAGCGCCGCCATCTCTTCTTCCAGCGCCGCCACCTGGGTCAGCAGGCGCTCGCGCTCCGCTTCCAGTTCGGCCACGCGGGCATGCAGTTTCTCAAGGTCGGCGGCCGCGTCGCGGGCGCCCGAGGCCCGGCTTTCCAGGACTTCGAGGGCGGTCTTGAGGCGGTCCGCAGCCAATTCCAGGCGGCTCATCCGGTTTCTCCCCGCTGAATCAGTTGGACCTTAGGCCCGTGACGGAAACGGGGTCAACCAACCGCATTATAATTGGGCCACTTTCCCGGAAATCCACCCATGACCGCCCCCGCCCCCTCGCCTGGCCCCTCGCTTGGCCCCTCGCCAGGCCAAGACCATGTTCGCCGGCTTGCCAATGTCATCCGCATGTTGGCCCTGGACGGGGTCCAGAACGCCAAATCGGGCCATCCCGGCCTGCCGCTGGGGATGGCCGATGTCGCCACCGTCCTGTTCTCGAACTTCCTCAAATTCCATCCCGCCGAGCCCACCTGGCCCGACCGTGACCGTTTCGTGCTCTCGGCCGGGCATGGCTCGATGCTGCTCTATGCCCTGCTCCATCTGACCGGTTATCCCGGCATGACGCTGGAAGAGTTGAAGCATTTCCGCAAGGTCGGCAGCCGCACCGCCGGCCATCCCGAATATGGCCATGCCCCCGGGATCGAGACCACCACGGGGCCCCTGGGCCAGGGCATCGCCAATGCCGTGGGCATGGCCTTCGCGGAGCGGCTGCTCAATGCCCGCTTCGGCGACGGCCTGGTCGATCACAAGACCTATGTCATCGCCTCGGACGGTGATCTCGAGGAAGGCATCAGCCACGAAGCCATCAGCCTGGCCGGCCACTACAAGCTCAGGAATCTCATCCTGCTGTGGGACGACAATGCCATCACCATCGACGGCGCCACCTCATTGGCCGACTCCAGCAATCTGGATGCGCGCTTCAAGGCAGCGGGCTGGATCACCGACGCCTGTGACGGCCATGACGCCGCCGACATTTTCCGCGCGCTCTCGGACGCGCAAGACGCCGAGGCGCCGGTGATGATCGCCTGCCGCACCGTGATCGGTTTCGGCATGCCGGGCCGCGAAGGTACGCAAAAGGCGCATAGCGACGCACCGGGGATGGAGGTGGTGGAGGCCGCGCGCCGGCAATTGCAATGGGACTGGCCGCCCTTCGTCATTCCCGACGATCTGTTCAACCAGTGGCGCGCCATCGGCGCAGGGGGCGCAAAAGCGTTCGCGGAGTGGACAGCACGCAAGGCCGGCCATGACCGGCAACAGGAATTCGACGATGCCGTGGGCGGCGTCCTGCCGGCGTCCTTAAGCAAAGAACTGACCGCGCTGAAAGAAAAACTGATCGCGGAAAAAACCGAAGGCGCCACCCGCAAATTGTCGGAAAAGGCGCTGGAGGTGATCAATACGCTGTTGCCCAATACCGTCGGCGGCTCCGCCGACCTGACGCCGTCCAACAATACGAAAACCAGAAACCTCACCGCGGTGAAGCCGGGCGACTATTCCGGACGCTACATTCACTACGGCATCCGCGAGCATGGCATGGCCGCGGCGATGAACGGCATGGCGCTGCATGGCGGCATCATCCCATACGGCGGCACCTTCCTGACTTTCTCGGATTATTGCCGCCCCGCCATCCGCCTGGCGGCGCTGATGGGCGCGCATGTGGTCTTTGTGATGACCCATGACTCCATCGGACTGGGCGAGGATGGACCGACGCACCAGCCGGTCGAGCATCTGGCGTCATTGCGCGCCATCCCGAACCTGCTGGTCTTCCGCCCGGCCGACGGCGTCGAGACCGCGGAGTGCTGGCAGATCGCCATGGAGGAAAAATCCCGTGCCAGCATCATGGCCTTGTCGCGGCAGGACACCGGCCTGGCGCGGCAGCGGCATACCGGGGAAAATCTGTGCCGCCGGGGCGCCTATACCCTGCAGGACGCGGCAGACGCGAAAATCACCCTGCTGGCCACCGGCACCGAGGTGGCGCTGGCGCTCAAGGCGCGCGAGCTGCTGGCCGCCGAAAACATCGCTGCCCGGGTGGTTTCGATGCCCTGCTGGACGCTTTTCGAGCAACAGGACCGGCAATATCGCCGCACCGTGCTGGGAACGCAGCCCCGCCTTGCAATAGAAGCGGCCTGCCCGCTTGGCTGGGACCGCTATATAGGCGAAAAGGGCGCCTTTCTCGGGATGCATGGCTTCGGCGCCAGCGGCCCGGCCAAGGATGTTTATTCCCATTTCGGGATCACGGCGGAAGCCGCGGCCCAGATGGCGAGGGATTTGTTGAAGTAGGAACAAGTTGGTTGGCCGGGTCGCGCCCTGCGGGGCTGCCCGGCCATGGCGAAGGAGATGGGGAATGGCTTTGCGTGTTGCTATCAACGGCTTCGGCCGCATCGGCCGGCTGGTGTTGCGGGCGATCGTGGAATCGGGACGCCGCGACATCGAAGTGGTGGCGATCAACGATCTGGGTCCGGTGGACACCAATGCCCATCTGCTGCGCTATGACAGCATCCATGGCCGCTTCCCCGCCACCGTGACGGTGGAGGGCGATATCGTCACCGCCGCGGGCCACCGCATGAAGGTGACCGCGGTCAAGAACCCCGCCGAGCTGCCGCACAAGGATCTGGGCGTCGATATCGCCCTGGAATGCACCGGCATCTTCACCTCCCAGGAAAAGGCTTCGCTGCACCTGGAAGCCGGCGCCAAGCGCGTGCTGGTCAGCGCCCCTTGCGACAATGCCCATCGCACCATCGTCTATGGCGTCAATCACGACACGCTGACAAAAGACGACCTGGTCGTCTCCAACGCCTCCTGCACCACCAACTGCCTGGCGCCGGTCGCCAAGGTGCTGCACGACGCGGTCGGCATCGAAAAGGGCATGATGACGACCATCCATTCCTATACCGGCGACCAGCCGACGCTGGACACGATGCACAAGGATCTTTACCGCGCCCGCGCCGCCGCCCTTTCGATGATCCCGACCTCGACCGGCGCCGCCAAGGCGGTGGGCCTGGTGCTGCCCGAGCTCAAGGGCAAGCTGGACGGCATCTCGGTGCGCGTGCCGACGCCGAATGTCTCGCTGGTCGATTTGAAGTTCATCGCCAGGCGTCCGACCTCGGTGCAGGAGATCAACGACGCCATCAAGGGCGCCGCGCTCGGCAATCTTAAAGGTATTCTGGAAGTGGTGAACGACAAGCTGGTCTCGTCGGACTTCAACCACAATCCGGCCTCGTCCAGCTTCGCGCTCGACCAGACCAAGGTGATGGACGGCAATTTCGTCAGCGTCATGAGCTGGTACGACAATGAATGGGGCTTCTCCAACCGCATGGCCGACACGGCCGTGGCGATGGGCAAGTTGCTTTGATCGGACTGCTTCAGGCTTTCCTGATCTATCCCAACTGGGCCGGCAGCCTGCTGTTCGGCTGGCTGCAGGAGCCTTTGTGGCTGGTGGTGCCGCTGCTGACCTGGTCGCTGTTCGCTTTTGGCGTCACGGCCCGGATCCAGAAGCAGCAGAAGGCGACCGGCGTGGCGGCAAGCACTTATAACCGCCGGATGCTGGTGCCCAATCTGATCCTGGTGCTGCGCAACACCGCCATCAATTGCGTGCTTTTCGCGCTGGCCTACGCCGGCGCCTTATCGCTCGGGTGACGTCATGGCAGGTTTCCGCAATCTCGACGGGCTGGATGTGAAGGGCAAGCGCGTGCTGGTGCGCGCCGATTTGAACGTGCCGATGGCCGACGGCAAGGTCACCGATGCGACGCGCATCGCGCGCCAGGCGCCCACCATCCGCGAGCTGGCCGGGAAAGGCGCGCGTGTGGTGGTGCTGAGCCATTTCGACCGCCCCAAGGGCAAGGTGGTGCCGTCCATGTCGCTGGCGCCGGTGGCGGAGCCGCTGGCGGCGCATGTCGGCCGGCCCGTCGCCTTCGCCGCCGACACGGTGGGCGAGGCGGCGCAAAAAGCCGTCGCGGCGCTGAAGGACGGCGAAGTGCTGCTCTTGGAAAATACCCGCTTCCATGCCGGGGAAGAAAAGAACGACCAGGACTTCTCGCAGCAGATCGCCGCGCTGGGCGACCTCTTCGTCAATGACGCCTTCTCCTCCGCGCACCGCGCCCATGCCTCGACCGAAGGCGTGGCGCGGCTGCTGCCGTCCGTGGCCGGCCGCTCGATGCAGGCCGAGCTGGAGCATTTGGCGAAGGCGCTGGCCAATCCCGCCCGGCCGCTGCTGGCGGTGGTGGGCGGCGCGAAAGTCTCGTCCAAGATCGACCTGCTGCAAAATCTGGTCGGCAAGGTCGAGACGCTGGTGATCGGCGGCGCCATGGCCAACACCTTCCTGGCAGCCGAAGGCATCAGCGTCGGCAAGTCGCTCTATGAGCCCGACCTGCTGGAGACCGCCCGCAACGTCATTCACATGGCCAATGAGAGCGGCGCGGCGATCCTGCTGCCCGTGGACGTTGTGGTGGCAAAGGAATTCAAGGCCGGCGCCGCCCATCGGACCGTCCCGGTGGCCGAAATCGGGCCCGAAGACCTGGCGCTGGATGTGGGCCCTGAAACCATCAAGGCCTTCGCCAACCGCCTGGCCGTGACAAAGACCTTGGTCTGGAACGGGCCTTTCGGGGCCTTCGAAACCCAGCCTTTTGACGCCGGAACCGTGGCGGCGGCGCGGGCGGTTGCCGCAGCCACCAGGGCCGGACATTTGTTGTCAGTCGCGGGCGGCGGAGATACGGTCGCCGCCCTGGCCCATTCCGGGGTCGAAAACGATTTCAGCTACGTCTCGACTGCGGGCGGAGCCTTCCTGGAATGGCTGGAAGGAAAAGAGTTGCCGGGCGTGGAAGCGCTTAAGGCCTAACGGGAGAAGGTTATGAATCTGGACGAATTGAACAAGATCGCGCGCAAGATGGTGGCGCCCGGCAAGGGCCTGCTGGCCGCCGATGAATCCAACAATACCATCGGCAAGCGCTTCGCCGACATCAAGACCGAGAACACGGAAGACAACCGCCGCGACTATCGCGAGTTCATGTTCCGCACCGATGTGGCGATGAAGAACCATATCTCGGGCGTCATCCTTTATGACGAGACCATCCGCCAGAAGGCCAAGGACGGCACCACCCTGGTCAAGCTGATCCAGGACGCCGGCGCCGTGCCCGGCATCAAGGTCGATACAGGTCCGATTCCCATGCCCGGCTTTCCCGGCGAAGTCGTCACCCAGGGCCTGGACGGGCTGCGCGAGCGTTTCGCCGAGTATCACAAGCTTGGCGCCCGCTTCTCCAAGTGGCGCGCGGTGATCGATATCGGTTCCGGTATCCCCACCTATGGCTGCATCAGCGCCAATGCCCAGGCGATGGCGCGCTATGCCGCCCTGGCGCAGGAAGCCGGCATCGTGCCGATCGTCGAGCCGGAAGTATTGATGGACGGCGCCCATGACGCCGCCCGCTGCGAGGAAGTCACCACCCTGGTGCACACGATTTTCTTCGAGCAGCTCCACTTCGCGCGCGTCGCGCTGGAAGGCATCATCCTCAAGCCCAACATGATCGTGGCCGGCAAGAAGTCGGCCAACCAGGCCGGCGTGCAGGAAGTGGCCGAGCGCACTTTGCGCGTGCTCCGCCGCACCACCCCGTCGGCGGTGCCCGGCATCGCCTTCCTGTCGGGCGGCCAGTCGGATCTGGATTCCACCGCGCATCTGGATGCCATGAACAAGATCGGCGGCAATCCCTGGCCGCTGACCTTCTCCTATGGCCGCGCCCTGCAGGCCGCGCCGCAGAAGGCCTGGGGCGGCAAGCCCGAAAACGTCCAGGCCGGCAAGGACGCGTTCGCCCATCGCGCGCTGATGAACTTCAACGCCGCGCTCGGCAAGTGGAACAAGTCGGAAGATAAAGCCGCCTGATCCGCTACGCATAAGCGATATGAAAGGGCGAGGACTGGTTCCTCGCCCTTTCTTTTTGGATATTGTCCAGTATGAGCGATTGCCGCCTTTACCTGATCTCGCCGCCACGTATCGCGCCAGCGGATTTCGCCGGCGTGCTGAAAGACGCGCTGAAGGGGGGCGATGTCGCCTCCTTCCAGCTGCGCCTTAAAGGCGTCAGCGACGACGAGATCAGGCGCGCCACCGACGCCTTGCGGCCCATCGTGCAGGCCAACGGCACCGCCTTCATCCTCAACGACCGTCCGGACCTGGCCGCCGAACTGGGCTGTGACGGCGTCCATGTCGGCCAGGAAGACGCCGCTTACGCCGACGCGCGCAAGCTGCTGCCGGGCGGCATTGTCGGCGTCACCTGCCATGACAGCCGGCATCTGGCCATGGAAGCGGGCGAAGCCGGCGCCGACTATGTCGCCTTCGGCGCCTTCTTTGCGACCAGAACGAAAGAACCCAAGACCCAGGCCGATATCGAATTGCTGCGCTGGTGGGGCGAGATGATGGTGGTGCCCTGCGTCGCCATCGGCGGCATCACCGTCGCCAATGCGCCGGCCCTGGTCGAAGCGGGCGCCGATTTCCTGGCGGTGGCGGCCGGTGTCTGGGAGCATGCGGACGGTCCGCAAGAAGCTGTCCGCCGGTTCAACGCGCTGCTTTAACGCGCGCCCATCGCCGCGCATTGCCGCAAGCTCTGCAGCGTCATGCGGTCCAGGGTGGCGGCATCGAAACCGGCCTGTTGGGCCCGCAGCCGGTCGGAGGCGGCGACGCGCTGGCACCATTCGTTGGATACTGTCTGCGGCGCGGCGGGCGGCGGCACCTCGGGCAGGGTTGCGGCCCCTGCCGGCGTGTCTTCTTCGTAAGACAGGAGGCTGTTGAGAGACGAACAGGCCGAAAGCGAGAAAATCGAAATGCCGAAAAGAAAAATGCGTGCGTTCATGTCATGCCATCTGAGCGGCCCCCCTGTCATGACAAGGGCCATGACAAGTGTCATGACAAGGCCGTGACAAGCGCTTAGCCCACAAAGGATGGCTATGGCAAAAAAATAATGCCCGCAGGAGAAGTTCCTCCTGCGGGCAGTGTTAACACCCAGTGAATCAGCGCGCGGCAATTCGCTCGAAGCCGTACCCGCCGGCCGCCAGCAGGGTGCGGCATTGCTGCAGGCTCTGCAGCGCGACGCGATCCACGGTGGCGGCGTCGAAGCCGGCAAGCTGCGCGCGCAGCCGATCGCTGGCGGCGGCGCCCTGGCAGAAGCCGGGCGACGGCATGGTCGTGGCGATGGGCGTGAAGCCCGAGACCGGCGCGGGCTGTTCGTCACGAGCCTGGTGCAGGGTGGTGGAGCAGGCGCAAAGCGCCATGGCGGCGGCACAGACGGCAAGAGCGTGGAATTTCATCGGGGGGACCTCAAGGCGACGCCCAAAGCCTAGTCCCGCGCGACTTAATGAAATGCCAAATTGGCGCGGCGGTTTGCGGTCAAATTTGATGCCAAAACCGGCACTTAGTCGGCAAATATTGCCGCCGCTGGCCTTCTGTGCGGCGGGCTGGTAAGACCCCCCCGCTCTTTGAACCCGCCGAACCTGCCTTCACCCATTTTCCGGGAGTTTCTTTTTCATGGCCAAGATTACCGGCAACGAGATCAGCCCCGGCACGCTGATCAATTTCGAAGGCGGTCTGTGGATCGCGGTGAAGACCCAGAAGGTCAAGCCCGGCAAGGGCGGCGCCTACAACCAGGTCGAACTCAAGAACGTCACCAGCGGCACCAAGCTCAACCAGCGCTTCCGTTCCGACGAAGCGGTGGATGAAGCCTATCTGGACAAGAAGGATTTCCAGTTCCTCTTTTCCAGCGGCGACATGCTCACCTTCATGGACATGGAGAGCTATGAGCAGATCGAGCTGGCGGTGGATTTCGTCGGCGAGGACCAGGCCCGGTTCCTGCAGGACGGCATGAAGACCCTGGTGCAGATGTATGAAGACCGTCCGATCGGCATCAAGCTGCCGGTGCAGGTGACGCTGGCGGTGACGGAGGCGGATCCGGTGCTGCGGGGCGGCACGGCGGCGCCGTCCTACAAGAGCGCGGTGCTGGAAAACGGCATGAAGATCCAGGTTCCGCCTTTCATCGAGGCCGGCGAGAGGATCATCGTCGCCACCGAAGACGGTTCCTATATCCGGCGGGCCGAGTAGCTCATGGCCGCCTATATCTCACCCGCCATGAATGTGATGATCGCCGCCGCGAAGAAAGCGGCACGGCCGCTGATCCGCGATTTCGGCGAGCTGGAAAATCTGCAGATCTCGCAGAAGGGCCCGGGCGATTTCGTCACCCATGCCGACAAGCGCACCGAGCAGATCCTGGTCGAGGAATTGTCCAGGGCCCGTCCCGGCTATGGTTTCCTGGGCGAGGAAGGCGGCGGGGTCGAAGGCAAGGACAAGACCCACCGCTTCATCATCGATCCCATCGACGGCACCAGCAACTTCCTGCACGGCATTCCGCATTTCGCCATCTCGATCGCGCTGGAGCGCGAGGGCCAGCTGGTGTCCGGGCTGATCTACAATCCCGTCACCGACGAGATGTTCACCGGCGAAAAGGGCAGCGGCGCCTTCCTGAACAACAAGCGCCTGCGCGTCGCCACCCGCAAGGAGATGGCGCCCAGCCTCTTCGCCACCGGCCTGCCTTTCCTGGGACGGGCGGGCCAGGCCCGCTCGCTGGCCGAGACCGGCGCGGTGATGGCGCTCTCCTCCGGCATCCGCCGCATGGGCTCGGCCGCGCTCGATCTCGCCTATGTCGCGGCCGGGCGCTTCGACGGCTTCTGGGAACGGGGCATCCATATCTGGGATACCGCCGCAGGCATCGTGCTGGTGCGGGAAGCGGGCGGCATCGTCAGCGATTTTGCCGGCCGCACCGACGGCCTGCAGGGCGACCAGATTGTCTGCGCCAATGAGCATCTGCATCCGCAGCTGCTCAAGCTCTTGAACAGCATCAAGGCGGACTGATCCGGCTGACGCACTCTGAAGCGGCCCGGGGGCGGACTTGTGGGCCCCAATCTGCGGCATTTGGTAAACGCTGCAAAGACTTAGATTGAGACTGGGATTGAGACTGGCCCCTCCTTCGGTTAAAAGCGTCTGTCGAACCCGGGCAAAATGATGCGCTCCACCAAAGCTGCCATGCTTGCAGGCGCCTGCCTGCTCTGCCTCGCCGGTCCGGCATGGGCGGTGGATTCCGGGCTGGAATTCCAGGTCAACCCGGTCGCGCCCGGCGGCGGCGCGATGCTGCTCTATCCCGGCGGCCAGTATCTGCGCGTGGTTCCGTCCCTGCGCCACCCCTCCGAAGCGCCTGTCCCGCGCGGCTCTTCT
>DATFFI010000217.1:0-11211 GCA_035250225.1 Rhizomicrobium sp. | reverse complement strand
GCCCTATTCTTCGCGCCGGCAACCTGAATGGCGCATGAACGGGGGCTTGGCGACCACTATCTTGCGCTCGGCATCGGGAAAACAAGAGCGGAACTCAACAAGACTCACCATGGCCGGGTTCAACCCGGCCATGGTGAATGTTGGGTAGTTAGAGTTTAAGCCGCAGCCTGCGCGGCTTTCCCACGGCGCCGCATCAGTTCCGCTTCTTCCTCGCTGAACAAGAGTGCGGTGAGTTCGATTGCGAACTGGAACTGGGCTTCGGCAATGGCGCGGTTCGGGCCATTGCGCATTTCCTTCACCACATCTTCGTTGTAGCGGCGCAGATGGAGGCAAAGTTCCTCGGAGGCATCCTTCTGCTTGGCGGCAAAGGAAGCGGCGGCGGCGAAATTGCGGCTGCCCGCCACCAGACGGACATAGCGCATCGCCAAAATACGCTTTTCGGCATCGATCGGCTTGCTGAAATCGGCGCTCTTGCCGGTCCCGCGCTGCATCGGCAGGGCGGCGGCGACTTCCTTGTGGGCGCGGTCCATGAAGCCTTCCATCGCGACGCCGACCGCGACGCGGTCCTTGATCAGGCGCTGGCCCCAATCGCCGTCGCGGCGCACTTCGATTTCCTTGGTGACGGCGGCGGAGAGTTCCGAGAATTGCCGCACCTGATCGAGCAGCTTGTCGGCATCGAACAGGGGATGACGGGCGGCGCGGATCTCGGCCTGCATCGTGTCGAGGCGGCTGAAAAGGATTTCGCCGGCCAGGCCCATATCGGTCTGGGCGATCAGCGTGTCGCGATGCTGGCGGGCAATCGCCAGCGGCAGGCGCAAGCCTTCCCAGGGGCGCGCCAGCCGGTTCATCGACACCACCGCGACATAGGGCGCGACATCGGGATTGGTCTCAATCAGATCGTCATAGATGGCGCGCAAGTCCCACATCAGTTCGTCGGTCATCATCGCGGGAATCGGCATCAGCGCCTGGATCTTGAGCACCGCGGGCGCCGCCGACATCATTAGGGACATCTCAGCCGCATCCGCGACGATCAGATCGTCATTCAGCGCGATGCGGGCCTGCTTGGCATCGGCCAGCGCATTTTCCATCGCCGCGCGCGCAACGGCCCAGAATTCGCCGGCGCGGGCCAGCACCTCGGTATTCTTCTGGTGCAGGATCAGCGCCTTCGCCTCGACACCGAAGCGCGCGCTTTCTTCCGGCAGCAGCACATCATTGATCCAGTTCCACACCGGCGTCAGGCTGGTGCGGGCAATCACCGCCTTCTGCTTGGTCTTGCGCGGGCTGGAGCTGAGCAACTCCTGAAACGGCAGGCAGAAGAGACGCTGCGGCGACGGCGTGCGCTTGTGATAGTCGCGGCGCAGCACGGGCCGAAGGCCGGTGAGAATGTCTTCATGCGGCAGCTTGCCCTGCATCAGCCGGTCGAGTTCGACCGCCTGCGCCAGGCGCGCAGCCACATGCCCCGGCAAACTCCCGAGGAAGGACTTCAGCAATCCGGTTCTGTCCGCACTCAGCAATTTGGGCGTCCCGCTTCTTGCGTTCACATTAGGCGGGGCAGGGTTAACGCCGTGTATAGGCTAGGTAATGGCCGGCAGGGTGAGCCTGGCCAGCAACCCGCCGCGGGGCGACGCGTCCAGGACGAAAAAGCCCCCGTAAAGCTTGGAAATATCCCGGACGATGGCCAGGCCCAGGCCGGAACCCGGCACGCTTTCGTCCAGCCGCTCGCCGCGGGTTCCCACCTTCTGCCGTTCGGCCGGGGACAGGCCCGGCCCGTCATCCTCAATGTCCAGCACCAGGCTGGCGCCCTCGCGCCGGGCTGCGACATGGACCTCCACCCTGGCCCATTTGCAGGCATTGTCGATCAGATTGCCCGTCATCTCTTCCAGATCCTGGCGCTCGCCGCGGAAGAACAGATTGGGTGGGCATTCGAATTCGATCTCGATGCCGCGGGTCTGGTGGATGCGCGAGAGCACGCGGGTGAGATCGGCCAGCACCGGCTCCACCGCCGTGCGGTTGCCCAGCGCACTGACATTGCCGGCGGCACGGGCCCGCGTCAGGTAGTGATCGACCTGGCGGCGCATGGTGAAGACCTGGCGCTTCACCGAATCCGCCAGCGGCGAAGGGGGCGCGGCATCGGCTTCGCTGGCCAGCACCGAGAGCGGGGTTTTCAGGAAATGCGCCAGGTTGGAAACATGGGTGCGGGCGCGCGCCACCACTTCGGCACTATGGGCAATAAGGCTGTTGAGCTCGCCGGCCAGGGGCGCAATCTCCTTGGGAAAATTGCCTTCCAGGCTTTGCGCCTTGCCGTCGCGGATGCGGCCCAGGGCTTCGCTGACCCGGCGCAGCGGCAACAAGCCGATCCGCACCTGCAGGAAGATGGCGATGACCAGACCGGCGCCCAAGAGCAGGAAGAACCAGAACAGGATGCCGTTGAAGGACGCGACCTGCGCATCCACCGCCGCCATGTCGCCGGCCACGGTGAAAAGATAGGCGCGGGAATCCTCCGGCGCCGCTGTCGTCATGTCGGGGAAAATAATGCGTTGTTGCAGCACCCGCAGATGCTGGTTGTCAGGACCCTCCGCCTCGCCCCAGGCCAGATTGCCGCTGCGGCTGGTGAAGTCCGGTTTCAGTGCGGCATCGAACAGCGAGCGCGATGCCAGCGCGCCGGGCTGGCCGGACTTTTCCGGCGCGATGTCGAAATAGCGGCCGGAATAGACCCGGCTGAAACCGGGGTTGAGGAAGCCGTCCAGCAGGATACCGGTTTCGGCATCGGGCCGGGCAGCGCCGAGCAGCGCCTCCAGGTCGGCGCGCAGGCCGGCATCGAAACTGTTGAGCGCGGCCGTGCGGAACGCCGCCGACAGCACCAGGCCGCCCGCCACCAAGGCCAGCATGGTCCAGATCGCGGCCGTGGCGATCAGGCGGGCGGCAAGCGAATTGAGTCGCATACGTCCGAAACTATTTTGCTTCGGCGGGCGCGTCGAGGCTGTAGCCCAGGCCGCGCACGGTCTGGATCAGATTGGCGTCCAGCTTCTTGCGCAACCGTCCGACAAAGACCTCGATGGTGTTGGAGTCGCGGTCGAAATCCTGGTCATAGAGATGTTCGACCAGTTCGGTGCGCGACACCACCTTGCCGCGGTGATGGGCCAGATAAGCCAGCAGGCGATATTCCTGGCTGGTGAGCTTGACCGGATTGCCGCTGAGGGTGACGCGGGAGGCGCGGGTGTCGATGCGCAGCGGCCCGATTTCGATATCGGCGGCGGCCAGGCCCGCGGCCCGGCGCAAAAGCGCGCGCAGCCGCGCCAGCAATTCCTCGGTATAGAAAGGCTTGGCGAGATAATCATCGGCGCCGGCATCGAAGCCCGCCACCTTGTCACTCCAGCTGTCCCGCGCGGTCAGGATCAGCACCGGCATCATCTTGCCGGCCTTGCGCCATTTCTCCAGCACGGTGACGCCGTCCAGCTTGGGCAGGCCCAGATCCAGGATCACCGCGTCATAAGGTTCGGTGTCGCCCAGGAAATGGCCTTCCTCGCCGTCAAAGGCGCTGTCCACGACATAGCCGGCATCGTCGAGCGCCTTGCGCAGCAGCCGCTGCAGGTCCCTGTCATCCTCAACCAGGAGAATACGCATTGCTCTTCTCCGTTACTCGCCGGGCCCGCGGTCACGTCCACGGCCGCCGCCGAAGCGGCGGTCGCCGAAATTGCCGCGCCCGTCACCGCCAAAGCGCCGGCCGCCGAACTCCTCACGATTGCCGAAGCCGCCGTCACGCATTCCTGGACCCATCGCAGGACGATTGAAACGGTCGCGGCTGAAACGGTCGCGGCCAAATGCCCGCGGCGCCTCGCGCATGGTGATGCTTCCATCTTCAGCCCAGAAATCCGGACGCGGGCCGAAGCGATTGTCGAACCGGCCGGGCGGACCCTCATCCTCCTCATATCCGGACGGAGAGCCGCGGAAATTTCTGCGCGGCGCTTCCGGGCGCAGGCCTTCCTCGCGGCGGCTGAAGCCGTCACGGTCGGGCGCCTGTCCCATGACGCGGCCGGTGCGCGCATCGGTATCCAGCCAGATGACACGGCCTTCCGGCGTCAGCCAGCGCAGGCGATAACGCGGCGAGCCGCTTTCGCTGGCGCCGGGTTCGGCATCCAGGAACTGGCCGGGATGCGAACGGCGGATTTCCGGCAGCAGGCGGTCCAGGGGTTGCGCGCCCGAAGGTTGTGCATGCGCAATGCCCGGCGCCGCAAACGGCGCCAGGAGCAAGAGGCCAAGCAGGGCAAGTCTCGGGCGCATCGGGCCTTTTCTAATCCTGACGATATGAACCCGGGATGAATACCGCGTCCAGCCCCGGTTCAGGGTCGCACCCCTAAGTTTCTCCCCATGGAACGGCGATCAGGCTGTTCCGGCGAACTACAGGAGACGACCATGTTAGCCAAGAAATTCGTTCTGGCTGCCGCGGCCCTGGCGGCTCTGACCGCCGCGGGTCTCGGTTCTGCCAGCGCCCAGCCCCGCGACCGCGACTTCCGTGATTATGGGCGCGACAATGGCCGCTACGAGCAGCGTCATGAGTGGCGTAGTGATTGGCGCAACGATTGGCGCGACACGCGCCGCGCCTTCATCCCACGCCATCGCGTCTATGACACGCTGCGGATGCACCGCTTTGTCGGGATCGGCCATCCCCACTTCATGCGCGGCCAGTATGTCGTGCGCAGCTATGACCGGTTCGGCCGCGTCGTGCTGGTGCGCATCGACCCCTGGACCGGCCGCTTCCTCGGCGTAATCCGTATCTAACCAGCTTGGGGCAATGGTGACGGTAAGCCCCTCCCCGATCACCTGAGCCATCAAGTGAAGCCCCGCACCACCCCCCGGTGCGGGGCTTCTTCTTTTTTGAAAAGAGTCCGGCGCAACTGCTGCCGACAAAATGCAATTTGTCATGGCCCGGCTTGCCCAGGCCATGACATTCTGTGTTGAGTTGAGAGCTTATGTACTCGTGCCGTTGCCCGTATTTGGCAGCGGCAAGAGCTCAAACTTCGCCCACAGGGCGCGGCCCGCCACGACCTCAGCCGTCGCCGAGATAGTCCAACGACGAACTGACATTGTTGCCGCTGTTCTTCGGCACATAGGGCTTGAAGGGATAGGCCTGCAGCCGCCTGAGCTGCACTTCCAGCAGCGCCTTCAGGCCGGCGCGCGAGGTGGCGGCCGCCTGGCGCATGGGATTGGTGTTCATCAGGCTTTGGGCGCCCTCATGGCCCGGCGGGCCCGGCAGCGTCATCCAGAGCGGCACATTCCGGGTAATGCCATTGGCGGCGAAATCGATGAACCAGGGCTGGCGCACGGTCTTGAGCGGATTGCCCACCAGCATCAGCGACAGGCCGGTGACGCCGTCCAGGACCTGGAATTCGATGAAGACGCCGGAACGGTCGGGCCGCCAATTGTCGTCCAGGTTGGGCAATTGCCGCCAGGCGCAATGAAAGCCGCGGCAGACATCGAAGCGGGTTTCATAGATGGCGCAGCCGCCGCCGGTGCAGTGCTTACACAGCACGCCGGAGGCCTTCTGGACCTGGGGCTTGTCGATATTCTGGACCTGGCAGCATTGCACGCATTCGCCGCATTCGCGTCCGGGCACCAGGGCGGCATTGTAGTTCATGGGCGGACAATGGCATGACCCTGAAGCCTGGGAAAAGCCGGAAACCTGCTGTTAACGGCCGCCCGCACAAGCTCGCGGTATGCGGCGCGCGAAATAGTCCACGGGACTATTTCGAGCCGCTCCGCGGGTCGCGCCGCATTCTGCGCTACTCTCCGGGACCAAAGGAATCACCCATGGCCGCCGCCACCATGATCGCGCCCCGGTTCGAATATGTGCTGCAGGCCAAGGCCGACCCCAAGGCCAGCGCCGTGCGGCTGCTCTTCCTCGGCACCGACCGGAAGAAATATGCGGTCGAGCTTTCGGCCCATTGCGCCGGTCTTACGATTGCCGCGGCCAGCGCCTATCTGGGTGAAGTCCTCTCCGCTTTGCCGCCGGAGCAGCATCCGCCGGTGCAGCCGGTCACCGTCACCGGCGTGCGCACCCAGATGCGCGACAATGGCTCGGCCGGCCTGATGGTGATGCTGGAGAATGGCGCGGAACTTCCGCTGGAATTCCAGCGCGAGGATCTGGTCAAGCTTTCGGCGCTTTTCGCCGAGATGGCGGCCTATGCCGCCCCCGGTTACATCAAGCCGGTATAGCGCCGGATTGCCATCGTGACGGGCGGCGCAAGCGCCTGAGCCTCTTTCCCGTTTTCCGCTTCGCCCAAAAGTCTTGAAAGTGCCGCAAAGATCGGTGCTCTATGCCGGCCATGTCCGAGGAATGGGTTGAACAGATAAAGGCGCGCCTTCGCGAATGGGTGAAGGCGGGCGAACCCTACACCCAATGGACGGCACGCATCGCGGCGGGCATCGCCGTGCCCCTCGCTTTGGTCTATCTGGCGCCGCAATTCCTGGGTTTCTTCTCCGGACGGCTCGATCCCAGGCTCGATCTCTATGCCGTCAACCGGCCCATCGCCTTCAGCTTCCTGGATGCGAAAGGCAACGATGCCGGTCATCGCGGCGCCGTGGTCGGCGCGCGGCTGAAGCTGGAAGAGATGCCGGCTTACGTCCCGGCCGCCTTCATCGCCATGGAGGACCGGCGCTTCTATTCCCATAACGGCGTCGATCCGGTGGGACTTACGCGCGCCCTGCTGCTCAACCTGCGAGCCGGCCGCTGGGTGGCGGGCGGTTCGACCATCAGCCAGCAGACCGCCAAGATCGTCTATACCCAGCAGGAGCGCACCCTTTCGCGCAAGCTGACCGAACTGGTGAACGCCGCCGGCCTGGAACAGTCGCTCAGCAAGAAGCAGATCCTGGAGCTGTATCTCAACCGCATCTATCTGGGCAGCGGCGCCTATGGCGTCGATGGCGCCGCACGGGTCTATTTCGGCGTTTCGGCGCGCGACATGACACTGGCGCAGGCGGCGATGCTGGCGACGCTGACCCGCGCGCCGTCGGTCTTCTCGCCCCGCCGCGACCTGCTGGCGGCGCAGCAGCGCGCCACCTGGGTGCTGGATGCGATGGTGGAAACCGGCGCCATCACACCGGAGGAAGCCGCCGAGGCGCGCGCCCATCCTGCCAAGGTGATCGATCGCGAAAGCCTGGACGCGCGCAATTATTTCCTCGACACCGCCGCCGACGAGGCCCGGCGCCTGGCCGGGCCGCAGGCCAGCGGCGATTTGATCGTGTACACCACGCTGGAGCCGCAGCTGCAGGAAACCGCCCGCCGCGCTTTGCAGAAGACGCTGGCGAAAAGCGGCAAGCGCCTGCGGGTCAGCGAAGGCGCGGTGGTGATGATGCATCCGGACGGCGCCGTGGCGGCGCTGATCGGCGGCAATGACTATACCTCTTCCGTCTTCAACCGTGCCACCCAGGCCAGGCGCCAGCCCGGCTCCGCCTTCAAGCCCTTCGTCTATCTGGCGGCGCTGGAGCAAGGCGTCTCGCCCTGGGATTGGCGCGATGACGTGCCGGTCGACATTAACGGCTATCGCCCGACCAATTTCGGCGCCAACGAATATGGCAGCATCACCCTGGTCGAGGCGATGACCCATTCGGTCAACACCATCACCGTCAACCTGGCGCAGGAAATCGGCATCGGCCGCGTCATCGCCACCGCCCATCGCGTCGGCATCACCTCGCCGCTGGTCAACAATGCCAGCCTAGCGCTGGGCACCAGCGAAGTGACGCCGCTGGAGTTGACGTCGGCTTACGCTGTCTTCGCCAATGGCGGCCATGCCGTGACGCCATATTTCGTCACGCGGGTGGATGGCGCCGGCGGCACCCGGACCTATTACAGGCGCACCACGCCCACGCCGCGCCGGGTGATCGACGCCCAGGTCAATCGCGACCTGCTGGCGATGATGTGGAATGTGGTGGTGTATGGCACCGGCAATGCGTCGCGCCTGCCAGGCCGCGAATCCGGCGGCAAGACCGGCACCACCCAGGATAGCCACGACGCCTGGTTTGTCGGCTTCACCACCGACTATGTCACCGGCGTCTGGGTGGGCAATGACAACAATTCCCCCACCCGCGGCGTCACCGGCGGCACCCTGCCTTCCCAGATCTGGAAGGACGTGATGCTGACGGCGGAGCGCAACCTGCCGGTCCGGGGCCTGGACCGTTCGCCGCCGCAGGAGTCGCGCGAGCAATTCTTCCTCAGCGAGCGCGACACCCGCTTCCCGGCGGACGGCGAAGCCATGGCGTCGATCCGCGATGGCCTGCCCGGCTTCCATGTGCAGGAAGAGGAGGCGGCGGAAGCGCCCCCGCCGCCCCGCCGGCGCGGCGGCGGCCTGTTCGGCTGGTTGTTCGGCAGCAGCGATGAGGAGCCTACGCCTCCACCGCGCGAGCGGGGACCGGAATAGGAATGACAATAAGGAGGCAGCGCGCGAGCAAATTTGCTATGCTGCCCGCATGAAAAAGCTGCTCCTCGCGCTCGCGCTCTTCACAGGCTTCGCCCTTCCGGCGCAGGCCGCCACCAAGATCCGCTTCGTCACCGACTGGAAGGCCCAGGCCGAGCATGGCGGCTTCTACCAGGCGCTGGCCGAGGGCCTGTACGCCAAGCGCGGCCTGGACGTGACCATCATCCAGGGCGGACCCGAGGTGAATGTGCCGCAATTGCTGGCCGGCGGCGCCGCCGATTTCGGCATGGGCTCCAACAGCTTCATCGCGATGAACATGCTGCGCCAGGGCGTGCCGATCAAGGCGGTGATGGCGGTGTTCCAGAAGGACCCGCAGGTGCTGATGAGCCATCCCCGGCGCGACATCAACAGCATCGCCGACATGAAGGGCAAGCCGATCCTGATTTCGTCGGCCTCGACCACGGCCTTCTGGCCCTGGCTCAAGGCGCGCTTCGGTTTCAGCGACCGGCAGATTCGCAAATACACTTACAACCTGGCGCCGTTCCTGCGCGACCCCAACGCCATCCAGGAAGGCTATCTCACCTCCGAGCCCTTCACGGTGCAGCAACAGGCCGGCTTCCGGCCCAAGGTCTTCCTGCTGGCCGATTACGGCTATCCCGGCTACGCCAACATGGTGCTGGTGCCGCAAAAATGGATCGACAGCGATCCCGCTGCGGTGCAGGCCTTCGTCAACGCCACCCGCGACGGCTGGCTGCAGTATCTCAATGGCAATCCGGAACGCGCCAATGCGATGATCAAGAAGGCCAATCCGGAAATGACCGACGCCATCATCGCCCAGTCCATTGCCAAGATGAAGCAATATGACCTGGTGCTGGCGCGCGACGGCCGTCCCTATGGCCTGGGCAGCATGACCGAGAAGCGCTGGCAGGAATTCTACCGGACCATGCAGGCGCAGGGCCTCTACCCCAAGGGCCTGGATGTCCGGAATGTCTATGACCTGCGCTTCATCCGCCGGGTCGTGCAGAATTTCCAATAGGCGAAGGGCGACCGGCGCAGCCGGTCAAATCGGTCCAGTGGACCGATTTGAGCCCTGAGCGCCGCGAGCTTGAGCGAGCGGCCGTCCGACGCAAGTAACAGAAGTGGAATATGACGGCCCTCCTCTCCACCACACACCTCTCAAAACGCTTCGGCAATGGCGTTGAGGCGCTGCACGACCTTTCCTTCGCCCTTGCCAAAGGCGACTTCGTTTCCCTGCTGGGGCCGTCCGGCTGCGGCAAGTCCACCGCCTTGCGCATCGTGGCAGGACTGCTGGCGCCGGATGCCGGCAGCGTCACCTGGACAGCGGCCAAGCCGGATATCGGCTTTGTCTTTCAGGAGCCGACCCTGATGCCCTGGGCGGATGCGCTGGCCAATGCGCGATTGCCGCTCGATTTGAAGAAGATGCCACGCGATGAGGCCAACACACGCGCGCGCGGCGCCCTTGCGCGGGTCGGCCTGTCGGGCTTTGAAAAAGCTCTGCCCCGCGAATTGTCGGGCGGGATGAAGATGCGCGTTTCCATTGCCCGGGCGCTGGTGACAGAGCCGGACGTGCTGCTCCTGGACGAGCCCTTCGCCGCCCTGGATGAAATCACCCGCGCCGCCCTCAATGACGATCTGCTGCGGCTGTGGCGGGAAGCCCGCGAGCGTAGCGAGCCAAGCAAAAAATCCCTGACCGTACTTTTCGTCACCCATAGCGTGGCGGAAAGCTGCTATCTGTCGGAACGCGTGCTGGTGATGACGCCGCGCCCCGGCCGCCTTGCCGGCGACATCGAACTGCCCAGGCAGGCGGACCGCGCCCCGGACTTCCGCCTTTCGCCGCAATTCCTGGACTGCCAACGGAACGTCTCTGCCGCGCTGAGAGGTGCGGCATGAGGAAACTGCTCGACTATGTCCTGCCGCTTGCCGTGGCTCTGGCGCTGTTGGGCTTGTGGGAATGGAGCGTGGCGGCGCGCGGAATTCCGCCCTATGTCCTGCCCGCGCCCAGCGCCATCCTGGCCGCGCTGTGCGAAAACTGGTCCGGCCTCGCCGCCGCCATGGGCGCGACGCTGCTGATTACCCTCAAAGGCTTCATCGGCGCCTTCATCGCCGCCGTGCTGCTGGCGATCCTGTTCAGCCAGAGCCGCCTGGCCGAGAAAGCGTTCTATCCCTATGCCGTTATCCTGCAGGTGACGCCGGTGGTGGCCATCGCGCCTTTGATCCTGATCTGGGTGGGTTTTGAGCGCATCGAACTGGCGCTGGCGCTGATCGCCGGCATGATCGCCTTCTTCCCCATGCTCTCCAACGCGGTGCAGGGGTTGAAGTCCGCCGACTTCAACCTGCTCGATCTTGCCCGCCTGTATGGCGCCAGCCGCTGGCAGATCCTGCGGCGGGTGCAGTTGCCGTCCGCGCTGCCATACCTTCTCACCGGCATGAAGATCGGCGGCGTCATCGCCTTGATCGGTGAAGTGACGGCGGAATTCGTCGCCGGCTCCGGCACGGCGACGGGCCTGGCCTGGCGGATCGTGGAATCCGGCAACCGGCTGGAAATCCCCACCCTCTTTGCGGCGTTGGCGCTGCTGGGCGTCACCGGCGTAGCGATTTTTGCCGGCCTTTCCCTGCTGGAATGGCTGCTGCTGCGCCGCTGGCACGAAAGCGCGATCAGTCGCGAGATTTAGCCGGCGCGGTTTCCCGCATCGCCAGCATGCCGGCCAGGCCGAAGACCATCGCGCCGGTCATGTACCAGGCCGGCGCCATCGGCGCCTCAGTCACCGCAATCAGCCAG
>DATFFI010000216.1:0-12218 GCA_035250225.1 Rhizomicrobium sp. | reverse complement strand
CTGCCCGCGCCATCACTGCCGCGCGTCCCGACACGACGCAGCCGTCATCCAGCCCCAGCGAGGCATCTTCCAGCGTCGATTTGACGATCCAGGCGCGCTCATCCAGCCCATCCCAGTTGGGCGCCACACTCCAGTCCGGCGTGGCAAGCCCGGCCGACCGCAACAGCGCCTTGCTGCGCGGCTTGTCATTGGTGAGGTCCATGGCGGCGGCCCCGACGCCGGTAAAGCGCCAGCCCAGCGCCGCCAGCGCACGCGGCGCTTGCGGCGCCAGCCGGCCCAGGCCGTCAATGCCTTCCACCAGGTTGAAGACGATGTCGGGCCCGGTTTGATCCAGCAGCGCCGCCAGGGCGGCGCGGTCCTTGCGATACGCGGCGCGGCTGGCGGCAAAGCCCCGCGCCTTCAGCGCCGCCTCCACCGCTGCGGCGGCGATCAGCGTGTCTTCGTCCTCTGGCGGCGCATCCGGCGGAACATCGGAATGCAGCACCAGAATTTTCATTGCGCGGCAATCTTCTGCGCCAGTTCGGGATGGCGGCGCAGGAAAGAGTCGAGGAACAGGCCGATCAACTGGCGATAGGTCAGGCCTTCAAATTCGGCGATGAAGCAGAGATCGGAATAGCCGGGCCGGATACCGGCCAGCGGATTGACCTCGATGAAACGCGCCCGACCATCGGCGCCCTGGCGGATATCGCAGCGCCCGCCGTCCCGGCAGCGCAGCACCCGCCAGGCGACCAGGGCCACACCAGCGGCTTCGCGGGCGGCGTCATCCACGGCGCGATGCAAAGTGAGCTTGCCGTCCCATCCTTCCTTGTTCTCCAGGCCATAGCCATGGCCGATGAATGTCTCGCCCGGGACGATCTCCATCACGCCCAGCACCCGCGCTTCTTCGCCGGTGCCGGCAATCCCCACGGTGAATTCCCGGCCGGGCAGATATTCCTCCACCAGCACCGGCTGGCGGAACCGCGCCAACAGATCACGCGCCACGCGGTCCAGCGCGGCGGCATCGTCCACCCGCGAACGGACATCCACGCCCTTGCCGGAGCCTTCGGAATTGGGTTTGAGGAAAAGCGGAAACGGCAGATCGACCGTGCCGATATCGCCCACATTGTCGATCAACGCGAAATTTGCCACCGGCACGCCGGCATCGCGCACCACCCGCTTGGCCAGACCCTTGTCCAGCGCCAGTGCCAGGGTCAGCGGATCGGAGAATACGTAAGGGATGTCGAAGGCTTCCAGCAGCGCCGGCACCTGGGCTTCGCGTGACACGCCGTGTCGGCCTTCGCAGATATTGAAGACGCAGTCCCAGCGTTTGCCGCCGGCCAGTGCCTTTGTCAGCGGCACCACCCCGCCGATGCGTTCGGGCCTGTGGCCCAGCGCCCGCAACGCGTCGCAAATGGCCGCGATGGTTTCCTCGGCGTCGAATTCGGCGGTGTCTTCCTCGGAAAGCCCCAAGGCGCGATAATCGTCGCGCAGGTCGTAGGTAACCCCGATTTTCATGGGAAGATGGGGCGCATCAGCGGCCCAGCGTGCCGTCGGGGTCCGGGTATTTGAAAGTCTTGCCTTCAAAATTGCGCAGCAGCAGGAAATCGCCCTCCCGGCCTGCCACCGGATCGGGCGCCAACTGGATCTTGCCGCCGCCGCCCGGGGCATCGATCACATAGGTGGGCGCGGCATAGCCGGTGGTGTGGCCGCGCAGCGCCGCGACGATCTCCAGCCCCTTATCGACCCCGGTGCGGAAATGCGCCGAGCCGCGGATGGGATCGCATTGATAGAGGTAATAGGGCTTCACCCGGTTCTTCAGCATGCCGTGCATCAGGTTTTTCATGAGGGGCACATCGTCATTGACGCCCTTGAGCAGCACGGTCTGGCCGCCCAGCGGAATGCCGGCATCGGCCAGGCGGGCGGTGGCTTCCGCCACCTCCGGCGTCAGTTCGGCCGGATGGGTGAAATGGATGCTCATCCAGAGCGGATGATGTTTCTTCAGCACCCTGGTAAGACCGCGGGTAACGCGCTGGGGCAGCACCACCGGCATCTTGGTGCCCAGGCGCAAGAACTCGATATGCTTGATGGCACGCAGCCGCGTCAGTAGCCAGTCGAGTTTGTCGTCGGACAAGGTGAGCGGATCGCCGCCTGAGAGCAGCACGTCGCGCACTTCGGTGTGGACTTCCAGATAGGCCAGCGCCTTTTCCCAATTGCGGGTAGAGAAGCCATATTCGCCGCCGGGATTGCCGACCATGCGCGAGCGGGTGCAATAGCGGCAATAGGTCGAGCAGGTGCCGGTGACCAGGAACAGGACCCGGTCGGGATAGCGATGCACCAGGCCGGGCACCACGGTGTCAAGGTCTTCGCCCAGCGGATCGGGATCTTCACCCGGCGAGAACAGATATTCGCCGCTCGAGACGATATGGGTGCGGCGCAACGGCTCGGCCGGATCGTCCAGCCCCATCAGGCTGGCATAATAAGGCGTGATGCCCACCGGCAGCGCCCCTGTATGGCGGGCGGCGGCATCGCGTTCATCCTCCGACAGGCGGAAGATGCGGCTTAAATCATCCAGGGTGCGGATACGGCGCTGCAACTGCCAGCGCCAGTCATTCCATTCCGCCGCGCCGGTGCCGGGCCAGAAGCGGCGATAGAAGGCGCGGCTGGATGCGCCGATGGGGAAAAGCTGGACCGGCTTCCGGACCGGCAGAGCAGAGGCAGGCGCCTGGGCGCCGGAGGTGAGCGGCGCCTCTGCGAGACGAAGCTTGGCATTGCGCGCTACCTGAAGACCCATGGGGCCGGCACGCTCTTCATGAGGGTGCACACGGCGAAAGCCCCTACGGCTTCCATGCGCGCGATCCCTTCGCCGCCGATATTTCCAGAGGCGGGCTTGTTGTCAAGAGATGCACGCCTTCGGGAGGCCTGCCTTAATTGGCCCTCAATCGGCCCTCTAATTGCTCAGGCGACCGACGCGATAGATCGTCACCGCCACATCACGGCCGCGCGAGTAGTTGAAACCGTGCACGGTTTCGAGCGCGGTGGCGTCGGCCTGTTGCTCGGCCAGCCGCGCCAGGAAGGGGCCGCGTTCGGCATCCTCGATCAGCGCCAAACCGCCATTGCGCGCCGCGATGTCGGCGGCGCCCTTGCCGTCGGACAAGCCCAGATTTGCGCCCAAAGCGAACAGCATGCTGGGCTCGTCATAGCCGGCCAGCACCGGCGGCGGATCGCCGGCCTGGACATGGGCGATGGTTTGCGCCGCCAGCCGCCGCGTCATCCATAGCCGGTCGAGATGCGGTCCTGCGCCCGCCGTAATGGCGGGAAACAGCACCAGGCCGGCAATGACAGCGGTGACGGCGGCCCAGCCGCGCTTGCCGCCGGCGAACAGTGCCAGCGTGGTCAGGGCCAGGATCGCACCCACCGCCGCCACGCCCCACAACCAGGTGATATCTCCGGAACCGTAAAGCCGCGGCAGCAGCACCAGCGCCGCCACCAGCCCCGCCGCGCCGATCAGGAACTGGATGCCGGCAATCCAGGCGGCGATTTTCTGCCACAGGGACGAGGAGACGAGGCCCGTGATCCAGGCCGCGGCCAGGATCGCCAGGGCGGGCGCCGCGCTGATGAAATAATGCGGCAGCTTGGTCGGCACCACTTCCACCAGCAGCCACCAGCCGGCAACCCAGACCAGCAGGAAGCGGATCAGGGGCTCGCGATGCCGCGGAACGGCGGCGGCAAGGGCCGGTGGAATGAAAAGAATGGCCGGCCACAGCGTGACGGCAGAGAGCAGCAGGTAATAGCCCGGCAGCGCGCCATGGCTTTCCTGTCCGCCTGCCAGCTTGGCGGCAAAGTCGTTACCCAGCGATTGCTGGAAGAAGGCGCCATCGCTGGCGAGCGCAATGGCGATCAGCCAGGGCAGCACAATGGCCAGCAACAACGGCACACCCAGCGCCGGTTGGAAGCGGGCCAGCCATTTGAACTCGCGGTCCCAGGCGCAGAGCCCGATCAGCGTCACCGCCAGCAGGCCCGGCGCCACCGGGCCCTTTATGAGAATACCCAGCGCCAGCGCGGCCCAGCCCGCCAGGACCAGGCCGGTGCCCGGCCGCGGCGCCTCTTCATTGCGCGCGGCATGGTAGAGGCGCAAGACCACGCCCATCATGGCGGTGGAGCAGGCCAGCAGCACCGCATCGGTGGTGGCGATGCCGGCTTCGGCGGTGAGGATCAGTGTCCCGGCCATCAGGGCGCCCGCCAGGAAAGACGCTTCCGGCGTCAGCAGGCTCCGCGCGCACCACACTGTCAGCCAGACGGCGAGAATCGCGCCCAGCAGCGAAGCCAGCCGATAGGTCCAGATCTGCTGCGTGCCGACGAAAGGCGCGGCCGCTGCGGTGGTGGCCGATTGCAGCCAGTAGATGCCGACCGGCTTCTTGTAGCGGGGAACCTGGCCCAGCCGGATATCGACATAATTGCCCGTTTCCAGCATCTGGCGTGACGACTGGGCGAAACGGCTCTCGTCGCGGTCCAGCCCCGGCAGGCTGACAATGCCCGGCAGCCACAGAACCAAGCAAAGCAGGGTCAGGATCGACCGCGGGTGACGGCCCAAAAATCCTGCGATTGTCCCTGGCAAGCCGGCGGGGAAAAACCGCCTGGCGGGCTTGGCCGCCGCGGTTTCCGTCCCGTTTTTGCTCTCGGCCATGTGCTTCCCGCCCAGCCGCCCCACTCTGTTTCCGGGGGGCGGTAAGCCTGTATAAGGCCGGGCTTATCCCTCGGGAAGTAGACCCAATGAGCGTGGCGTTATCGGTGGTGGTGCCGGTCAAGGACGAAGCGGCCAATGTCGGGCCGCTGGCGCGCGAGATCGCGGCCGCCCTGGGACCCGAAGCCCCGCACGAAATCATCTTCATCGATGACGGTTCGACCGACGGCACCGGCGACGCCCTGGCCGGCCTGAAATCCGAAATCCCCGCCCTGCGCGTGCTGCGCCATGCGCGCAATCTGGGCCAGAGCCGCGGCATCCGCAGCGGGGTGGCGGCGGCGAAGGGCAACATAATCGTCACGCTGGACGGCGACGGCCAGAACGACCCGGCCGATATCCCAAAGCTGCTGCGCCTTCTGGAAGCCGATCCGGCGGTGGGGCTGGTGTCGGGCGTGCGCACCAGGCGCAAGGACACGGCCAGCCGACGCCTGGCCTCCAAGGCGGGCAACGCCTTCCGCAACTGGATGCTGAAGGACGGCGCCGCCGACACCGGCTGCGGCCTGAAGGCGTTCCGGCGCGAAGTCTTTATCGCCCTGCCCTATTTCGATCACATCCACCGCTTCCTGATCACGCTGACCCTGCGCGAAGGCTGGCAGGTGCGTTTCGTGCCGGTGAACCACCGCCCGCGCCTGGCGGGACAGTCCAAATACACCAATTTCGGCCGCCTGCTGGTCAGCGGCGCCGATTTGATGGGTGTGCGCTGGCTGCTGCGCCGGCATCGCGGCCCCGCCGGCATAAGGGAATTGTGACATGGGCTATCTGCACCATCTCTATGTGACCGCCCTGGCGAATCCGTATGAAACGCTTTGGGTCGGCGTCGGCATGGCGGGCCAGTTGGTGTTCGGCATCCGCTTCCTGATCCAGTGGATCAAGAGCGAACAGGAAGGCCATAGCGTCATCCCCATCGCCTTCTGGTATTGCAGCCTGGTGGGCGGCATTTTGAGCTTCGCCTATATCATCCACCAGGAGGCCTGGCCGCTGCTGATCGGCCAGGGCCTGCCCCTGCCGATCTATGCCCGCAACATCTGGATGATCTATCGCGACAAGCGGAAGGCCGCCGGGGCCGCCGAATCCGTGTAAGATGCCGGCGTAACGCCGGGGTTGGGTCCATGAGCGCTTTTCCGCTGCTGCTGCTTGCGCTGATTTTCTACAATCTGCTGGCCTTTGGCGGCGGCATGGCCGGCGGCGCCGATATCGCCGCTCTGCTCAATCAGGGTTTCAGCATCACCCTGCCTTCGACAGGCGTATGGACCGCGACCTGGTCCGACTTTTTCATCGCGGTCTCGCTCAGCCTGCTGTTCCTGGAAGTGGTGAAGGCGACGCGCACCGGCCGCGGCGAGATCCTCAACCACGCCCTCTCCACCCTCACCTTTGTCGGCGCGCTGGTTGAATTCCTGCTGCTGAAGGATTTCGCCACCAGCGCCTTCTTCTTCCTGACACTCATGGCTCTGTTCGACGTGGTGGCGGGCTACACCATCTCCATCGTCTCGGCCCGCCGCGACCTGATGGTTCCGACCGGCGAATAAACCGACGGAATTGTGGGACCGGCAGAAGGGTTGCCCGGCCAATCGCTTTGGCGGAAAGATATACGAACGCCGGGCGCCAAATCGTGCGACAGTGCCGGCTTGGCTACCCCTTCGGGGTGCTTTGGATACCGGCTATCAACCCGCTCCCATTGTCCGGCCACAGCACAGGAGAAGCGCATGGGTGCCCGTCTGACCAATGGCCGGAAGAAGAAGAAACGCCTGGCGCATCGCAAGAGCCGCCTGAAGGCCCAGGAGCTGGCCCGAGACACCGTCAATGCGGCGCCTGCGCAACGCAAACGCTAGCCGCATTCGTTCGCGCCGTCACGGCGCCGGAACGGGTTCCGGGAATTCGGAGGGCTGGATGGAATATCGCGGTTATGATTTCGAGGAAAAGTCCCTGATGGTGGGATGGCAGATCACCATCCGGAAGAACGATGTCTTTGTCCGCAACAGCAAAGTTTCCGCGCACCGCAGTGCCGCCCTGGATGACGCCCGCGCGCATGTCGATGGCGTGATTGCCCTGGCGGACAAGGCAAGCCTGTCATGACCATGACGCGCATTCCGACGGCGCTGGAACTGAGCGCCGGCGAACTCATCCTTTTGCGCAACATCGTGGCGGACGGCTTCATGCCGGGCCGCCAGGCCATGCAGCGGGATATTGCGCGCCTGGTGGCGCTGCAACTGATCCAAAGCGCCATGGGCGGCCTGATCGCGACGCCGGCCGGCCACATTGTGGCGCGGCTTTGATCGGCGTCATGAACCAGGCGCCAATTGCGCTGCTAAGCAATTGAACGGTTGCGACGATTTTTAGACCTTGGCGGACAGAGAGGGAGTGCCCTGTTTGAGGACGATCAAAGGCTTAGCTTGGCTAACTCTGGAAATTTCTCCCAATAGCTTTCAATAGCTTATATCCGGCCTGGCTAACCCAAAATGCTCGGTTTTGAATATACGCTTCTGGCGCCCCGCTATTTCATCAGATCATTTTGCAATGATGTGATTGTGGTTCCTTTCCAGTAAGGGAAAAGCAAAAGCCCCGTGCGGCTGTCTTCCTTCCAATTTCCCTCGCTATCTTTTACTTCCACAACCCATTTGTATGGAAAATGTCCCTTCTTCCATACTTGCAGCCGGCATTTCTTGGACAGGCCAAATGCAAAGCAGTCTAAAGCTTCGTCCTGGTCTTCAAATTCTTCATGCCAGCCTAGATAGCTGACGGCGTGCCGGCCATCGTTGAACGAATAGCTCACGGGGAAACCATGTGCCTCCTTGGACTGAACGGTGATTGAGGAGCCATCTCGGCTGTACCTGGCCTCAGGATGACTTTTGAATTTTTCCTCAATGATATCTGCGACGGGCATTTTTGCCTTCCGGTTTGCCCAGGTTAGCAAATCTGCTTGACCGGCTCACTAGCCGGTTAGCCCGAGTAACCCATTGAAAGAATGTTTTGAGGGGAGTTTGGCGGACAGAGAGGGATCACTGCTCCGCGCTGCGCGCTTCGCAGAGCGCCAGCTTTTCTAGTCTCGCTGCGCTCGCCAAGAAAAGCTAGGCGTCGAACCGGAGGGTCGTCCACCGCTCCCCGGTCCGCCATAAAAAAAGGGCCCTTTAGGGCCCCGTTTTTATGGCGGACAGAGAGGGATTCGAACCCTCGAACGGCTTTCACCGTTACACACTTTCCAGGCGTGCGCCTTCAACCACTCGGCCACCTGTCCTTACCAAGGAGCGAGGGGAAATATACTGCCCCGCCCAGCGCCGCAAGTCCCCGCCAAACCTCTGAGATTCTGTAGGTTTCCCATGAAACAATTCCCTACAAAACAGGCGTAGGCGCTTATCGCCCCGAAACAATCAACTCATGCTTGGTCTGCATGTCCTTGGCGATGCCCAGCACCATCAGCTCCAATGGCTGGGTGCCGTTGTTGCGGATGCCGCGGCTTTCGTTGATGGCGGCGGGTATGGCGTCACCTTCCCGGATCGGCGCCGACTCGTTGCCGACAGTGGCGGTGCCCGTGCCGGCCATCACATAGAGGACTTCGCTCATCCCGTTCCTGAGAACCGGGCCGAAGGAGGCGCCCGGCGGCAGCAGGTAATGATCGACATACGACCAGGCTGAGGCGAAGACCGCGGGGCCCAAGGCGCGGCGATATTGCAGCGTGCCCTGGCCGCCATCCATATTCTCCACCGGGCGCAGCAGCACGCGGTCCAGGCGTAGCGTCATGAAGCCCGGCACGGCGTCCTTGGGTGCGCCGACGCGGCTGTCGGCCAGGTCGAAGGCGTCATAAAAACCCGGGATGGTGGAGACGTTGATGTTCATGAACTGCAACGTCTCTTTGCTCTGATTGGTGATGGCGTGCCAGTGGGTCTGCCGCAGCGGCGCGCCCGCCGGGCCTTTCAGGGTCGCGGTGCGCCCGTCGATGGTGAACTCGGCCTCGCCATTGAAGATGATAAACATCTCTTCGCAGGTGTTGTGGAAATGCCCGCCGACGCCGCCGCCGGGCGGCAGGATGCCGCGATGCAGGAAGTAAAGATTGCTGCCCAGCTTGAAGCGGTCGTCGCGGCGCGACTCATGCATCGCCATGATCTGCACCGGGCCGGAGCCGTTGTGCGATGTGTTGGGGCGGCCATAATTCTTCGGATCGTGATGCGAGATGCGCTGCTCCAGCGGAATGTGCGTCGTCATCAGGCTGCTGGAGGTGGTGAGGCCGGCGATCGAGCCACGGCCCGCGCCCTGCCCTGCCGGGGCCGGCGTGGCGTTCCGGCCGCCTTGCGGCGCGGGCTGTTGCGCCAGGGCGATGGCGGGCACCGCCAGCGCGGCGACCGTCAGAACAGCGGCAAATTTCCTCATGGCATGTCTCCCGGTGCGGCTTTGCCAACAACCTAGCGGGCTTCCCGGGCGCGACAAACCCTGTTTTGGGCCTGCCCATAGCCCCCACCCCGAAAGGGCCACGTCCTGCGGAGGTCCCGCCCCCTGGGCCGCCGAAACGGCGGGCCCTTGCCTGTTTCAAAGCCGCGCTTCTATTGTCCCGGCCCAAACTTATAGGTCCGAGGAATAGACATCATGTCCGTGGAAATCCTGGATCCGGCCTTCGCCCGGCTGGTCGATGCCGACGCCAAAATCAGTCTGGCGGGGTCCGGCTTCGTCTTCACCGAGGGGCCGGTCTGGCATCCGAAAGACAATTTCCTGCTTTTCTCGGACATCCCGCCCGCCATCCGCTATCGCTGGGACGAAAAGGGCAGTTCGGAATGGCTCACTGCCTCCAACAAGGGCAATGGCCTCACCTATGACCGGAACCTGAACCTGATCGCCTGCGAGCACGCCACCTCCAGCGTGGTGCGTTTTACGGCCGGCAAGCGCGAAATCATCGCCAGCCATTTCGAGGGCAAGGAGCTGAACGCCCCCAATGACGTGGTGGTGGCGCGCGACGGCGCCATCTATTTCAGCGATCCGACTTACGGCCGCATGCCGCATTACGGCGTGGAGCGGAAACAGCAACTGGATTTCCAGGGCGTCTATCGCATCGCGCCGGGTGGCGGCGCCCCGGAGCTGCTGGTGGAACGCGGCCTCTTCAGCCAACCGAACGGCCTCTGCTTCTCGCCCGACGAAAAGCTGCTCTATATCAACGACACCGACCAGGCGAATATCCGGGTCTTTGACGTGGTGGACGGCAGGCTGAAGAATGGCCGCATCTTCGCCTCGGGCATCACCGATCCCGCCAAGCCGGGCGCGCCCGACGGCATGAAGTGCGACGCGCAAGGCCATATCTGGCTGACGGCGCCCGCCGGGCTTTGGGTTTATGACCCCGCCGGCAAGCTCATTGGCAAGGTGGCGGTGCCGGAATTCGCCGCTAACCTGGCCTGGGGCGGCAAGGACTGGCGGACGCTGTTCATCACCGCCTCGACTTCCCTTTATACGCTGCCGGTCAAAGTCGGGCCGCACCGCGAAGCCTTTATGGATGCCGCCTGAACGGCGCCGGCACAAAAAGGCCCGCACAACAAGGGGAGCGACGGAATGTTCGTGCTGCATGTCGGAATTAAAATGAAAAGCGGCCAGGGCGCCGCCGCGGAACAGGTCTTCTATGGCCCGTTCCGCGCCGCAATCACGGCGCAGCCGGGTTTCCAGGCGGTCTCGCTGCTCCGGCCCGACGATGGCGGCGACTATATTCTCAGCATCGCCTTCGAGAACCAGGCGCTGCAGCAGAAATGGGTCGCCACCGACCTGCACAACCAAGTATGGTCGCAGATGGAAGGCCATTTCGACGGCTATACCCTGCGCACCTTCACCGCGGTTTAAGAAGAGGCCCACGCCATGAAGACTGTCCTGAAGACTTTAAGCCTCTGCCTGATGGGCGCCACGATGCTGGCCGCGCCCGCCTCCGCCGCCACCGGCGACAAAAAGATCGCGCTGTCGAACAATTATGCCGGCAACAGCTGGCGCCAGGCGATGCTGCGCAGCTTCACCACGGTCGGCAAACAGGCCGTCTCCGCCAAGGTGGTCGCCGCGGCCGATACCTTCACCACCGCCGACCGCGGCGTGCCCACCCAGGCGGCGCAGATCCAGAATTTGATCCTGCAGGGCTATCACGCCATCGTCCTCAACGCCGCCTCGCCCAATGCGCTGAACGGCGCGGTGCGCCAGGCCTGCGCGGCGGGCATCGTGGTGGTGTCGTTCGACAGCATCGTCACCGAGCCCTGCGCCTATCGCATCTCGGTCGACTATAATGCGATGGGCCGGCAGCAGGCGGATGAGATGGCCCGGCTGCATCCCAAGGGCGGCAATTTGCTGGAGATCCGAGGCCTGGCCGGCACCTCCACCGATGCAAAAATTCATGCCGGCATCGAAGAGGGCCTGAAGAAATACCCGCAGTTCAAGCTCGTGCGGTCCGTGACCGGCGACTGGGACCAGACCACGGCACAGAAGAATGTCGCCGCCGTATTGCCGTCGCTGCCGCCCATTCTGGGCGTGGTTGCCCAAGGCGGTGACGGCTATGGCGCGGCGCAGGCTTTCGCCGCCGCCCGCCGCCCGCGCCCGACCATCATGCTGGGCAACCGCCAGGACGAACTGGCCTGGTGGCAGCAGCAGAAGCAGCAGGACGGCTATCGCACCTGGTCGGCCTCGATCTCGCCCGGCATTTCCTCCTTCGCCTTCTGGGTGGCGCAGCAGGTGCTGGACGGCAAGAAAGTGCCCAAGGACATGGTCATTCCCTATCTGGGCTTCACCCAGGACAATTTCGAAGCCGCGCTCAAGACGACCCCCAAAGGTGGCGTCGCCAGCAAGGACTTCACCCAGGCCGAAGTCATCGCGCTCATCAACAAGAAATGATGGGTCAATAAGACGTGATGACTGCTTCCGCGCCTGTCGTCAGCCTTGAAGGCGTCGAGAAGCATTTCGGCGCCGTCTGCGCCCTTGGCGGCGTCGATCTGTCGGTCGGCCGCGGCGAATGCGTCGGCTTGGTCGGCCATAACGGCGCCGGAAAATCCACGCTGATGAATGTGCTGGCGGGCGTCCTGCAACCCGGCGCGGGCCGGGTCGTGGTCGCGGGCGAGACGCAGGACAGCTATTCGACCCGCCGCGCCAAGCAGCTTGGCATCCGTTGCGTCTTCCAGGAATTGTCGCTCTGCCCCAATTTGACGGTGGCGGAGAATACGCGCCTCTTCCACCCCGCCTTGAAAGGCTTCGGCTGGCGCCGCCGCGCCGCCGCCCTGATCCGGGAAAGACTGGACGAGATTTTCCCGGGCCATGGCATCAACCCGTCGACGCTGGTGCAGGACCTCTCCATCGGCCGCCGCCAGATGGTCGAAGTGGCGCGCGCCTTCACCGTCACCGACGAGCCCTTGACGCTGGTGATCTTGGCTTCGTTCTTGTCGGCGGCGATGCCGGTGATGAGCTGGCTTTCCATTTCGCTTCCTTTGGTTTCGTCGCGTCTTTCGTCCCCGGCGATTTCCTCGTCGCTGACGATCAGCGTGCCGGGCAGGCTGTCGGC
>DATFFI010000215.1:0-53110 GCA_035250225.1 Rhizomicrobium sp. | reverse complement strand
CGGGCGGCGCCGGCACGGCGGCGGCGGGCTGCTTGGCCTGGCCGACACCCAGCGGATCGTCGGAATGACGGCAATTGCCTTCGAAAAAAGCGCCGGATTCCACCGCGAAGGCTTCGTGCAGGATGTCGCCCTCGACATGGCTGGTGGCGCAGAGCTGCACCTTGCGGGCGCGGATGCGGCCGATGACCCGGCCGCGGACGGTGACGTCCTCGGCGAAAATCTCGCCATGGATTTCGGCCTTCTCGCCGATCACCAGGCTGACGCTGCGGACATCGCCCTCGACGCGGCCGTCGATCTGCATGTCGCCCGCGCAGGTGATGGTGCCGGTAATCACCGCATCGGCGCTGAGAATGGAAGGGGCGGAGCCGCGGGCGGGTTTGCGCGGTTGGGCCGGGGTGACGGCGGCCACGGCGCTTATCAGGCTGCTGCTGGCGCTGGGCGCGGGGTGGGCATCCTTGGGCTTGCTAGAGAACATGGCGGCCTGCCTCGATGAAGCTACTCGGATTGCGGACTTTGTCGTCGTACCAGATTTCGTAATGCACATGCGGGCCGGTGCTGCGGCCGGTGGAGCCGACGCGTCCGATGTCGGTACCCCGCCTTATGCGCATGCCCGGACGCACATTGATCGCAGAAAGATGACCATAGCGTGTATGGATGCCGAAGCCGTGGTCGATTTCCACCATTTTACCATAAGCGCCGCGGCTGCCGGCGAAACGCACGGTGCCCGGCGCGGTGGCGACAACCTTGGCGCCCCAGGGGCCGGCAAAGTCGATACCCGGATGAAAGGCGTAACGGCCGGTGAAGGGATCGAGGCGGGCGCCGAAGGCGCTGGAACGGTCGAAGGCCGCGTCGTTCACCGGCAGCACCAGGGGCACATGGCGCACGGCGGCGGTGAGAAGGTCCAGCTGCGCCTGGACGGCGGAGGCGCGCAGATAGACGCGGGTGAATTCCGGATCGGAAATACCTTCCAGCTTCACCTGATCGAGCGGGATTTCCGGGCCGCCGGTGCCGGCCTCGGCAACGCGGCTGGCGAACTGGTCGGGATTGATGCCGCTGGCGCGGATCACCGAGCGCAGATTGCCGACGCTGCGCTGCAGGGCGCTTTCGGCGCGCGCCAGCAACAGGGTTTCGGATTGGCCGATGGCGGCGAGGCGCGCGGTCTGCTCGGCCAGGGATTTCAGGGCGGGATGCTGCGCATGGGCGGCGGAAACCGGACGGGCAGGGGCGCGGCTCTGGAAGAGATTTTTGGCGGGGGCAAGGAAGCCGCCCAGCTTTTCCATAGCGCGATCCAGCAGGCCGGCCTTCTGCGGCGGCTGGCCGGTGCGCGGCTGCGGCGCGGGCAGTTCTTCCATTACCGGCAGGGCGGAGCTGCCGGCATCTTCGCCGCCCGTGGCCAGCGGCTGCGGCGGCGCCAGTGCCTCGGCGGCGGCATTGTCCTGCGGCGCGCCGCCGAACACCAGGGGCTGGCGTGCGGCCGGCGCATTGCGGACGCGTCCGATCGCGGCATTGGCTTCGGTCTCGCGGGACAGGAAGCCGGTGATGGCGTTCTGCTTGGCGGTAAGCGTGTCGGCCGTGGCCTTGAAGCGGTCTTCCGCCGCCACCAGCGCGCCATTGAGCTCGTCATAGGACAGTTGCAGGTCGGCGACGCGATTTTCATAGGCCGACTGCATCTGCTGATAGCGATGGTCGGTGGCGGCGATAATGCGATCCTTGAAAATCACATTGACGGTGGCGAAGGCGACCCAGCCCAGGAAGATGAGCGTCAGGCCGGCCAGCGTCGCCTGGAGCGACGGCCCGAAGGTAAAGAACTGCACACGCCCGTCGCTGCGGATGTAAATCTGCCGCTCCGGAAATGTTTCATGCAGCCATGTCCAGACCCGCTGCAGCAGCGTTTCCGTCATTTGCGAACGATCCTTGAGGGGCTTTTTCGCGCCCGGCCCACCTTGAACTGGCATTTCACCCGCTTGCTGCAACGCAATCAAGCGTCTCTTCCAGAAAAAAGACCTGGCGGTTAACCGCGGTCCGAAGCGATGTCCATGTTTCGGCTTTTTCAAAGCTGTTTTGCCGCGGCGAGCACGGCCTCCACATGTCCGGGAACCTTCACCTTGCGCCAGGCGGCGGCGACGCGGCCGGATGCATCGACCAGGAACGTGGCGCGCTCTATCCCCATGTATTTGCGGCCATAAAGGGTCTTTTCGCCCCACACGCCCCAGGCCCGGGCGGCTTCAATATCAGGATCGGACGCCAGTGCGACTTTCAGCTTGTGCTTGCGGCGGAATTTTTCGTGGCTCTCCGGGCTGTCCCTGGAAACGCCCAGCACGAAAACCCCCGCCGCTTCGAATTTCCGGGCCGCGGCCGTGAAATCCAGGGCTTCCCGGGTACAACCGGAAGTGTCGTCCTTGGGATAGAAATAGAGGACATAGGGTTTGCCCTTGAGGCTGGCCCGGGAGACAAGCGCCCCGCCATCCGTCGCCAATTTGAAGTCGGGGGCCTTGTCGCCGATACCTGCTCCGGAAGCCATCAAAACCCTCAAACCACTGCGCTTTTTTCCGGCCTGCCGCCACAAAATCAGCTTTTAACCGGATTTACCCCATATACTGAGTCCAGGCGAGAGATGAACCGGCTGCAGGCACCAACATCCTGCATATCTTGCCTTTTTTGGGCCCAATAGCTGCGGTAGCAGGCGTGTTCCCCGGATGATCAGACCGTGAAGTTCGCCCCCTTCCTGAAACGGCACCATGTCAGCCGTGCCGCCCTCAGCCTTGGCGTCATCGCCGCGGCTTTGGTGTTCTTTGTCGCCGGGGCGGGCTTGCGGCTGCTGATGGGGCCGGTGTCGCTGGGCCCCCTGCGCGGGCCGATCGCCGAAGCCATCCGCGAGGCGATGCCCGGCATCATCCTGCAATATGACCAGGCGGCGGTGGAATGGAGCCGCGAGCAGGGCAAGATCAATCTGGTCGTGCTGGGCGCGCGCATGTTCGATGCCAATGGACGGATCGTCGCCCAGGCACCCAAGGCCGATGTCGATTTGGCGGCGCGGCCCTTCCTCTCCGGACGCTTTGTGGTCCAGCGCATCACCCTGGTGGGGGTGCAGCTCGCCCTGGTGCGAAGGATGAATGGCGGCATCCGGCTGGGCGTGGCCGCGGACAAGGGCGGCGATGACATCATCCAGCGCCTGTCCGATGTCATCAACAAGGGCGGCGGCAGCTCGTCGCTGGAAAGTTTTGCGGTGCGCGATGCGCGCCTGGCCATCTATGACGAGCCGACCGGCCTGTTCCTGGTGGCACCGCGCGCGGAGCTGATCATCCGTGCGCGCGGCGAAGCGATCGGCGCCGCCTTCAATGCCGATGTCGAGATTTCCGGCCGCCATGCCCATCTGACCGCCGACCTGACGCTGCCGCCGAAGAATGGGCCGATTTCCGGCAGCCTGACGGTGCGTGACCTGGATCTGCGGGCGCTGGCCGCCAACACGCCGAAATTCGCCGCCCTGACCAATGTGGCGCTGGTGACAGGGATGACCAGCCATTTCCGCTTCGGCCCGGGCGCCAAACTGGCCGAGGCCAGTTTTGATCTCACCGCGAAAGGCGAAATGCCGTTCGGGGTTTATCGCAGCAAGACGCTGCATGTGAACAATGCGCACCTGGCCGGACGCTATGACGGCCGCGCCAATCGCGTTGCCATCACCGCCGCTGATCTGGACACACGCGAGGTCAAGGCGAAGCTGACCGGGCAAGGCGACCTGGTTTATGGTGCCGACGGCAAGCTGGCGCAGGTCAAGGGCGGCCTCAATGCCACCGCGCTCACCGTGGCGGTTCCGGGCTTCTTTGCGCAGGACACCGGCTTCGATGCCCTGAATTTGGCGGGCATGTATGACGTGGCCGCGCGCAAGCTGGATGTCGTGCAGGCCAGCCTGACCGGGCCGTCTTTCAAGATGGAAACGACCGGCGCCGTGACCTTCGCCGACGCTCTTGCGCCGGGCCTGGCGCTGAACGGCACGCTGGGTCAGATGCCGGTGGGCGTGGTGATGCGATACTGGCCGCTGGCCATCGCGCCGGGCGCGCGCGCATGGGTGGCCGGGAACATCTTTGCCGGCACCATTGGTCCCGCCAAATTCACCCTCAACATGGCGCCGGGCGTGCTGGACAAGCCGGTGTTGCCGCCCGACGCGCTGAAGATGACCTTCAACCTGCGCGACGTCGAAGCCAATTATCTCCCCGGCCTCACGCACCTGACCGGGGTGAACGGCAATGCCGTGCTGACCGCAGACGACCTGCTGGCCGATTTTACCGGCGGCCGGGTCGGCAATCTCATTGTGACTTCGGGCAAGGCTGTCATACCGACCCTGCAAAAGGACGGCACCATCGGTACCTTTACCGCCCATGTCGAGGGCGCGATGCCCGAGATCATGACCCTGATCGACATGAAGCCGCTGAATTATCCCACGCGGTTCAATGTCGATCCGAAGCAGACCAAAGGCGACGCCAAAGTCGATCTCGATATCCGCGTCCCCATGCTCTCCGACATCTCGGTGGACGATGTCGGGATCAGCATCAAGGCCGGCGTCAAGAACTTTGCCATCACTCGCGGCAAGCTGCAGATCAGCGATGGCGATGTCACCTTCGACATCGACAATAACCGCCTGAAGCAGTCGGGCACCGTGATGCTGGCCGACCAACGTTTCGCCGTCGACTGGACCGAGGAGATCAAGCCCAGCGACAATGTCACCACCCGCATCAATGCCCGCGGCTTGTTCACGCCGGCGGTGCGCGATGCTCTCAACATCAATATCGGCAAGGTACTGACCGGCTCCTGGCCGACCAGCGCCACCATCACCGGCCACCGCTTCACACTGTTGCAGGCAGAGGCGATAGTGGACCTGACGCCGGCCGTCATCACCGTGCCCTTCGTCAATCTGGGCAAAGCCAGCGGCGAGTCCGCCAGCGCCCGCGTGACGGTGAATTTCACGCCCGATCAGCAGGTCTCCGACCAGAGTTTCCGCGTCACCGGCGTCAATATGTCGGCGACCGGCACCGCCATTTTCGACCGGCAAGGTGCATTGGCGCGGCTGGACTTCACCAATGTACGGCGCGGCGCGCTCAACGACCTGGCTTTCACCCTGACCAAGGGTCCGAATGGCGATATCTATGACGTGCGCGGCCGTTCGCTGGACGGCTCGGCTATCGGCCGCAATGCGTCCTGCAATGCGCCGCCCGGCGGTCCGAAGGCGCCGCCCAGGCCGGATGAGAAGCCGGAGGGCAGTTATCGCGTCACCGCCCGGCTCGAACGGCTGGCGCTTTGCGACAATGTTTCGATCAACGACCTGAATTTCGATCTCTCTGCCACCGGCGACCGCCCCTCGGCGCTGAGCATGAGCGGCAGGATCGGCGGCACCGCGGCTATCAGCGCTGCGCTGGAGAATGTGGCCCAGGGCCGCCGCGTCACCATCAAGGCCGCCAATGCCGGTCTTCTGGGACGCGCACTCTTCACGTTCTCCGGCCTGCGTGGGGGTACATTGGACATCACCGCGACCCTGCCAGGCCGGGCCGGCGATGCCGATGCCGCCGCCAATATTCCCGACTTCCGCGGCAGCATGACCATCACCAATTTCAAGATGGTCAATCAGGCCTTCCTGGCGCGGCTCTTCTCATCGGTGTCCTTCACCGGCTTCGCCGACATGCTCCAGAATGAAGGCATCAGCATGGACAAGTTCGAGGCGCCGTTCTCGTCCAAGAACAACGTCATCGCCATCAACGGCGCCATTTTCACCGGCGCTGTCGGCGGCACCGCTGATGGCTATATCGACCGGCCCAAGGCCCAGATTGCGATCAAGGGCTCGCTGGTGCCGGCCTATGGCCTGAACTCGTTCATCAGCAATGTGCCGCTTCTGGGCGACCTGCTGGCATCGAAGAAGGGCGAAGGCATTTTCGGCGTCACCTATTCGATGAGCGGTCCGACCGACAATCTGGCCTTGTCCTACAATCCGTTGTCGATGCTGGCGCCCGGCATTTTGCGCCGCCTGTTCGAAGGCCGCATGCCGACAGCCGCGAATGCGCCGACGAACCAGGAGGCGCAGAAGCCGGCGCCGCCCGTCAACGCACAGGCGCAGCAGCGCTAGACTGGCTTCACCGCGAGCTTGGGCGAGCGGCACTGCGCAACGGCGAAAACTAGGCGGGCCTGACTAAGACGTGCTTTTTCTTGCCGCTGGAAAGCTTAAGTACGCCGTCATTGAGCGCCGACGCATCGATCATCAGCTTCGGATCACTCACTGCCACGTCATTCACCTTCAGGCCGTTGTTGGCGATCAGCTTGCGGGCTTCGGAATTCGATGACGCCAGGCCCGCCGCCACGGCGAGGTTGAGAATACCGTCCGGCAGTTTGGCGGTGATGGTGGGCAGGCCTTCGGCGCTGGCGCCTTCCTCGAAGGCGCGGCGTGCGGTCTCGGCGGCGCCCGCGGCTGCTTCCCGGCCATGCAGGAGCGCGGTGGCTTCGGTGGCCAGGATTTTCTTGGCCTCGTTCAGCTCCGAACCCTGCAGCGCTTCCAGCCGGACGATTTCGTCCAGCGTCATATCGGTGAAGAGGCGCAGGAAGCGGCCGACATCGCCATCTTCGGTGTTGCGCCAGAATTGCCAGTAATCATAGACGCTCAGCATCTCCTTGTTGAGCCAGACCGCGCCTTGCGCGGTCTTGCCCATCTTGGCGCCGGAGGAGGTGGTGATCAGCGGCGTGGTGAGGCCGAAAAGCTGGTCGGTGCCCATGCGGCGGCCCAACTCCAGGCCGGAGACGACATTGCCCCATTGGTCGGAGCCGGAGGATTGCAGGCGGCAGCCATAGCGCTTGTTGAGCTCGACGAAATCATAGGCCTGCATGATGGAGTAGTTGAATTCCAGGAACGACATGGGCTGCTCGCGTTCCAGGCGGAGCCGCACGCTGTCCATGGTCAGCATGCGGTTGACCGAGAAATGCCGGCCGACTTCGCGCAGGAAGGGAATCCATTCCAGCCTGTCCAGCCACTCGGCATTGTCGACCATGATGGCGTCGGACGGGCCATCGCCGAATTTCAGCAAGTGGCGCACGCCGCTGAGCATGCTTTGCTTGTTCGCTTCGATCTGTTCGGGCGTCAGGATCAGGCGGGTTTCGTCCTTGCCGCTGGGATCGCCCGCCTTGGTGGTGCCGCCGCCCAGCAGCAAAATAGGGCGGTGGCCGGCCTGCTGCAACCGGCGCAGCGTCATCAACTGGACCAGATTGCCGATATGCATGGACTTGGCGGTGCAGTCGAAGCCGATATAGGCGGTGACGCGTTCGCCGGTGAACAGCTCGTCCAGTTCTTCCGGGCCCGAGCAGTCATAATAGGCCCCGCGCGCCACAAAGGTGCGGAGAAATTCGGACTGGAATTGGGGCGCGGCAGGCATGATAAGACTCTGGTCTGAAACAGGCTGGCAAATAGCATCAAATGGCGGGAATTCAAAAAGTCATCGGCCTGATGAGCGGCACCTCGCTGGATGGGGTCGATGCCGCCCTGATCGAGACCGATGGCGAGGCCCAGGTCCGTCCCGGCCCCAGCCTGAGCATCCCTTATGATTCCGGCATGCGTGCCCTGTTACGGGAAGCGCTGGAAACGGCGCGCGGATTTACCCGTGGCGCACGCGTCCCGGCGGCCATTGTCGAAGCAGAACGGCGGCTGACAGAAATCCACGCCCGCGCGGTCAACGGGCTGGTACAAAAGACCGGTCCCGCCGACCTGGTCGGCTTTCACGGCCAGACCATCCTGCACCGCCCGGAACAGCGCTGGACCTGGCAGATCGGCGACGGCGCCCTGCTGGCGCGGCTGACCGGCATCGATGTGGTCCATGACTTTCGCAGCAATGACGTGGCGGCGGGCGGGCAGGGCGCCCCTTTCATGCCGCTCTATCACGCGGCGCTTGTCAGGTCCGCCTCCCCCGCGCGCGAAGCGCATGGCGGGGGAGGTGGCCGTAGCAGCGCTTGCGATGCGAAGGCCGAAGGGGGTGAAGAAAAGACCGCCCTGGCGGAGCCAGTGGCGGTGGTGAATATCGGCGGCGTCGGGAATGTCACCTATATCGACGGCGAACTGGTGCTGGCTTTCGACACCGGGCCCGGAAATGCGCTGATCGACGATTGGATGCTGCGCCATACGGGCAAACCTGTGGACCAGGGCGGCGCTTTCGCCGCCACCGGTCAGGTCAACCAGGCGGCGCTGGCGGCGATGCTGGAAAATCCCTACTTCGCGAAGCTGCCGCCCAAATCGCTCGACCGGCTGGATTTCGGTTTCGAGGCAGTGGAAGGCCTGCCGCCGGCCGACGGCGCCGCTACCCTGGCCGATTTCACCGCCGCGTCGATTGCCCGCGCGGCGGAACATTTTCCGGCCAGCCCCGCCACCTGGATCATCAGCGGCGGCGGCCGCCACAATGAATTCCTGATGGAGCGGCTGCGTGTCCGGCTGAAAGGCAATGTGCTGAAGGCGGAAGGGGCGCGCTGGGATGGCGATGCGCTGGAAGCGGAAGGCTTCGCCTATCTGGCAATGCGGTCGAAGCGTGGCTTGCCGCTGTCGCTGCCGACGACCACCGGTGTGCCGACGCCTTTAACTGGCGGCGTCCTGCACAAGGCCTAACTACCTTCCTTCGCGCGGCTTGCTCATCAGATCGGAGACATAACCCTTCACCGCATCCACGACATCGGTTTCGTGCTTGTCGAAGAAGTGATTGGCGCCGTCGATCTTGTTGTAGGTGATCTTGATGCCTTTTTGTGCGGTCAAACGATCGACCAGCTTCTGCACATCGGGTTCGGGCACGACATTGTCCTTGGTGCCATGCACGATCAGGCCCGAGGTGGGGCAGGGCGCCAGGAAGGCGAAGTCGTACATGCTGGCGGGCGGAGCGATGGAGACGAAGCCGGTAATCTCGGGCCGGCGCATCAGCAACTGCATGCCGATCCAGGCGCCGAAGGAAATGCCGCAGACCCAGACATGGCTGGGATTGGGGTAAAGCGTGTTCATCCAGTCCAGCACGGCGGCGGCATCGGACAGTTCGCCCGAGCCATTGTCGAAGCTGCCCTGGCTGCGGCCGACGCCCCGGAAGTTGAACCGCACCGTGGTGCAGCCCAGATCGTGGAACATGTGGAAGAGGTCGTAGACCAGCGGGTTGTTCATGGTCCCGCCGAACTGGGGATGGGGATGCAGCACCAGGGCCATGGGCGCACCGGGGGCTTTCTGGCGCTGGTAGCGCGCTTCGATACGGCCGGCGGAACCCGGAAGAATAATGTCAGGCATCCGTCAAATCCCCCACCGGGCCGAAAGGCCCCGAAACCTATTCCTGTGGTCGGATTTAACGAGGCCGGAGCCCAATAAAAATCCAACTTTTACAGGTGCTTAAAAGGTCGCATTGGCCGCACGGGCTAATACTTGACCATACTACTCAGGAAATCTATACCCAGCCGACTGGCCGGAGCGCCCTTCTACCCAAGGGTGAGGCGCTGCGCCAAGGAAAATCGCTTTTGATGGGAGCCACTTATGCGGCTGAGCACCAAGGGACGTTACGCCGTGATGGCGATGGCCGATCTGGCCGGGAACGAGGCCGGCCAGAAGCCCGTGGCCCTGGCCGACATCGCCCAGCGCCAGGACATCTCCCTGTCCTATCTGGAACAGCTCTTCGCCAAGCTGCGGCGCGGCGGGCTGGTCACCAGCGTACGTGGCCCAGGCGGTGGCTACCGCCTGTCGCGCCCGTCCACGGAACTGCGCATTGCCGACATCATCGTGGCGGTGGACGAACCCATCGCCGCCACCCGCTGCAAGCCCGGCTCGGCCAAGGGTTGCACCAAAACGGGCGCGCGCTGCGTCACCCATGATCTTTGGGAAGAGCTGGGGCAACAAATTCACGTCTTCCTTTCCTCCGTCTCGCTGGCCGATGTGGTGGAACGGCGGGTGCTGGGCCGTGCCCGGCCTTGTAACGATGTCGGCGCCGCCGACGGGGGCAACGCCGTCGCAACCGAGGTCGCCGCCGAGTAATTGTCATGCATTATCTGGATCACAATGCCACATCCCCCTTGCGGCCCGAGAGCCTGGCGCCGCTGACGCAGGCGCTCGGCATCGGCGGCAATCCGTCTTCCGTGCATGCCCGCGGCCGTGCCGCGCGCGCGGTGGTGGAAGAGGCGAAGGAAAAGATCGCGCTGCTGGCCGGCGCGAGCGCCCACGATATCATTTTCACCAGTGGCGCCACGGAAGCCGCCAACCTGGCCCTGGCCGGGGCAGTGGAGGGCGCCATTCACCAACATGCCGAGGGTCGTCATGCCGAAGGTGGGGGCACACGCATCACCCGCCTGTTCGTTTCGGCGATCGAACACAGCGCCGTTTCGGCGCCGGCCCAGCGCCTGGCCGAGCGTATTCCGGGCGTGCGGGTGGAAAGCCTGCCGGTGACGCGCGACGGCGTGATCGATGTCGAGGCGCTGCGCGTGGCGCTGCGCGAAGGCAAGGGCCGCGCCCTGGTGGCGGTGATGGCCGCCAACAACGAAACCGGCGTCATCCAGCCCATCGCCGAGGTTTCGCGCCATTGCCGCGAAGCCGGCGCGCTGCTGCTGGTCGATGCCGTGGCCGCGGCGGGCAAGCTGGCGCTGGATGCATCGCTCTGCGACTACATGGTGCTGTCGGCGCACAAGATCGGCGGGCCGCAGGGCGTCGGCGCCTTGCTTGTCGCCAAGGGTGCGCCCCTGACGGCGCAGATCGTGGGCGGCGGCCAGCAGGATGGCCTGCGTGCCGGCACCGAAAATCTCTCCGGCATCGCCGGCTTTGCCGCCGCGGCCCATGCCGTGCGCAATGGCGATGGCGAGCGCGACCGTGTCCTGCATCTGCGCGACCGCTTCGAAAGCCTGCTGCTGCAGGCGATCCCGCAAGTGGTGATCTTCGGCGCCGAGAGCCCACGCCTGATCGGCACCAGCAATTTCGCGCTGCCCGGCATTCCCTCCGCCACTGCCATGATCGCGCTGGACCTGGATGGGGTCTGGGTCAGTGCCGGTTCCAGCTGCTCCTCCGGCAAGGTCGCCGCCTCGCATGTGCTCCAGGCGATGGGCGTGGAGTATGCGCTGGCGTCTTGCGCCCTGCGCGCCAGCTTCGGCTGGAATTCGGATGTGGCCGATGTCGATGCGGCGATCATTGCCCTGACCAAGCTGTGGCAGCGCAAGAACGACCTGGGGAGGGCGGCATGAGCAGTCTTCCTCAGCAGAGTGTGGCTCAAAAGGAAACCCAGGCCACGGTCGCCGAGATCGGTGACAAGTATAAGTATGGCTTTGTCACCGATATCGAGATGGAACGTGCGCCCAAGGGCCTGTCGGAAGACACGGTGCGCTACATTTCGGCCAAGAAGGGTGAGCCCGACTGGATGCTGGAATGGCGCCTTGGCGCCTTCCGCCGCTGGTTGTCGATGAAGGAGCCCAAATGGGCCCGGGTGCATTACCCGCAGATCGATTACCAGGACGCCTATTATTATGCGGCGCCCAAGAACACGCCGCTCAAGCAGAGCCTGGACGAAGTCGATCCCAAGCTGCTGGAGACCTACAACAAGCTGGGCATCCCGCTGAACGAGCAGATGGCGCTGGCCGGCGTGGCGGTGGATGCGGTGTTCGACAGCGTCTCGGTCGCCACCACCTTCAAGGAAAAGCTCAACGAGGCCGGCGTGATCTTCTGCCCGATCAGCGAGGCGATCCGCGACTATCCCGAGCTGGTGAAGAAGTATCTCGGCACGGTCGTGCCGGTGACTGACAATTTCTACGCCACCCTGAATTCGGCAGTCTTTTCCGACGGCACTTTCGTCTATGTCCCCAAGGGCGTGCGCTGTCCGATGGAGCTGTCGACCTATTTTCGCATCAATGCCAGCGAGACCGGCCAGTTCGAGCGCACGCTGATCGTGGCCGATGAAGGTTCCTATGTCTCCTACCTGGAAGGCTGCACCGCCCCCAAGCGCGACGAGAACCAGCTCCATGCCGCCGTGGTCGAGCTGGTGGCGCTGGATCATGCCGAGATCAAATACTCCACCGTCCAGAACTGGTATCCGGGCGACGAGAACGGCAAGGGTGGCATCTACAATTTCGTCACCAAGCGGGGCGATTGCCGCGGCGATCATTCCAAGATCAGCTGGACCCAGGTGGAGACCGGCTCGGCCATCACCTGGAAATATCCCAGCTGCATCCTGCGCGGCGACCATTCGGTGGGCGAATTCTATTCCATCGCCATCGCCAATCACTACCAGCAGGCCGATACCGGCACCAAGATGATCCATCTGGGCGCCAATACGAAGAGCCGCATCATTTCCAAGGGTATCAGCGCCGGCAAGGCGCAGAACACCTATCGCGGACTGGTCAGTGTCTATGGCAAGGCCAGGAACGCCCGCAACTACACCCAGTGCGACTCGCTTTTGATCGGCGGTGCCTGCGGCGCCCATACCGTTCCTTACATCGAAAGCCGCAATCCCACGGCGCGGATCGAGCATGAAGCGACCACCTCCAAGATCGCGGAAGACCAGCTCTTTTATTGCCTGCAGCGCGGCATTCCGCAGGACGAGGCGGTGTCGCTGATCGTCAATGGTTTCTGCAAGGAAGTGCTGCAGCAATTGCCGATGGAATTCGCGGTTGAGGCGCAGAAGCTGGTGGGTATCAGTCTGGAAGGCAGTGTTGGCTAATGCTTGAGATCAAGAACCTCCATGTCGCCGTCGCCGGCAAGGCAATCCTCAACGGATTGAATCTGCGGCTTGAGCCCGGCCAGGTCCATGCCATCATGGGCCCCAACGGTTCGGGCAAGTCGACCCTGTCCTATGTGCTGGCGGGCCGCGCCGGCTATGACGTTACCGACGGTTCCATTCTTTACAATGGCGAAGACCTGGCGGCGATGCCGCCGGAAGAGCGCGCCGCCAAGGGCGTCTTCCTGGCGATGCAGTATCCGGTCGAGATTCCCGGTGTCACCACCATGACGTTCCTCAAGACGGCGCTGAATGCCCAGCGCCGCAAGCGCGGTGAGGCCGATATCGACGCCATCGGTGTGCTCAAGCTGGTGCGGGCCAAGGCCAAGACGCTGAATGTCAGCGAGGAGATGCTCAAGCGCGCCCTCAATGTCGGCTTCTCCGGCGGTGAGAAGAAGCGCCTGGAAATCCTGCAGATGGCGATTTTCGAGCCCAGGCTGGTGATCCTGGACGAGACCGACTCCGGCCTGGACATCGACGCGCTGCGGCTGGTGGCCGAAGGCGTCAACGCACTGCGCGATCCGTCGCGCGCCATGCTGGTGATTACCCATTACCAGCGCCTGCTGGATTACATCGTACCCGACCGCATCCATGTCCTGGCACGCGGCCGCATTGTCGCTGAAGGCGGCAAGGAACTGGCGCTGGAGCTGGAAGCCAAGGGCTATGAGCATATCGTGGGACGCGCGGCATGACGGCGCTGGCAAAACGCCGCGACGAAGCCCGCACCATCTTCGAGGGGCGTGGCATTCCCACGCGCCGGGTCGAGGAGTGGAAATATTCCGACCTCAAATCGGCGCTGGGCGAAGCCGGTCTGGGCGAGGAGCCTGCCGGCACCCGCATCATGGGCTTGCCCGCCGGTGTGGATGTGGCCGATCTGGCCAACCCCAATCCGCCGGCCTGGGTCGCCGGTCATTTTGGCACCCTGGCGCGCAACGCGGTGAGTGAGGCCTCGCTGGCCTTTTCCGATGGCGGCATCGCCCTGCGCGTGCCCGCCGGCAAGGCGGTCACCACGCCGCTGGCGCTGGAAATGACCGGTATCGGCCATGTCCGCCTGCTGCTGGTGCTGGAAGCCGGCGCTTCCTTGTCGCTGTTTGAAACCGGCGACGCGGCCGGGCCGCGCAATGCCGGGTTGGAAATCGTCCTGGGTGAAGGCGCCAGCCTGGAACATGTGCGCCTGTCCCATGCGGTGCCGGGCGTGCAGGTGGAAGAGATTGCCCTCAGCCTGGCCGCCGGGGCCCGCTACAACGCCCATTTCGCCAATTTCGGCGGCAAGCTTTCGCGCACCGAACTCACCATCGCATTGGAAGGCGAGGGCGCCGAAGCCAGCCTGTCCGGCGTCTCGGTGCTGGGCGAAGCGGCGCATGCCGACATCACCACCCATGTCATTCATCGCAAGGGCAATACGCGCAGCACCCAGCTCTTCAAGAAGGTAGCGGGCGGCAAGGCCCATGCCGTCTATCAGGGCAAGGTCACCGTGGCCAAGGGCGCGGACGGGGCCGACAGCCGTCAAACCGCCAAGGCGCTGCTGCTGTCCGAGACGGCGGAAGCCGACCTCAAGCCCGAACTGGAAATCTTCGCCGACGATGTCAAGTGCGCCCATGGCGCCGCCATCGGTGACCTGGATGCGGATTCGCTGTTCTATCTGCGGGCCCGCGGTATTCCCGAAGCCGAAGCGCGGGCGCTGCTGATCCATGCTTTCCTGGAAGATGCGCTGGCCAATATTGCCCGCGACGATGTTCGCGGCATGGTCCGCACCGCGGTGGGCCGGGCGCTGGAGAAGCTGGCATGACCGCCGCGCCAAAACTGGTTCCTGCGTTCGACGTTGAGACTGCGCGCCGCGACTTCGCCATTCTGGCAAAGCCGGTCTATGGCAAGCGGCTGGCCTATCTCGACAGCGGCGCTTCGGCCCAGAAGCCGGCACAGGTGCTGGATGCCATGCGTGTCTTCGCCGAAAGCGAATACGCCAATGTCCATCGCGGCGTGCACTACCTCTCCGGTGTCGCCACCGACCGCTATGAAGCGGCCCGCCGCACGGTGCAGAAATTCCTGGGTGCCGCCCGCGAGGACGAGATCGTCTTCACCAAGGGCGGCACCGAAGCGATCAACCTGGTCGCTCACAGCTATCTGGCGCCGCTGATCCAGCCGGGCGACGAGATCGTGCTGTCGGTGATGGAGCATCACTCCAACATCGTGCCCTGGCATTTCCTGCGCGAACGCCAGGGGGCGGTGCTGCGCTGGGTCGATGTCCGCGATGACGGCAGCCTGGATATCGAGGCGCTGGACGCCGCCATCACGGCCAGGACGAAACTGGTCGCCATCACCCATATGTCGAATGTGCTGGGCACGGTGACGCCGCTGAAGGAGATCGTCGCCCGCGCCCACGCCAAGGGCGTGCCGGCGCTGGCCGACGGCGCCCAGGGCGCGGTGCATGAGCTTGTCGACGTCCAGGCGCTGGACATCGATTTCTACGCCATCACCGGCCACAAGCTGTATGGCCCCACCGGCATCGGCGTGCTTTACGCCAAGCGGGCGCATCTTAAAGACATGCGGCCCTTCAATGGCGGCGGCGAGATGATCCGGGAAGTGGCGCGCGAGCGCATCACCTATGCCGATCCGCCTGCCCGCTTCGAGGCCGGTACCCCGCCGATCATCGAAAGCGTCGGCCTGGCAGCGGCGCTGGACTATCTGTCCGCTTTTGACCGCGCTGCCGTGAAGGCGCATGAGCATGACCTGCTCACCTATGCCCGCGAAGGCGTGCGGGAGCTGAATTGGGTGCGGGTGATCGGCGACGCCGCCGGCAAGGGTGCAATCCTGTCATTCGAGGCCGAGGGGATGCATGCCCATGACCTCGCCACCATATTGGACCGGGAAGGCGTGGCGGTGCGCGCGGGCCACCATTGCGCCCAGGTGCTGATGGAGCGGTTCGGCGTCGCCTCCACCAGCCGGGCGTCTTTCGCCCTCTATAACACCCGCGCGGATGTCGATGCCCTGTTGGCCGGGTTGCACAAGGCCAGAGAGATACTGGTTTGAACGATGGATAATTCGCTCAGGGAACTGTACCAAGAGGTCATTCTCGACCATTCCCGCCATCCGCGTCATTACGGGGTGCTGACGGCGGCGACCCACAAGGCTGAGGGCTACAATCCGCTCTGCGGCGACCGCGTCACCGTTTATCTGGTGCTGGATGGCGCCGGCCGCGTTACCGATATCAGGTTCGAAGGCAAAGGTTGCGCCATCAGCCAGGCGAGTGCCTCGCTGATGACCGAAATGCTGGCGGGCAAGACGGCGGCGGAGGCCGAAAAGCTGATGCACGGGTTCCTGCATCTGGTCCGGGGCGAGCCGGCCGATCTGCCGGAGGATGCGCGCGATCACATGGATGTGATGAGCGGCTTGTCGGAATTTCCCATGCGGGTGAAGTGCGCCACCCTGGCTTGGCATACGTTTAAAAATGCCGTGGAAGAGGGCAGGAATGCGGTGGAGGAGGGCGGACAATGAGCGAATCCACGCCTGTTCCCGGCTCCAGCCTCTCCCGCGAAGAGCTGGATTCCTTCACCGCCAAGCTGGTGGCGGCGCTCAAGACCGTCTATGACCCGGAAATCCCGGTTGATATCTATGAGCTGGGACTTATCTATAAGGTGGATGTTTCCGACAACAAGGACATCGCCGTGGACATGACCCTGACCGCGCCCAACTGCCCCGTCGCCGGCGAAATGCCGGTCATGGTCAAGACGGCGCTGGAACAGGTGGAGGGTGCGGGCGAGGTGACGGTCAACATGACTTTTGACCCGCCCTGGACTCCCGAGCGGATGAGCGAAGAAGCCAAACTCGAACTGAACATGTTCTGACCATGGAAACCCAGACCCCCAAACCCCGCCGGGCCCCTCTTCCAAAAAAAGAGAGACCCAAGCCCGTCCGCCTGACGGATGCGGCCGCCGCGCGCATCGGCGAGATCATGGCCGGCGCCGAAGGCAAGTATCTGGGCGTGCGGGTCGGCGTCACCAATGGCGGCTGCGCCGGCATGAGCTACACCATGGCCTATGCCGAGGACGCCAAGCCGTTCGAGGAAGTGATGGAGGAGAAGGGGGTCAGGATCTTCATCGACCCCAAGGCCATCATGTTCCTGATCGGCACCGAGATGGATTTCGTCCAGGAAAAGCTGGGCGCGCGGTTCGTTTTCAACAATCCGAACCAGACTGCGGCCTGCGGCTGCGGTGAATCCGTTTCGATCGCGCCGGCGAAGATTTAGTGCCGGGCGATCCCGGTCGTTTCGACGACCTTTTCCAGAATTTCGGCCGTATCGCCATCAAGCGCATGTTTGGCGGCGAAGGCATTTTCGCCGGCCCGGTGATGATCGGGCTGGTGATGGACGCGCAGATTTATCTGCGCACCGATGAGGCGTCGCGGCTGGGCTATCTGGCCGAGAAATCGCGTCCCTTCACGTTCCGCAAGGGCGGCAAGACCATCACGACCGCCTATTACAGCCTGCCGGACAGGTTGCTGGACGAGCCGGAAGAACTGGCGGCGTGGGCAAAGACAGCGCATCGCATTGCGCTGGCGAAGAGTGCCGGAAAAATTAAGCCGCGTTGATGTTCAGCGCGGCTATGCGCGCGTCATTCTGGTTGATGACCAGATTGCGGCCATGCTGCTTGGCGCCATAGAGGCAGGAATCGGCGCGGCGGATCACACTTTCCGCATCCTCGTCGCCGGTGAATTCGGCCACGCCGATGGAGATGGTGATCGAGCCCAGGATATCGCCGGTGGATTTCTTGACCAGCTTCTTGGTTTCCACCGTCTGGCGGATCTGCTCGGCAACCCGTGTGGCATCCTTCAGGCCGGTGCCGCGCAGCAGCACGACGAATTCCTCGCCGCCATAGCGGGCGGCGGTGTCGCGGCCCTTGACGTTTTCCGACAGGCAGCTCGCCACCAGCCGCAGGACCTGGTCGCCGGTCTGGTGGCCCCAATTGTCGTTGAAGGCCTTGAAATGATCGATGTCGCCAAGCAGCAGCGATACGGCTTCGCCTTCCTTGGCGCGCTGCGCCATCGCCTGCCGCACGGCTTCGTCGAAAGCCTTGCGGTTGGCGATGCCGGTGAGCGGGTCGGTCAGGCTTTCCTTGCGGACATTGTCCAGCTTGGAACGAAGGTCATGGACCTGCTGCGACGAGCGCTGCAACTCGCCCTCCAGGCTCTTGGTGCGCTGTTCCATTTCGCGCGTCGCGGCCACCAGGCCATTGACCAGCTTGCGCAGGTCATCAGGCGAGCGGATATCGGCATTCAATTCGCCCGAGGCCGCCGACAGCGTGTTCTGGTAGTTCACCGTTTCACGGCCGACCGCTTCCAGCTGGCCCAGAACGGTGGTGATGACATCGTTGACGCCGCCGCCGAAATTGTCCATGGCGCGCGCGGCGCGGGCGCTGGAGAGGCAGCGCAGGCGCAAATCCAGCAGCATTTCGGGTGTGAACGGCTTGCGGCCGGCGATCAGGCTGCCCATCGCCTGGGCGATAGCCGGTGTTTCGCCAGAGGCATAGGCGTAGAAAAGTTCGAAATTGTCGGGCGTCGCCGGCACGTCGCACTCGGTCATGAGCGCAAGCGCGGTTCTGGCGATGCCCTGTTCCCGTTCCGGCTTCGGCACAATAGTCCCCATCCGCACGCGCCTGACGGGGCACGGTGCGGAAAGAGGATGCCGCAACCCCTCGTAAGAAAGAGTTAAGTCGGCGGCGTCAAATGCAGGATTTCCGCCGGAAACCGGGAAAATCATCTCCGGGGATCAGTCCTCGGCAGGCTCGGGCTTGGGCGCTTTGGCGATCGGCACCGGGCGCAGCAGGAAGGCGGGCAACTGGCTCTTGTCCACCGGCTCGGGCCTGGCGGCCTGCTCATTGTGATGACGCTGGCTGCGATTTTCGCGCGGACGCTTCTCGTGATGCTCACGGGGGCGCTGTTCGCGCGGCTGTTGCTCGCGGGGATGCTGTTCGCGAGAACGGGCGTGCTCCTGCGGGCGCGGCTGTTCGGCGGGACGCGGCGTCTCTGCCTGGGCTTGGGCCTGGACCTGAGGCTGGGCGGACGCATCCGCCACCTGGGTCGGCTCCATGGGGGCGACATGTTCGTGATACTTGCCATCCGGCGGACGGCGGTCGCGATGCTTGCCGTCACGGCCGCCACGGCCACGATCCCGGCCGCCGCCTTTGCCGCCCCGGCGATCATCGTCGCGGCGCGGGCGTTTTTCTTCGCGGACCTCGATATCCATCATCGAGCTGCGGGCCAGCGGCTTGCCGGTGAGCTTCTCGATCACCTCGACATATTTGTGGTCGCGCGGCGTCGCCAGCATATAGGTATGGCCGATCCGGCCGGCGCGGCCGGTACGGCCGATGCGGTGGACATAATCGTCGGCATGGATCGGCACGTCGAAATTGAAGACATGGGAAACGCTGGGCACGTCCAGGCCGCGGGCCGCGACGTCGGAAGCGACCAGAATTCTCAGCTCGCCACCGCGGAACTTTTCCAGGGTCCGCATGCGCACCGACTGATCGAGGTCGCCATGGATCGGCTGGGCGTCGAAGCCGTGCTTGGCCAGGCTCTTGGCCACGACATCGACATCGCGCTTGCGGTTGCAGAAGACGATGGCGTTCTTGAGCGTGGCGTCATGGTCGCGGATCAGGCGGCGCAGCGCCTCGCGCTTGGCCCAGTCATTGGCCGGCACTTCCACCAGCTCCTGAACGATGGTGCTGGCCGTGGTGGCGGGACGCGCCACCTCGATGCGGGCAGGGTTGTGGAGGAATTGGTCGGTCAGCCGCTGGATCTCGGGCGGCATGGTGGCGGAATAGAACAGGGTCTGGCGGGTGAAGGGCAGCAGCTTGCAGATCTTCTCCACGTCCGGGATGAAGCCCATGTCCAGCATGCGGTCCGCTTCGTCGATCACCAGGATATTGACCTGGGAAAGCAGGATACGGCCGCGCTCGAAATGATCCATCAGGCGGCCGGGCGTGGCGATCAGCACATCGACGCCGCGGTCCAGCTTCTTGACCTGTTCGTCCATCGAGACGCCGCCGATCAGCAGCGCATGGGAGAGCTTGGAATATTTGCTGTATTTGTCGAAGCTTTCCGAGACCTGGTCGGCCAGTTCGCGGGTTGGCTCCAGCACCAGGGCGCGCGGCATGCGTGCCTTGGAGCGGCCCTTGGAGAGCATTTCGATCATCGGTAGGGTGAAGCTGGCGGTCTTGCCGGTGCCGGTCTGGGCAATGCCGATCACGTCGCGCCGTTGCAGGGCCAGGGGAATGGTCTTGGCCTGGATCGGCGTCGGGATGGTGTAACCGCTGTCGATCACCGCCTTGAGGACATCGGGCGAGAGGCCCAGCGTATCGAAACCAGGCTGGTCGGCCACAGGTTCGGGTGTGGGGGAAGGGGTCGAAACTATCGGGTTTTCAATAACTTCGAGGGTTCCGGCTTCCGCGCCGGAGGTCGTATCACTGGACGTAGCACGCTCCTGAAAAGGGGCGCTCGCTCGGCGCCCGCGTCGTCCTCAATGCCCATATGGCTGAGGCTGATGAGGAGCACTTAAGGAAGATTCCCTGAAAAATCAAGGGGTGAGGCTGACGAAGGCGGCCGAACGCCGAGCGGGACGCGCGAAATGGCAAAGGCTCCCGTGGAGCTTTTGCCGCGCGGACCGCGAGGCCGGGCGGTCGCAATTGACGGTTCCATCGCCCTGTTTCAGCTTCGCGCCATGGGAACAGGACGCATCTGGCTTTTGGGCGTGTCGGCGCTGGGGATCTGGTTTTTATCCGTACACGGATCAGGCCGTCCGGCGGTGCGGCCGGCCGATGCGCCGGCGACGGAATTCTCCGCTGTCCGCGCCGACGCCATACTGGCGCGGCTGCTGGGACCGGAACTGCCACGGTCTTCCGGTTCGCCGGAAGCGGCTGCCTTCCGCGCCCGGCTGCAGGCGGAGCTGGCGCAACTTGGCATCCCGCATCAGGCCATCACCCAGGAAAGCTGCCGGTCGCGCCGGAACGGACAGCGTGTCTGCCTGCCGGTCACCAATATCCGCGCCGTGTTGGTGCCCGGCGAGAATCCTGAAGTGCTGTTGATGGCCCACACCGATTCCGTGCCGCGCGGACCGGGCGCGGCCGACGATGCCTCCGGCGTCGCCACCATTCTTGAGACCATGCGCGCCCTCAAGGCGCGGGGCCTGGCCGGCCGCCGTCCCATCGCCGCCCTCTTCACCGATGGCGAGGAGCGCGGCTTGTTCGGCGCTTACGCCTATGCCGGCGACGCCGTCAACCGCGCCCGCACCGGTGTGGTGGTGAATGTGGAAGCCCGCGGCAACCAGGGTCCCAGCTTGCTCTTCCAGACCCATGTGGGCGACGCGCCGCTGATCGATCTTTATGCCCGCGCGGCGCCGCATCCGGCGACCTCGTCGCTCTATGCTGAGATTTACAAGATCCTGCCCAACAACACCGACCTGACGCCATTCCTGGAAGCCGGGATCGCCGGCGCCAATTTCGCCTTTATCGGCAATGCCCGGCAGTATCACACCCTCCAGGACCGCCGCGAAAGTATCAGCCCGGTAACGCTGCAGCATCATGGCGAGAATGTCCTGGCCCTGACCGATGCCTTGTCGCGCACCGATCCCGCGACGCTCAAAGGCGGCGGCGCGATCTATCTCGACATATTGGGCCGCTGGCTGCCGCGCCTGCCGGCAAGCTGGGCTTTGCCGTTATCGGTTCTGGCGTTTGTCGGCATCGCTGTGGCCGGCTGGTACACCCCGCGCGAACGCCGCCTGCCGCAGCTTCCGGTGCTGGCGGCGCTGACGCCGCTGTTCCTGCTGCTCCTCTGTGTCGGCGTCGGTTTCGGCCTGCATATGCTGGCGGGGCTCATCGGCGGCTCCGCCAATCCTTCGCTGGAAAATCCACTCTGGCTGCGCCTGGCGCTGGCTTTCGGCGTCTGGGCGGCGGCCCTGCTGACGGCGCGCTGGGCCGGCGCCATCGCCTGCTGGCTGTGGTTCGCGGGGCTGGCGGTGGGCAGCGCCATCTTCCTGCCGGGCCTGACGCCTTACTTCCTGTTTCCGGCGCTAGTTGCGGCGCCCCTTCTATTGTTGACGATCCGCAGCGGACGTGGCACCGCGCTGTTCGTCTCGGCGCTGACGGCGCTGGTTATCTGGCTGGGCTTTAACGGTGGCAGCGAAGCCATTATGGGCTTGGCCATGCATCCGATCTTTACCGTGACGGCGGGCTTCGCGCTGTTGTCGCTGCTGCCGCTGATGGCGGGACGGCGCCTGGGCGGTTCCGCCCTGGCTTCGTTGGCCGTCGCACTTGCCTTTGCCGTGGTTGCCGGTTTTCAGGTAAATTGAATTGATGAGCCAGACGGACACCACCGAGATTTCCGAGGCGGAAGGGCGCATCCTGGCGGCGCGGATCCGTGAAAAGCTGGCGCACAAACGCATGTCGCGACAGCACCTGGCCGATGAAGCGCGAATAAGTCTTTCAACCTTGGAAAAGGTGCTGAACGGCAGCCGGCCTTTCACTTTGGCGACCATCGTGCGGCTGGAAGAGGCGCTGGGCGAAAATCTGCGCCCGCGTGCCGAGGCCGAGGAAACGGCAAGCGCCCAGGCGCCCGCGCATCTGGGCGCCTATTCGCCGGGCTCGGTCAAATGGCTGGAAGGCGATTATCTCACCTTGCGTCCCTCCTTCGGCATGGCGGGCGCCATCTATGCCTATCGCACCACCATCGCCTGGGATGCGCGCGCCGGCTGCCTGGTCTTTTCCGAATCCGGCCGGGTCGATTCCGACTATGCGCAGAAGGGCGTGGTCTCGGTGCCGACCAAGTCCGGCCATATCTATCTGCAGACCAGCGAGGACGGCCAGTTCCGCCTGGCGATATTGGGGCGTCCGGTCATCACCGGCGAAATGTATGGCGTGCTCACCACGCTGCAGGCGGGATCGGGAACGCAGCTGCAGCCGGTCTCGGTGGCGCTGGCGATGGTCCCTTTGAAGGACGGCAAGGTGGAGTTGGGACGCATTGCGCCTGGCGCGCCATCGTATGACATGTGCCGCCAGCATTTGGAACGCGTAACGAAAGACGGCTTTGGCAAGCTGTTGACGCTTTGATCCGCATCAGATCGCGGGAACCGAACGAGTTCGCTCTGGCCCAATTCTTCCTATCGCGCTTATCCCCAGCAATTAAGTAATGTCCCCATAATTCCAGGCGAACGGCAAGGTTCCTGATGAATGCCATGCTGGGCGCGTGGGGCGACTAACGCAAATCCAAATCGGCTGAGGGTCGGCCTTGACTATTCGTATTTTATAAATTACATTTAAACCAGCATGATCCAAATTGAGGTCACAGACGTTTTTGATAAATGGCTTAAGGGCTTGCGCGATTTGCACGCCAGGGAGCGTGTCTTTGCACGGATTCGCCGGTTACGGGAAGGCAATCCTGGTGATGTTAAGCCGGTGGGCGGAGGCGTCAGCGAAATGCGGATCAGCTATGGGCCAGGTTATCGGCTCTATTTTGTGCAGCGTGGCAGCACGCTCATCATCCTGCTTTGCGGCGGCGATAAGTCGTCTCAAGGCGAAGATATTGCCAAAGCACTTGCATTGGCCAAACGGAGTCCGCCATGAGCCTGAAGACCAAGAAATACGACGTAGCCAATTATCTCGATAGCGACGAGATGATTGCGGTGTATCTCGATGCTGCATTCGAGAGCGGCGATCTTTCGCGTATCGCCGAAGCGCTGGGCGATGTCGCGCGGGCGCGGGGCATGACCAAAATCTCAAAAGCGACAGGCCTTGCGCGCGAACAGCTTTACAAGACTCTCAGCGCCGAAGGAAAACCGGAGCTTTCTACCGTCCTCAAGGTGATGGCCGCATTTGGCGGTGGCCTGAAATCGAACTTTCCCGCTTCAGGCGTGAAGGACACTCACCGGGTAAAAACGACGACACGTGCCGCGAGAGGCCGAAATGCCGCCTGACGCTTGCCAAATGCAAGCATCGGCATGCTTAATTGATATGCGTGCGGCGGATGTGATGTTCGCACATGGCACGGACGGCTCGGGTCGTTGCACCAGGTGCTCCGGAAGGAATTGGGGTCAGAGTGAACGGCCCAATCGTCGCGAAGCTTTTGATCCGTATCAAACGTCGATCGTTTCCGCTGCGAACTGCGCATTCTCCTGGATGAACTGGAAGCGCAATTCCGGCTTCTTGCCCATCAGCCGCTCGAACAGGCTTTCCGTCGCCTGGGCTTCCTCCTCGGCGATTTCCACCCGCACCAAAGTGCGATGGCCGGGGCGCATGGTGGTTTCCTTGAGCTGGGCCGGCATCATTTCGCCCAGGCCCTTGAAGCGCGAGATTTCCACCTTGGCGCCGGCGCGGAAGGCGGATTTCAGCAACCGGTCGCGGTCGGTCTCGTCACGGGCATAGACGGTCTTGCCGCCCTGGCTCATGCGATAGAGCGGCGGCATTGCCAGATAGAGTTTTCCATCGGCGATCAGGCCGGGCATCTCGCGATAGAAGAAGGTCAGCAGCAGCGAGGCGATATGGGCGCCGTCGACATCGGCGTCGGTCATGATGATGATGCGGTCATAGCGCAGATCGTCGGCCCGGTATTTCGCGCCCGTGCCGCTGCCCAGCGCCTGCACCAGGTCCGACAGTTCCTGGTTCTGCTGCAGCTTGCCCGCGCCGGCCGACGCCACGTTCAGGATCTTGCCCCGCAGCGGCAGGATCGCCTGGGTGGCGCGGTCGCGCGCCTGCTTGGCGCTGCCGCCGGCGCTGTCGCCTTCGACCAGGAAAAGCTCGGTGCCTTCCGAGGCATCCTTGGAACAATCGGCCAGTTTGCCCGGAAGACGCAGTTTTCGGGTGGCGGACTGGCGTTTGGTTTCCTTTTCCTGCCGCTTCTTCAGCCGGTCTTCGGCCGCGTCGATGACGAAGCCCAAGAGCCGGTCGGCCTCGGCCGGGCTTTCCGCCAGCCAGTGATCGAAATGATCGCGTACCACCGTTTCCACCAGGCGCTGGGCGTCGGGCGAGGAGAGCTTGTCCTTGGTCTGTCCCTGGAATTCCGGCTCGCGGATGAAGACCGACAGCATCGCCAACCCGCTGTCCATGATGTCGTCCGCGGTGATCAGGCCGGTCTTGCGGTTGTTGGCGCGCTCACCGTGAGCCCGAAGTCCCTTGGTCAGGGCGTTGCGCAATCCCTGCTCATGGGTGCCGCCGGCCGGCGTGGGAATGGTGTTGCAATAGGAGCGGGTAAAACCGTCCCGGGATGGGGCCCAGGTCACGGCCCATTCCACCGCGCCGCGGGTGGTGTCCTTGTTCTCATGTTTGCCGGCGAAGGCCCTGGTCGTAACGGTCTGGGTCTTGCCGACTTCGCCCTGCAGATAATCCGACAGGCCGCCGGGGAATTTCAGCACATCCTCGGCCGGGGTTTCGTCCTTGATCAGGGACGGGTCGCAGCGCCAGCGAATTTCCACGCCGCGGAACAGATAGGCCTTGGACTTGGCGGCGCGATGCAGCCGGGCCGGATCGAAATGGATACTGCCGAAAATCTTCTCATCCGGCTTGAAGCTGGTGATGGTGCCGCGCCGGTTGACCGCGCCCAGATCCTTCAGCTTGCCGGCGACATGGCCGCGCTCGAAGCGCAGCTTCCAGCCATGCTTGTCCCGCGCCACTTCCACGTCCATCCATTCGGACAGGGCGTTGACGACGCTGGCGCCGACGCCATGCAGGCCGCCCGAGGTCTCATAGGCCTTGCCGTCGAATTTGCCGCCGGCATGCAGCGTCGTCATGATGACTTCCAGCGCCGACTTGTTCTTGAATTTGGGATGGGGATCGACCGGGATGCCGCGGCCATTGTCGCTGACGACCAGCACATTGCCGGGCTTCAGCTCCATCTCGATCCGGCTGGCATGCCCGGCCACCGCTTCGTCCATCGAATTGTCGAGAATTTCCGCCGCCAGATGATGCAGCGCCCGCTCGTCGGTGCCGCCGATATACATGCCCGGCCGGCGGCGAACGGGCTCCAGACCTTCCAGCACCTCGATGTCCTTGGCGGTATAGGCCTTGGAGGCGGCGCTCTGGTTGTCGAAAAGATCTGGGTTGTTCTTGGGCATGGTACCAGTCCGTTAAGCGTCCGAATCGCGGAAACGCTTGCCAAAACTAGCGCAAGCATTTGTCGCACCGCAGCTTTTTCCGCTGGGAAAGTCCGTTCTTATGGTCCAGGGCCTGGTCCGGCCTCATGGCGGACGCGCCTGGCCGAAGAGCGAGGAGGGGGCACCCCGCGCCTTTCTTTACTTTCCATCAACGATTGAAGCCGCGCCGCGGCGGCAAAGCGCCTGATTTTCCTCTCCTATCCTGGGGGCGGCAGCACTTCCTTAAGGCGCCGCTGGCTATCCTTTTGGCGGGAAACGGGCACAGGCCTGTCGGGATGCCCCTCTGGGATAGAAGTGCTTTGACGATCGCGTCGACATGGAGCTTCAGGCAGGGCGGCGATACGCGCACGCTCAAGAGCCAGCTCGACCTGGCCGCCATCACGGTACGGGCCACGCGCCTTACCGCGCCGTTCTGGGCGCTGGTGGCGGCGCTTCTCTGCTCCGAACTTCTCGGCGTTTTCGGCTCTGTCGCAATTTCGCGCGCCCTGATCCTGCCGGCCATGATCGGCCTGGTGATCGGCGCTGTCGCTTTCCTGGGAACGGTGTATGAGCGCCAGGCAGTAGCGGGCAACGATCCTGATTTCGCCGAACGCTGGATTTCACGCTTCATCCTGATGCAGATCGCCATCAGTGCCGCCTGGGGCCTGATGCCCTGGTTGCTCTGGGAGGCGGACAACGCCCTCAACCACATGTTCCTGGGTGCGGCGATTCTCTCCGTCGTCGCCGCGCTGCTGGTCAGCCGCGGCAGCAACATGGAGATGTATGTCGCCAGCCTGGTGCCGGTCGTGCTGCTGACGATGGCGCGCTTCCTCACCGGCGATCTGGCCATGGACATGGTGATCGGCCTGATCGCGCCGCTGATCGCGCTGCAGATGTGGCTGACCGGCCGGCCGCTGATCCGGCGCATGGAAGAAGATTCCCGCCTGCGCTTCAAGGTCGAGGACATGGCCCGCGAGCTGGAAGAGACCCGCGACGAGGCCTTGCGCAAGCGCTTCGAAGCGGAAGCCGCCAATGCCTCCAAGACCGCCTTCCTGGCCAATATGAGCCATGAGCTGCGCACGCCGCTGAATGCGATCCTGGGCTTTTCCGAAATCATCGCGCAGGAATGCTTCGGCCCGGCGGGCAATGCCCGCTACAAGGACTATGCCGGCGATATCCATTCCTCCGGCGCCCATCTGCTCGCGCTGATCAACGACCTGCTCGATATCGCCAAGATTGAAGCCGGCAAGATGGATATCTCCCCCCATCCGCTCGAGGCCCAGCGCATCTTCGAGATCGCGCTCAAGCTGATCGGCACCAAGGCGCGCGAGAAGGGCCAGTCCCTGACCATCACGGTCGAGCCTTCGGCGCCGCCGCTCTATGCCGATGAGCGCGCCCTCAAGCAGATCCTGATCAACCTGGTCTCCAATGCGGTGAAATTCACGCCGGCAGGCGGCCGCATCGACGTGGTGGCGGGGCTGGCGCGCGATGGCGGCTTCCAGATCCTGGTCAAGGACAATGGTCCCGGCATTCCGCACGACAAGCTCGACCGTATCTTCAAACCCTTCAGCCAGGTCGATAATCGCTACGACCGCCAGGAAGGCGGCACCGGCCTGGGCCTGGCGCTGGTGCGCGGCCTGACCGAACTGCATGGCGGACGCGCCTGGCTGGAAAGCGAATATGGCCGGGGTTGTTCGGCCTTTGTGAACCTGCCGGTGAAGGCGCCGGAACTGACCACGACGGCGGCGGCCTAAAGCCGGTTTTTTCCTGGCGGACGAACCTGGAAAAGCCCACCTTCCGAGCGTAGCGAGGTGAAAACAAAAAGGGCGCGGCTTTCGCCGCGCCCTTTGTTGTTTCGCCCGATCTTTCGATCAGACCGAATAGTACATCTTGAACTCAACCGGATGGGGCGTGTGCTCGAAGGCATACACTTCCTCATACTTGAGCTCGATATAGCTATCGATGAAGTCCTGGCTGAACACGCCGCCCTTCTTGAGGTAGTCATGGTCGGCGGCCAGGCTGTCCAGCGCCTCGCGCAGCGAGCCGCAGACCTGCGGCACCTTCGCCAGCTCTTCCGGCGGCAGCGCGTACAGGTCCTTGTCCATCGGACCGCCCGGATGGATCTTGTTCTCGATACCGTCCAGGCCGGCCATCAGCATGGCGGCATAGGCGAGATAGGGGTTCGCGCCCGGATCGGGGAAGCGAACCTCGACGCGCTTGCCCTTGGGCGACGGCGAGAAGGGGATACGGCAGGAGGCCGAACGGTTGCGGGCTGAATAGGCCAGTAGCACCGGGGCTTCGAAGCCGGGGATCAGGCGCTTGTAGCTGTTGGTCAGCGGGTTGGTGAAGGCGTTGAGCGACTTGGCGTGCTTGATGATGCCGCCGATGTAATACAGGCAGGTATCCGACAGGTCGGCATAGCCCGAACCGGCGAAGAGGGGCTTGCCGCCCTTCCAGATCGACTGATGGACATGCATGCCCGAGCCATTGTCGCCATAGATCGGCTTGGGCATGAAGGTGGCGGTCTTGCCGTAAGCCTGGGCGACCTGGTGGATCACATACTTGTAGATCTGCATGTAATCGCCGCACTTGGTCAGCGTGTTGAACTTGAAACCAAGTTCATGCTGGGCGCAGGCGACTTCATGGTGGTGCTTCTCGGGGTTGATGCCCATGTCGCGCATCACCGCCAGCATCTCGCCGCGCATGTCCTGCTCGGAGTCGATCGGCGGGACCGGGAAGTAGCCGCCCTTCACCTTGGGACGGTGGCCGAGATTGCCTTCCGGGTATTCCGTGCCGCTGTTGGTCGCGAGTTCCTTGGAGTCGACATAGTAGAAGGCCTTGCCCATCGAGACGTCGAAGCGGACGTCATCGAAGATGAAGAATTCGGCTTCCGGACCGAAATAGGTGGTGTCGCCGACGCCCGAGGAATTGACATAGGCTTCGGCGGCCTTGGCGATCGAGCGCGGGCAGCGGGCATAATTCTGGCCGGTCAGCGGCTCCAGCACGTCGCAGATCAGGATCAGCGTGGTCTGGGCGAAGAACGGGTCGATGACCGCGGTGTCCAGGTCCGGCTTCAGCAGCATGTCGGACTCGTTGATCGCCTTCCAGCCGGCGATCGACGAACCGTCGAACATGGTGCCTTCGTTGAGGAAATCGTCATCGACCATCATCAGGTCGAATGTGACGTGCTGCCACTTGCCGCGCGGGTCGGTGAAGCGGATGTCGACATATTTGACTTCCTTGTCCTTGATCAGCTTCAGGATATCGGCGGCGGTCGTTTTCTTGTCGGCCATGACTTGGTCTTCCCTTCAACGTTGATTTCTTAAACACACTCTAATTCGGTCGCTCCGGCTCTCGCCGATGCTCCACCCGGCTCTTCTTGAAAGCAGGGCGATAGATCAGATGGCGTCGGCGCCGGATTCTCCGGTGCGGATGCGGATGGCTTCCTCGACATTCAGGATGAAAATCTTGCCGTCGCCGATGCGGCCCGTCCGCGCAGCTTTCTGAATGGCCTCGATGGATGCTTCCAGCCGGCCTTCCGGGATGACGATCTCGATCTTCACCTTGGGCAGGAAGTCCACCACATATTCGGCACCCCGATAAAGCTCGGTGTGCCCCTTCTGGCGGCCGAAACCCTTGGCTTCGGTCACGGTAATGCCCTGAACGCCCACTTCCTGCAAAGCCTCCTTCACCTCGTCGAGTTTGAACGGCTTTATAATGGCTTCAATTTTTTTCATGCCTGCTCCTTCGCATGGGCGGCTGCCCACGACGTTCGTTAACGCTTTAGCAGGACTTGTGCCGGTTTTCCGTGCGCCAATATGCTATTCAAAACAATCGCTTGTTCATAGTCGCAGCCCCATGATCGTCCAACAATAGCCTACAAAACAGACAAATAGCCTATATTTTAATCACTGCCTGCAAGGCGGTACGCCTGATTTGTGAGCCGTCGGTTCCCACCCTAAAAGGCGGGTATGGCCTTCGCATTCAACCCGGTCTTTGCCGGCCTTCCCACCACCATTTTCGCCCACATGTCGGCCCTGGCGGTGGCCCATGGCGCGGTCAATCTGGGGCAGGGCCTTCCCGACGCGGATGGGCCGCTGGCGATCCGCCAGGCCGCCGCCAACGCCCTGGTCGAGGGGCCGAACCAGTATGCCCCGATGCGCGGTGTTGCCGAGCTGCGCACCGCCATCGCCACGCATGCCCGGGACAATTACCGGCTTGCCTACGATCCCGACAGTGAGGTGATCGTCACCTGTGGCGCCACTGAGGCCATCGTCGCGGCGCTGTTCGCGGTGGCGCGCCCCGGCGCCGAAGTGGTGCTGGTCGAGCCGACATACGATTCCTACCGCCCCATCGCCGAAGCGGCGGGCCTGACGGTGAAAAGCGTGGTGCTGTCGCCGCCGGACTGGCGCCTGACCGAAGAGGCGCTGGCAAAGGCCGTCAGCCCCCGCACAGCCGCCATCCTGATCAACTCGCCGCAAAATCCCATCGGCCGGGTGCTGACGCAAAGCGAGCTGGAGGCGGTGGCGCGCGCGGCGCAAAAAGCCGATTGCGTGGTGATCTGCGACGAAGCCTATGAGCATCTGGCCTATGACGTGCCGCATATTCCGCTGGCGACATTGCCGGGCATGCGCGAGCGGACCTTGCGCATCGGCTCGGCGGGCAAGATTTTTTCCGTCACCGGCTGGAAGATCGGCTGGCTGACCGGGCCCATGGCGCTGATCGATGCCGTCGCCAAGACCCATCAGTTCCTCACTTTCGCCATTCCCGGCGCGCTGCAGAAAGGCGTGGCGCATGGACTGACGCACGCCATGGATTTTCCGCCTGTGTTGCGGGCGCGCCTGCGGGCCAATCGCGATTTCCTGGGCGAGGGCCTGGCCCGGCTGGGCTTCGAGGTGCTGCCCTGCGAAGGCACCTATTTTCTGGTGGCGGGCATTGCGGGCCTGACCGAAGAAAAGGACCTGGCCTATTGCGAGCGGCTGGTGCGCCAAGCCGGGGTGGCGGCGATTCCGCTCTCGGCCTTCTTCCATGACGGCAAGGTGGATACGTATCTGCGCTTCGTCTTCTGCAAGGAGCGGCCGGTGCTGGAAGAGGCCCTGGCCCGGCTGGGACGCTATTTGCGTCCCGCTCAGACTGCCGTATAAGCCGCGCCATGATCACGACCCGGTCCAACACCGCGCGACGCCGTCCCTTCCTGCGATGGGGCTGGTAACGCGCGCGCCTGCGTGACCTGAACGATACCGAAGCCCCGCCGGACCAGAGCGGGGCTTTTATTTTGTCCTGTGGTCCGGTTCTCCCGCGAGACCCAAGCCATGGACGACAAGCTCAACAGATGCGTGGAAGACGCCTGCCTCAATGCCTGGCCGGCGCTGAAGGAAATTTTCTATGACGGCTGGCTGATCCGCCTGGCGGAAGGCCATACCCGCCGCACCAATTCGGTCAATGTGCTGCATGCGGGTGTCACGCCGATGGACGAGAAAATCGCCCATTGCGAGCGGCTGTACGGCGCCCACGGCCTGCCGGCGATTTTCCGCATTCGCTCGACCGACGATCCGGCGCTGGAGCGCGTGCTGGCCTCGCGCGGCTATGGCGCCCAGGATGAATCCTGCACCCTCTACAAGGATTTCGGCGGCGGCATCGCCATACCGGCCGGCGATGTCGAGATCAGGCACGGCGGCGCCAGCGCCGAATGGCTGAGCACCCAGGCGCGTTTCGCCCAGCGTCCCTTGCAGCGGGACGATATCCGCGCGCGCCTGCTGCGCCAGGTGGCGTTGCCGGTCGCCTTCGCCGCGCGGCGCGATGGAGATGGCAGGATGGTCTCGGTCGCCTATGGCGCCATCCATGAGCGGCTGGTCAGCCTGCAATGGGTGGTGACCGATCCCAAGGCACGGGGCAGGGGGCATGCCCGCGCCAATCTGTCGGCGCTGATGCAATGGGCGGCGCGAAACGGCGCCCAGGGCGCCTGCCTGCAGGTCTTTGCCGCCAACCACCCCGCCATCGGGCTTTATGAAAGCATGGGGTTCGCCCAGGAACTTTATCGCTATCATTACCGGGTACGCTAAGCTTGGCGGCATGAGCCACGAAGTCCTCACCACGGTCGAGATGGCGGCAGCCGACGCTTTTGCCGCCGCCGCGGGCACGCCCTCCCTGACGCTGATGGAGAATGCCGGCCGTGCCGTGGCCGAGGCCATTGTCGCGCGTTTCAAGCCCTGCGCCGTCACCGTGCTTTGTGGGCCCGGCAACAATGGCGGCGATGGTTTCGTGGTGGCGCGGCTGCTGGACGAATTCGGTTTCACCGTGCGGGTGGCGCATGACGGCGGTCACCACCTCCCCCATGCGCGCAGCGCCGATGGGGGAGGTGGCCGTAGCACCGATCAGGTGCGAAGGCCGGAAGGGGCAAAAAACCACGATGCCGATCTGATGGCGGCGAAGTGGGGCGGCGACACTGTTGCCTTGACGCCCGATGCCTTGCGCGGCGCCCGGCTGGTGGTCGATGCGCTGTTCGGCGCGGGGCTCGCGCGGCCCTTGGAGGGCGCGGCCGCATCGATCGTCGAAGCGCTCAACGATCTGCCGGTGGTGGCGATCGATATGCCCAGCGGCGTTTCGGGCGACAGCGGCCAGCCGCTCAGCGCCGTGCATGTCCGCGCCGTGCTCACCGTTACTTTCTTCCGCAAGAAGCCCGGCCATCTGCTGCTGCCGGGGCGCGCTTTGTGCGGCGAGGTCGTGCTGGCGGATATCGGCATTCCGGCGGAGGCGGCGAACACGCAGCTGCACGAGAATTCTCCCGCGCTCTGGTCCTATCCCTGGCCGGACATCGAAGGACACAAATATGACCGCGGCCATTGTCTGGTGGTCAGCGGCGGGCCCTTTGCCACGGGCGCGGCGCGGCTGGCGGCGCGCGGTGCGTTGCGGGTGGGGGCGGGACTGGTCAGTGTCGCGTCTCCGCCCGAGGCGCTGGCCGTGAACGCGGCGCACCTCACGGCCATCATGCTCAAACCCTGCGATGGCGCCGATGGCCTGGCCCAATTGCTGGCGGACAAGCGCCTCAATGCCGTGGTAATCGGCCCGGCGCTGGGTATCGGCGGCGAAACACGCGAGATGGTGGCGACTGCTTTGAAAAGCGGCGCTGCAACAGTCCTGGACGCCGATGCGCTGACCTCCTTCCAGGAAGATCCCGAGGCCCTGTTCGCGCGGCTGCATGCGCAATGCGTGCTGACACCGCATGAGGGCGAGTTCGAACGGCTCTTTCCCGGCCTGATGGATGCCTCGGAAAGCAAAGTCGCGGCCGTGCGCTCGGCAGCGCTGCGCGCCGGCTGCACCGTGTTGCTCAAGGGTGGTGACACGGTCGTCGCGCAGCCCAGGGGCAAAGCTGTCATCAACGCCAACGCGCCCGCTTTTCTGGCCACCGCCGGCGCGGGCGATGTCCTGGCGGGCTTCATCGCCGGCTTGCTGGCGCAAGGGATGACCGCCTTCGACGCCGGCTGCGCCGGGACCTGGCTGCATGGCGCGGCAGCGGCCCGCTTCGGCCCCGGCCTGATCGCCGAAGACTTGCCGGAGATGCTGCCGAGCATATTGTCGGACTTGCGCAAAGGACCGTTCGTCTAATATAAGAGACGAATGGATTCTATAATAGACGATGCGCAAGCGCGGCTCGCTCGCCAGATCCGGCTGGAACGGGAAGCACGCAACTGGTCGCTGGCGGACCTGGCCGAACAATCGGGCGTCGCCAAGGCCAGCATCAGCAAGATCGAGCGCGGCGAGGTCAGTCCCAGTGCCGTCCTCCTGCTGCGGCTGGCGACGGCCTTCGATCTCACCCTGGCCGGTTTGCTGTTGCGGGCGGAGGGCGAGAAGCCGCGCCTGTCGCGCGCCGCCGACCAGCCGCTCTGGCGCGATCCCGCCACCGGCTATGTCCGCAAGCAGATATTCAACCGGACCGATCACCCGCTGGAGCTGGTGCAGGTGGAGATGCCACCGGGCAAAAGTGTTTCCATACCGGCTGCCGCCTATGCCCATATCCGCCAGCTTCTCTGGGTCCAATCCGGTGCGCTGACCATTATCGAGGGCGACGAGACCCATGTCCTGAAGGCCGGCGATTGCCTGGGCTTCGGTCCGCCCTCCGATGTCGTCTTCGCCAATGAAGGCAACCGGCCCTGTCATTATGTCGTCTCCCTGGCGCGGAGCTGACCATGGCGGGAGCGCTGCAAATCCGGCTGGCGGCGAAGGCAACGGACGACATCCGCGATCTGATCGGCGAACTCAACGACGAGCTGGAAATGTGCTACGCGCCGGAGCAGCGTCACGGTTTGGCGCTGGACGCGATCTTCCAGCCGCATATCCGCTTTTTCATCGCGCAGCTGGACGGCGTCGCCGCCGGCTGCGGCGGTGTCGCCATATTTGAGGATTTCGCCGAGATCAAGCGCATGTTCGTGCGCCCGGCCCTGCGCGGTCGCGGCATCGCCGACGCGATCATGGCCGCGCTGATTGCCGAGACGGCGAAAGCCGGCTTGCCGCTGCTGCGGCTGGAAACCGGAATTCACCAGCATGCGGCGCTGGTCTTCTACAGGCGCAGCGGCTTCGGTGATTGCGCCGCCTTCCCGCCCTACAGCGGCATGTCTCCCGCAGCCATCCACACCAGCGTCTTCATGGAAAGGCGGTTGGCATGAACGAAGACATCGTCATTCGCCGGGCGGAGCAGCGCGACCTTTCCGCCCTGACGGAGATCTACAACTACTATATCCGCGAAACCCCCATCACCTTCGACCTGGAGCCGAAGAGCCTGGCGCAGCGGCAGGAATGGCTGGCCGGTTTCGCGCCCTCCGGCCGCTATCAGTGCTTTGTCGCGGTCCGGGGCGGATCGGCCATCGGCTGGGCCTGTTCGACCCGCTTCAAGGAACGCGCCGCTTACGAGACCACGGTCGAGAGCAGCATCTATCTGGCGCCCGAGGAGCGCGGCCAGGGGCTGGGACGCCGCCTTTATGTCAGCCTGTTCGACGCCCTGGCCCGCGAGGACATCCATCGCATCCATGGCGGCGTGACCCAGCCCAATGAGGCGTCCAACCGGTTGCATGTCCATCTCGGCTTCGAGCGTGTGGGGATACTGCCGGAAGTGGGCCGGAAGTTCGGCCGGTTTTGGGATGTCGCCTCCTATATCCGGCCCGCCAGGTTCTAGTCCTAACTGGCTGTGCTCTCTTGATCCCCCAAGTTGACGCCACCCAGATTGCCTCACTAGGATTTCTCTCTTCTGGGGGAACGATCATGCACGCGGCGGAAATTGAAACCGCAAAGCACCTGCCAAACTTCGGGGAAGGGGTGCCATGACCGACGCTGTGCAAACCCCGCTGCCTGAGGAACCGCCGATGGAGAAGCCCAAGCCCCATCGCGACTGGCGCGCACTACTGACCGAACTCGCCATCGTGGTTGTCGGTGTCTGCCTGGCGCTGGCCGCGCAGCAGGCGGCGGACTGGCTGCGCTGGCGCGATCAGGTCACGAAAGCCCGGCAGGCCATTTTCGCCGAAATGGCCGTCAACGGTCGCGACGTCTTTGCCAGCCGGATCGCCATCACACCCTGTATGGAGCGGCAGATCGCCGAAGCCGACGCCATCCTTTCCGCTCTGGAAAGCAAGCAGGTGTCCGGAAAGCTGACAAATTTTCGCATCGGCAGCCCGAGGGTGATCAGCGACAACGCGTGGCAGTCGGAACGCGAATCCCAAAGCCTGACGCATTTTCCCCGAGCCGAACTCGCCCTGATGAGTCTCTATTACGCAAGGCTGGACGATTTTCATTCCCGGGTGAATGAGGAGCGCATCGCCTGGCAGCAGCTGAGCGTCCTGCAAAATCCTCCGGCGGAGATAACGGTATCCGACCTGATCCGCCTGCGGGGTGAGCTTGTCACCGCACAGAATATGCAGGGCTTTATTTCCCTCAATGCACAAAGGATGCTGGTCCTTACCAGGAAACTGGGCGTCGCCGTTCCTGCAACGGATCCCGCACGGGTAAAGAATTTCTGCACCATGAGTACACTGGACGAACAGCGCCTCCTCAAGGCGACCGAGCCTCATTGAGGGTCGCCCACAGGGCAACCCCACTTCTGACGCATGTCCGCTATCGGTCCGATCCCGGCAGGGCAAAGCGTGACGGTCAGATATGGGGAGGAAAGGCTGAGTTTCGGCTAACGCGACAGCGTCTTGGCCATTCGGCCGTGGCCGGGCCCGCACAAGCTTTGGGAGCCTGTGTTGGCCGGCAGTTAGCGGCTGGCGTCAGTGAGTTTGACGCCGGCGCGCTGCGACGCGTTGAAGGCCGCGATTGCGGCATTGACGCGGTCGCCGACCATCTTCTGGTCGAGCCGGCTTTGTTCGATCAGGCTGCTGACCTTGGTGGCCAACCTGGCGCTCACAGCGGCGGATTTGTTGAGGCAGACCTGATACAGGTCCGAGGCTTCGATGAAACTCTTGGCATCATCCCGCATGGCGACGATTTCCAGCTTTGTCGGCGCGGTGCTGGAAGGTGCTTCCGGAACATAGGGCTGGCGGCAGGCGCTCTGCGCCCAAGCGGGCGAGGCGATCAGTCCGACAGTTGCAGCAAGTGCTAGCGTACGCAGCATGAAAGATACTCCGGTCTCGCCGATTGCTGACGGTTCTGCCAGGGTTCGGCCGCAAAATAGATGCCTCCACTTTAGGCCCAGTGCTTTAAAAAACCCTAAATTTTGCCCCGCCGCCGCGAAATTGTCGTCCGGCGTCGCTCATCCTTACCGATTCTCTAACTATTTCCGGTCAAACTGGGTGCTGGCGCATGTTCCTGAAGCAGATCATGTGTCTGAAGCAGATGACGTATTCACGCCACAGGAACCGGGAATGTTCCCGCGCGGCGTTTTGAAGTGGAGAGCCCGGCATGTTTTCTCTCAAGAACAAGATGCGTTTAGCCTGCGCTTTGGTGCTCTTCTGCTTTGTGGCGATGGGCGGGCTGGCGATCTATCGGCTCGCGCTGGCCAGCGGTCAATCCGCCGAGATGAGCACGGTGTGGACGCCACGCACCCGTATGGCTCAGGAAATGCGCGCTTTGGCGGGCCAGTACCGGATCAGCGAGGCGATGCGCATTCTGTCGGCATCTCCGGCGATGGCGGAGCATGCCAATCGCGAACTGAAGGACAATGCCGATGCGTTTCTGGCCAAGCTGGCCGCCTATCGCGCGCTTTTGAAGAAGGGCGAAAGCACCGGGCCGATCGACGAGGTGCAAAGTCTCTGGTCGCAATACGTCAAAGCCAATGAGTTGATGCTGGCCTTCGCCGAAGCCGGCCAGCAGACCCAATCCGCCGACCGGTTCCGCAATTCTGCCAGCAAATACTATCTGTTCGCGAATGCGATGGACGATCTCTCGCAGGCGGATACCAAGCGAAATTCGGCCGCGAGCGCGGTCGCGAATGCCATTTATGTGCAGTCGCGCTTCCAGGTTCTGCTCGCCATCGGGGTTTTGGCGGTACTTTTGATGGCCTCGATCGGATTTTTCGAAATTCGCGTATGGGGCGTTTTGACCCGCCTGTCCTTCGCCATGAAGCGATTGGCGTCGGGCGACCTGGAATCCGAAATCCGCGGCACCGAGCGCAAGGACGAAGTGGGCGAAATGGCGCGTGCCATTCAGGTGTTCCGCGACAATGGCATCGAAATGCGCAGGCTGGGCGGAGAGGCGGACGAGCAGCGCCGTCTGGTCGAGGAGGCGCGGCAGAAGAACAGCGACGACATCCAGAAAGCCGCGAACCAGCGCGCCCAGGTCGTCGAAGCGATTGCCAGGGGACTGGAGGCGCTTTCCGCCGGCCAGCTGACCTACCGCTTGAACGATGCCTTCGCGCCCGAATACCGCAAATTGCAGGACGATTTCAACGCGGCCATGCAGAAACTGCAAAACGCCATGAAAGTCATTGCGGTAGGTGCTCGGGAGATTCATTCCAGCACCGAAGAGATCAGCGAAGCGTCCGACAAGCTGGCGCAGCGCACGGAAAAGCAGGCCGCGAGCCTGGAAGAGACCGCGGCTGCGCTGGAGCAGTTGACCAGCACCGTCCGCGCCTCGGCCAACAGCGCCAATCAGGTCAAGCTTGCGGTTGTCGCGACAAAGGTCGACGCCGAAGAATCCGGCGCAGTGGTGCGCAGGGCCGTTTCGGCGATGGGCGAAATTGAACGTTCGTCGCACCAGATCTCCGAGATTATCGGCGTCATGGACGAGATCGCCTTCCAGACCAATCTTCTGGCGCTGAATGCGGGCATCGAGGCGGCGCGCGCCGGCGACGCCGGCCGCGGCTTCGCCGTGGTGGCCCAGGAGGTCCGGGCGCTGGCGCAGCGTTCGACGCTGGCGGCCAAGGAGATCAAGACCCTGATCTCATCCTCTTCGCAGCAGGTCGCGTCGGGCGCGGGTCTGGTCAATGATACGGGCCAGGCGCTTGAGCGGATTGTGGCGCAGGTAAGCGAGATTACCCACGCCACCAGCGATATCGCCGCCGCCACCGAGGATCAGGCGGTGACCCTGACCCAGGTGAATGCGTCCATCACCCAGATGGACAAGGTTACCCAGCAAAACGCCGCGATGGCCGAAGAAAGTACGGCGGCGAGTCACGCTTTGGCCCAGGAGGCCAATGAACTCGCCCGGTTGATCAACCAGTTCGATCTTGGGGCGGAAGGCGGAGCGCCCGCGCTGCGCGCGCCGGCAAAGCAGCCGACGCAGCGCGGCAAGGCCGTGCTGCGCACCATGTCGGCCGGCAATGCGGCGTTGGCCAGCCATTTGGAGTCCGTGATCGAGGACGAAAATTGGGAAGAATTCTGACTCGGGCGATGGTATGAGCGATGGCCGATGAGCCCCAAGACGTCAGGCTGATTACCGTTCGTGCCGGATCGCAGGATTTCGGCATCGATATGCTGGCAGTGCGGGAAATCCGGGGATGGAGCGAACCCACGCCATTGCCGCAGGCTCCTTCCTATGTCCGCGGCATGGTGCAACTGCGCGGCGTGGTCATTCCCGTTATCGATTTGAGTGACCGGCTTGGGCTGGGCCCGGCCGCGCCAACAGCAAAGTCGGTGCTGGTCGTGGTGGAGCGCAATTCAGGGCTTGTCGGTCTTTTGGTCGATTCCGTCAATGATCTTGTGGTGTTGTCCCGGACCAGCCTCCAGCCCGCGCCGCAACTCGATACCAACCCCTCAACGGCCTTTGTGGCGGCCACGGTCGCGCTTGAGGGGCGGATTCTCAGCGCCCTGCGGCTGGATATCGTTATTGCGGACCTGTCGACCGCGGCGGCGGCCTGAAGGCGGCCCATTCGGAACATCGGTATTCCGATTGTTAACAATTCCATCCTAGGCTGTGGCTGAAAAATCGGCGATCGGGAATGGCTCTCGTAAGGGCTTTTCCAGGAGCCGCACAATAGGGCCTGCAAACCGGCATGACGCAACAGCCCTTGGCCGAGACCGTATTTCTTCTACCCGATGTCCTGGACTTGCGGGCTGCTGGGCCGTTGGCCGGCGATCTGCTGGCGCTGCGCGGCCGAGCGCTGCGCCTCGACGCCTCGGGTGTGAAAAGCGTGGGCGCCCTTTGCCTGCAGGTCCTGCTTTCCGCGCGCCTGACCTGGGAGGCCGACAAGAATCCGTTGATCATTGCCGTGCCGTCACAGGCTTTCAGCAATGCCATGCGCCTCTTCGGCGCGCCCATTGCAAGCTAGACGGTGGCCGCTCATGTCCCCAGTCAAAACTATCCTGACAGTTGACGACTCCCGAACCATAAGGGATCTGCTGGCTTCGACCTTGAGTCAATCCGGCTACAAAGTCGTTCAGGCTGCCGATGGCGTGGAGGGCCTGGAGGTTCTTGCCAATACAAAAGTGGACGCCATCATCACCGACATCAACATGCCCGTGTTGGGCGGTTTCGGCTTTATCGAGAAGGTGCGCAGCGACCCCGAATTCCGCGCCATCCCGATTCTGGTCCTGACCACGGAAAACAGCGCGGCGATGAAGGAAGCGGCACGCAAGGCCGGCGCCACAGGATGGCTGGTCAAGCCTTTCGATACCGCGAAATTGACGGACACGCTGCGCCGGGTAGGAGTCTGATTTGTCCGCGGGCGAAGATTCCAATTGCCTTCCGCCCGAGGTCATGGCGGAAATCCGCGCGCAGTTCCTTCTGGAATGCGACGAGCATCTCGTCGAATTCGAAAACGGTCTGCTGCAACTTCAATCCGGCAATAGCGATTGGGAAATCGTCAATGCGATTTTCCGGGTGGCGCATTCCATCAAGGGCGGCGCGGCGACCTTTGGCATGGATCGCCTGGTCAAATTCGCCCATGACCTTGAAAGCATCCTGGCCGCCGCGCGGTCCCAGCATGCCGTACCGGATGAAAAGACCCTGGCGGTGCTGCTGCGCGCGGGTGACGTGCTCGCCGATTTCGTGCGTGAGGCGCGCGACGGCACCGCGCCCGACGAGGCGCGCATTGCCGCGTCTGTGCGGGAAATCGCCCTTGCGTCTCCAGGTGCGTCCGCCGCGCAGCCGGAAAGCAGCGAGGAGCTGACAATCCAGCCGGTTGCGGCGCCCCGCGATACGGAGCTGCGTCAGGATTGGGTGATACGATTCCGGCCGCACAGGGAATTTTACGCTACCGCAAACGAGCCGCTTGTCCAGTTGCGGGAATTGCAGGCTTTCGGCGAGAGCAAGGTGATTCTGGAGGGGGGCGCCATTCCTTGCCTGCAGGATCTCGATCCGACAAGCGCGCAACTGAGCTGGAAGATACTCCTGAACACCGCACATACGGAAGCCGATATCCATTCGGTGTTCGAATTCGTGGAGGATATTTGCGATCTGACCATTCAGCTCCAGGCCGAGGTGAAGGCCGATACGCCGGTGGAGGTTTTGTCCAACGCGCCGGTTGCAGCCGCCGCCGCGCCGCAATCCGGCATCCGCACCATCCCGGCAAATGCGTCATCGTCCTCCATTCGCGTGGACCTGGAGAAGGTGGATCGGTTGATCAATCTGGTCAGCGAGCTGGTGATCCGCGAAGCGACGCTGGCGGAACGCGTGCTGAATGCCGGCCTGGCGGGGGGCCATGCTTCCAGCATCACGACGGCATTCGATGACCTGCGGCATCTGACGCGCGACCTGCAGGACTATGTGATGGGAATACGCGCGCAACCGGTGAAGGTCGTGTTTCAGCGCATGCCCCGGCTGGTGCGCGAGGTCGAGGAACGCACCGGAAAATCCGTGCATATTGTCTTCGAGGGGGACGAGACGGAGATCGACCGAGCCCTGATCGAGGGCCTTACGGACGCCCTCACCCATATGGTCCGCAACGCCATCGATCATGGCATCGAGAAGCCGGAGCGCAGGCTCGCCGCCGGCAAACCGGCCCAGGCCGTTGTACGCCTCAGCGCCGCGCATCGCGGTGGGCGCGTGGTTATCGAGGTAAGCGACGACGGCGCGGGCATCGATCGCGACAAGGTCCGCGCCCTGGCGGTTTCACGCGGGCTGATCGCGTCCAGCGACAGTTTGACGCCTGAAGAGATAGACAATTTGATCTTCGAGCCGGGACTCTCGACGGCTGACAAGGTCACGGATCTTTCCGGGCGCGGCGTGGGCATGGACGTGGTCCGGCGCAGCGTTCAGGCGCTGGGAGGGCGGATCACCGTGACCTCTGCGCCCGGCGCCGGCACGCTGTTCGCGCTCAGCCTGCCGCTCACATTGGCCGTAATGGACGGCATGATGGCGACCGTCTGCGGGCAGAGATTGATCGTGCCGCTGACCGCTCTTCTGGAAACCATTCAGGTCCAGGAAGGCAATGTCCGAAGGCTGGGTACCGCAACCACGCTTTTGAAGGTGCATGGCGAGCATGTGCCGATAATCGATCTGGGGCACATGCTGGGCTACTGTTCCAAGCGGGATGTGCAGGCTTCTTCCTGCGTGGCGATGCTGGTCGAAGACGATGCCGGAGAAAAGCTCGCCTTGCTGGTGGACGATATTCCTGAACAGCGCCAGATCGTCATAAAGAGCATAGAGGCCAACTATCGCCGGGTGGTGGGCATCGCCGCCGCGACCATTCTGGGCAATGGCGCGGTTGCGCTCATTCTGGACATCAATGCGATCACCGCATCGCGCAAGACGCCGCCACTTCCCGACGCAGGAGTGAAGCTTCGTGCATAGCGCCGCCACGAGTAGTTTGTTCGGTGCCGGCCCGGTGCCGCGCGAGGTCCTGGTCTGCCGCATGCAGGACCAGGAATTCTGCATCGACGTCACGCTCGTCAAGGAAATTCGGGGCTGGGCGCCGACGGCGTTGCTGCCCCATGCGCCATCCTATGTGCGTGGCGTGATCAATCTGCGGGGCACCGTATTGCCGATCGTGGATATGGCGGCCAGGCTGGATTTTCCCGACACGGTAATCTCATCTCACAGTGTTGTGATCGTGGTCTGGATCGGAAAAAAACAGATCGGCCTGCTGGTGGACGCGGTTTGCGACATTGTCGAAGTGGATGAAGGCAGCCTGCAGCCCACGCCGCAACTGTCCACCGATGCCGTACAGGCGCTGCTATTGGGTCTGCTCAATGTGGGGGACCGGGCCATCGGCCTGCTGGGTCTGGATCAGCTTCTTCCCGAGATCGAAGCGGGCGAACCATGATCGGGCGCCAGGCAAGTCAGCACAATGGCCAGGGTGAGTGTGGGGACGCGGAATTTCCTTTCTCCGTCGCCGATTTTCTGGACATCGCGCAGATGCTGCGCGCCGATACCGGCATATCGCTGGAAGAAGGCAAGATGACCATGGTCTATGCCCGGCTCGCCAAGCGGGTGCGTATGTCCGGCTTCAGCGACTTTCGCAAATACCGAAAGTTTCTCCTGACGGAGCAGGGGGCCGACGAGCGCCGGCGCATGGTGCGGGCGCTGACCACCAACACCACGTCTTTCTTTCGCGAAGCTCACCATTTCGATCACTTGAAGCAGCATGCGCTGCCTTCGCTGATCGCGGATGCCCGCGGCGGGGCGCGCGTGCGGCTATGGTCGGCAGGATGCTCCAGCGGAGAGGAAGCCTATACCATCGCGCTGACCCTTCTGTCGCTCGCCCCCGACGCGGTTGATCTGGACATCAAGATTTTGGCGACCGATATCGATACCGATATCCTGCGCAAGGCCAAGGAAGGCCTTTATACCGCGAATGCCCTGCTTCCCGTCGAAGAGGAATTGCGCAAACGCTGGTTTTTGCCGGACGGCGAAGAGCATTGGCGCGTTCATCCGGACTTGCAGCGGCTGGTGGTCTTCAAAATGGCCAATCTTATCGGGACATGGCCCATGAAGGGACCGTTTCAGGTAATCTTCTGCCGCAACACCGTGATCTATTTCGACGACGAGGTCCGCCGGAAAATCTGGACGCAGATGGCCTCGTTGTTGGATCCGGGCGGATATCTTTATATCGGCCATTCCGAGCGGATTCCGGTGGAAAATGAAGCGTTTTCCTCGGTGGGAATCACGGTGTATCGTAGCCGGGCAGACGCTATGCCTTCAGGGTCTGAACTGGACGGGTCCGGTTTGAGGGGGAGTTCCGATGGCGGAAGCTAGCAAGATCAAAACCCTTGTCGTTGACGATATGCCGTCCATGCGCACGCTTGTCCGCGCCAGCTTGCGCCAGATAGGCGTCAACGATGTTGTCGAATGTTCCGATGGCGTCGAGGCGCTCGAGACCCTGAGGCGCTTTTCCTTTCACCTCGTGATCTCCGATTTGAACATGCCCAGGATGGACGGGCTGGGGTTGCTGCGGGCGGTGCGTTCGGATTCGGTCCTGGCCAAGACGCCGTTCATTCTGCTGACGTCGCGAGGGGAGGTCGAACTGGTCAAGGAGGCCATTTCGCTGGGCGTCAGCAACTATATCGTCAAGCCTTTCGCATTCGGCGCCTTGCAGAAAAAGATCGAAGCGGTGTTCGGGCCCCTGACATGAGTGTTTCCGGACCCGTCCAGTACAAGGCAGGCCTGGATGAGCGGATTCATCTCATCCAGGGAGAATTCCGCGTGGCCGGCGATCCCGGTATTGTTCTTACCACCACACTGGGCTCCTGTGTCGCGACTTGCCTGCGTGATCCCGTGGCGGGTGTCGGCGGCATGAATCATTTTCTGCTGCCGCACGGAGAAGATCAGGGCGGTTCCGACGCGGTGCGCTATGGCGCCTATGCGATGGAAGTCTTGATCAACGATCTGATACACGCCGGGTGCCGTCACGATCGCCTGGAAGCCAAACTGTTCGGCGGCGCACGCCTCAGCGACAATCTTCCCGACATTGGCGCGCAGAATGTCGCCTTCGCGGAAAAGTTCCTCAGGGACGAAGGCATCATGCTTCTGGAAGGCAGCGTTCGCGGCCACCACGCGCGGCGCATTCAATTCTGGCCCGTGTCGGGACGCGCGCGCCAACTGGCCCTTAGCGGCAACGAGAATGCGATATTTGAATCGGAGTATCGCAAGCGCCGCACGCCGAAGGCCGGCACGGTGGAACTGTTCTGACCATCCCCTGAGCCAGTCCGGTTCGGATCAGCCGAGCGGGACATCCGGTCAGCCTCGTTTCGCGTTGGCGGAACGCCGGGAGCAGGTTAGAAGAACCGGGCTGCGGGCGTGGCGGAATTGGTAGACGCACTCGGTTTAGGTCCGAGCGCCTCACGGTTTGGGGGTTCGAGTCCCTCCGCCCGCACCACCACTAGATGGGATTGCCCGATGCCGCCGCAGCATGTTGCGGGGTGTTGCGGCGGGTGGGGGAAACGGGTAAAGCCACCCCCCGAAAATGCCGGAAAACGGGGTTGGAGCAGGCCTGGGACAGATTTGGGTTCCAGTGACGAAGGTCGTGGGGTTCAAGTCCGCGCCAGCCTCCGCGCAGCGAAGCTGGTGCCGCGCCGTAGCCCAAGGGGCGAAGGCGGGCCGGTTGCACGTTATGACTCGGCAAGCCGAGAGTGAGTTATTTGAGTTTAGGTAAGGACGTTCCAATGCAGATCACCCAGACGCTTTCCGAAGACCTTCGCCGCCAGTTCACCGTCACGGTGCCGGCCAAGGAACTGGACAATCGCGTCACCCAGCGTCTGGAAGAGATGAAGGGCAAGGTGAACCTGAAGGGTTTCCGCCCCGGCAAGGCGCCGGTCTCCTACCTCAAGAAGCAGTTCGGCAAGTCGCTGATGGGCGAAGTGGTCGAGCAGGCCGTCAGTGAAGGCAGCCAGAAGGCGATCGCCGACAACGCCCTCAAGCCCGCCATCCAGCCCAAGGTCGAACCGGTCGGCGACGTCAATGCGGTGGTGGACGGCAAGGCCGACCTCACCTTCACCGTCACTGTCGATCTGATGCCCGATTTCACGCCCACCGATGTCTCGACCATCAAGGTCGAGAAGCTGGTGAGCGACGTCGCCGATGCCGAGATCGACGAGGCGCTGGATCGCCTGGCGAAGAATGTCCGTTCGCACACCAAGCGCGCCGATGGCGAGGCTGCGCAAAAGGACGACATGGTCGTGATCGATTTTGTCGGCTCGGTCGATGGCGAGGAATTCGAAGGCGGCGCCGGCAACGACTTCAATCTTACTCTGGGCTCGGGCCAGTTCATTCCCGGCTTCGAAGACCAGCTGATCGGCGCCAAGGCCGGCGACAAGGTCGATGTGAAGGTGACCTTCCCGACCGAGTATCACGCCGCCAACCTGGCCGGGAAGGACGCCCTTTTCGCCGTGACGGTGAAAGAGGTGCAGTCGCCCGACGCGCTCCAGATCGATGACAGCCTGGCGCAGAAGCTGGGCCTGGACACGCTCGCCACCCTGAAGGACCGCGTCCGCGACCAGCTCAAAAATGATTATTCCGCGGCCACCCGCATGCACCTGAAGCGCCGCATCCTGGATGCGCTGGACAAGGTGCATAGCTTCCCGTTGCCGCCCGCCATGGTGGAAGCCGAATTCGGCGCCATCTGGGCCCAGGTCGAGGCCGAGCTGGCGCGCGAAGGCAAGACCGCCGCCGATGAAGGCAAGACCGACGAGGAACTGCGCGACGAGTATCGCAAGATCGCCGAGCGCCGCGTCCGCCTCGGCCTGGTGCTGGGCCGTCTGGGCGAGCAGAACGGCATCACCATCAGCCCCGAGGAAGTGAACAAGGCCATTGCCAACCGCGCCCGCCAGTATCCCGGCCAGGAGCAGCAGGTCTTCCAATACTACGCCAGCAACCCCCAGGCCCAGGCCGAAATCCGCGCCCCCCTGTTTGAGGACAAGGTGGTCGATTTCATCGCCGAACTGGCGGAAGTGACCGAAAAGAAGGTCAGCAAGGAAGTCCTGTTCGCTGACCCCGAGGATGAAGCGGCCTAAGGCTGCCGACGCTCCTCGCAATCCGTCTTAATTTAGTGGTCGCTCCGGCTCGCGCCTGCGCTCCGGCAACACTATATTAAGCCGGACCGGCCGATTTTCCGGCTACTGTCTTCTGACGAATCAAGAGGCGCCCGCATGCCGCACGACAATCCGGCCGAGTTCTACAACAACACCCTGGTTCCGATGGTGGTCGAGCAGACTGCCCGCGGCGAGCGTGCCTTCGACATCTATTCCCGCCTGCTCAAGGAACGGCTGATCTTCGTCACGGGACCGATCGAGGACTACGGCGCCAGCCTGCTCACCGCCCAGCTTCTCTTCCTGGAGGCCGAAAACCCCAAGAAGGAAGTGCATATGTATATCAACTCGCCGGGCGGCATCGTCACGGCGGGCATGGCGATCTATGATACCATGCAGTACATCCGGCCCAGGATTCACACCTATTGCATCGGCCAGGCGGCCTCGATGGGCTCTCTGCTGCTCTGTGCCGGCGAAAAGGGCCAGCGCTACGCCCTGCCCAATGCCCGGGTGATGGTGCATCAGCCTTCGGCATCTTTCTACGGCCAGGCGGCGGACATCGCCCGCCACGCCCAGGAAATCGTCAAGCTCAAGAAGCGGCTGAACGAGATCTACGCCCAGCATACCGGCCAGTCGGTTGAAGCTATTGAAAAGCTGCTCGATCGCGACACCTACATGACGGGCGAGGAAGCCCGGACATCGGGCCTGATCGACCAGGTGATGGTACGGCGTCCGGCCGCCGAAGGCAGCGAATAAAGCCGAAAGCGGGCTTTTCCGGTCGGCGGCAGGCTTTGCAGCGATCGTCAAGCCTGGGCAAAAATTCCCAATTGCCCAAACAATTGAGGCACTTGCCCGGTTTTAAACAAATCTTGATCCGGCAAGGCCTACCATGGTCGAATGTTGGGATGGGCGGGTGCTTCGGTTACCGCTCTTTTGCAAAGCAGCAAAAGCCGTGAAGGCTGAAGCTGCCCGCCCCACGAGGGCAAAAATAGGGTCGGAAAGGGCCCGGTGGAAGAGATGAGCAAGGCCAGCGGCGGCGAGTCCAAGAACACCCTCTACTGCTCCTTCTGCGGCAAGAGCCAGCATGAGGTGCGCAAGCTCATTGCGGGCCCGACGGTGTTCATCTGCGACGAATGCGTCGAACTCTGCATGGAAATCATCCGGGAGGAGAACAAGACCTCCTTCATGAAGTCCAAGGAAGGCGTGCCCACCCCGCAGGAGATTTTCAAGGTTCTGGATGACTATGTCGTCGGCCAGGCGCACGCCAAGAAGGTGCTGTCGGTTGCGGTCCACAACCACTATAAGCGCATCAACAGCTCGGGCAAAAATGGCGATGTCGAGCTGGCCAAGTCCAACATCATGCTGATCGGCCCCACCGGCTGCGGCAAGACCTTGCTGGCCCAGACCCTGGCGCGCATCCTGGATGTGCCTTTCACCATGGCTGACGCCACCACTCTGACCGAAGCCGGTTATGTCGGCGAGGACGTCGAGAACATCATTCTCAAGCTGCTGCAGTCCGCCGACTACAATGTCGAACGGGCGCAGCGCGGCATCGTCTATATCGACGAAGTCGACAAGATCAGCCGCAAGTCGGACAATCCCTCGATCACCCGCGACGTGTCGGGCGAAGGCGTGCAGCAGGCCCTGCTCAAGATCATGGAAGGCACGGTCGCGAGCGTCCCGCCCCAGGGCGGCCGCAAGCATCCGCAGCAGGAATTCCTGCAGGTGGATACGACCAACATCCTTTTCATCTGCGGCGGCGCCTTTGCCGGCCTGGACAAGATCATCGCCCAGCGCACCGCCGGCTCTTCGATGGGCTTCGGCTCCAACCCCAAGGGCCCGGATGAGCGCGGCACCGGCGAGTTGCTGCGCGAAGTCGAACCCGAAGACATGCTGAAGTTCGGGCTGATCCCGGAATTCATCGGCCGTCTGCCGGTGCTCGCCACCTTGGGCGACCTGCAGGAACAGGCGCTGATCGAAATCCTTACCCGTCCGAAGAACGCGCTGGCCAAACAGTATATGCGCATGTTCGAGATGGAAGGCGTCAAGCTGCGCTTCCAGGAAGAGGCACTGCATGCTATCGCCAAGAAGGCGATCCTGCGCAAGACCGGCGCCCGCGGGTTGCGTTCAATCCTGGAAGGCATCCTGTTGGAGACCATGTTCGAGCTGCCCACCCTGACCGGTGTGCAGGAGGTGGTGATTACCGCCGATGTGGTCGAGGGCAAGGCGCGTCCGCTCTACACCTATTCCGATAAGGTGGAGGCACAGAAGTCCGCTTCGTAAGCGACTTCTTCAGGCCATCGTCAGGAAGCCGCTCCAGAGCTGCATGCCCTTCGACACATCCACCTCCTGCCTGCGCAGGAAGCGCAAGCGTCCGTCCGCCCCGATGCGGAAAAAGGCCAGGCCGGCGCGCACCATGCTGCCGCCCTGCAGCGCCAGGCTGGTCTGGCTGGCGGCGATCAGCAGCGTGCCGCTGGCGTCGATGGCGAAGGTGCGGTTCTCGAAGCCCTGCGCATCGATGCTCTGGATATGGCGCGGTTCGCCGGTGCGCGGATTGAGGGCAAAGACGGCGATGCTGTTCTCGCCGCCATTGGAAATGCGGCGGCCATCGACCTCGATCGTGCCGGAGCCGCGATTGGCCAGATAGACGAAGCGGCCATTGGGATGAAAATGGATCGGTCCCACGCCCTGGCCGGGATGTTTGGCCTTGCCGTCGGGATCGCGCAGCGTGTTGAGCTGAAAGAGCGGTTCGCGGCTGAAATTGCCGTCCGCCGTCAGGCCATAGATGAAAAGCGCGTTCTGCCGCTCCACCCCAACCGCCGCGACATTGGCGTTGGCGTGGAAATCCAGATGGCGCGGACCGAAGCCCAGCCCGTTGCCGATGCCGTCGTTATCTGGCGCGAAAGAGCCGAGATTGGAGAGCCGGCCATTGTCGAAACGGAAAAGTTTGATGGCGCCGGGATCTTCCGGCCGTCCGGCCGCCGCATCATTGCCGCGGGTCACCACCGCCACGCTGCGCCCCGACGGCGTCATCCGCACCTGATGGGTATAGATGCCGAAATCCAGTCCGTCCGGCTGGGGCAGGGCGGCGCCAGGCATGCCGTCGCCGCCGATCGGATGCACCGTGATATGGCTGGGCCTGTTGTAGGCCAGCAGCAGGAAGCGCCCGTCATTGTCGGCCGACAGATGCAGTGGGCGCGACGCCAACCGCAATATACCGGCGGCGGTGAGCATGCCGCTGGCGGGATCGACGCGGAAGGTGGTGACCGAGTGGTTGGTGCCGGCAACGCCACCGGGACCGCCATTGCTGGCCGCGACATAGAGCAGGCGGCCGTTCGGATGCGCCCAGGCATACTGCACATTCGCGGGCAGGGTCACGGCGCCGATGGGTGCGAGCATGGCCGCGCGGACATCGAGCTGATGTACAAAAAGTTCCGGCCCGGTGGCATTGTAATAGGGAACTTTTCCCGTTCGCGCCCAAATCTCCGTGGAGACGCCACCCGCCGGCAGCGCCGCCAGCAAGCCCATGACATGACGCCGGTTCAGCATGATTTCCCCCGTTTTTGGCCTTTGCGCCCAGTCTAACCCAGGGTGGCGGAGGCGAAAATGTTCCGGATCGGCCCGGATTGCCTGTGCATGGGCTAAGGTCCCGTAAGCCTTGGGCAAATCGCCTTCTTGAAACCTTACGCGGCTCGGCCCACTTTAAAGTGTCCGGAGTCGGCCTGAAGGTGGCTTCTCAACATTTACCTCTCTCGTGCCCAAATGGGGGCGCCAAATGGGGCGAGAGGGTTGGACATAACCGGCGGTCCATAAACCCATGGACCACCGGCAGGAGCATCGTCATGGCGGACAATCCCGCAAAAGAGACCAAGACCATCACAGCGCCGGTTCTGCCGCTGCGCGACATCGTTGTTTTCCCGCACATGATCGTGCCGCTCTTCGTCGGCCGCGAAAAATCCGTGCGGGCCCTGGAAGAGGTCATCAACGACGAGAAGCAGATCCTGCTCCTGACCCAGAAGAACGCCGCCGAGGACGATCCCACGCCCGACGGCCTGCACACCATCGGCACCATGGCGACCGTGCTGCAGCTCCTCAAGCTGCCCGACCAGACCGTTCGCGTCCTGGTCGAAGGCAAGTCGCGCGCCCGGGTGAAGAGTTTCAGCGGCCGCGCCGAATATTTCGAGGCCGAGATCGAAATGCTGGCCGAGGAAGGTCCCTCCGCCCAGGAAACCGAGGCGTTGATGCGCACGGTCAAGACCAATTTCGAGCAGTACATCAAACTCAACAAGAAGATCCCGTCCGAGACGCTGGCCGCCGTGGCCCAGATCGATGATGCGGCCAAGCTGGCCGATACGGTCGCCTCGCATCTGTCGGTGAAGATCGGCGAGCGTCAGGCACTGCTGGAAACGCTGGGCACCTCCGAGCGGCTGGAGAAAATTCTCTCGCTGATCGAAGGCGAGATCGGCGTGCTGCAGGTCGAGCGCAAGATCCGTTCGCGGGTCAAGCGTCAGATGGAGAAAACCCAGCGCGAATATTACCTCAATGAGCAGCTGAAGGCGATCCAGAAGGAACTCGGCGAAGGCGATGAAGGCCGCGACGAGATGAACGAGTTGGAAGAGCGCATCCGCAAGACCAAGCTGTCCAAGGAAGCGCGCGAAAAGGCCATGGCGGAAGTCAAGAAGCTGCGCTCCATGTCGCCCATGTCGGCGGAAGCCACGGTGGTGCGCAACTATCTCGACTGGCTGCTCTCGCTGCCCTGGGGCAAGAAGAGCAAGGTCAAGAAGGACATCACGGCCGCCGAGCAGGTGCTTAACGACGATCACTACGGCCTGGAAAAGGTCAAGGAACGCATCCTGGAATATCTCGCCGTGCAGCAGCGCGTCGGCAAGATGAAGGGGCCGATCCTGTGCCTGGTCGGCCCGCCCGGCGTCGGCAAGACCTCGCTGGGCAAATCGATCGCCAAGTCCACGGGCCGCGAGTTTGTCCGGATGTCGCTGGGCGGCATGCGCGACGAAGCCGAAATCCGCGGTCACCGCCGCACCTATATCGGCTCGATGCCCGGCAAGATCGTGCAGTCGCTGAAGAAGGCCAAGACCTCGAACCCGCTCTTCCTGCTGGACGAGATCGACAAGCTGGGCGCCGATTATCGCGGCGACCCGTCTTCGGCCCTGCTCGAAGTGCTGGACCCGGCGCAGAACGCCACCTTCAACGACCATTATCTGGAGGTCGATTTCGATCTCTCGGATGTGATGTTCGTCACCACGGCCAACAGTCTGCACATGCCGCAGCCGCTGCTGGACCGCATGGAGGTGATCCGCATCGCCGGCTATACCGAGGATGAGAAGGTCGAGATCGCCAAGCGCCATTTGATCCCCAAGGCGCTGGAAGAGCATGGCCTGAAGGCCGAGGAGTGGAAGATCACCGAGGCCGGCTTGCGCGACCTGATCCGCTACTATTCGCGGGAAGCGGGCGTGCGCAACCTGGAACGCGAGATTGCCAACCTGGCCCGCAAGGCGGTGAAGGAGATACTCTCCAGCAAGGCGATAGCGGTGGAAGTCACGCCTGAAAATCTCGGCACCTATGCCGGCGTGCGCCGGCATCGTTATGGCGAGATCGAGGGCGAGGACCAGGTCGGTGTCGTCACCGGACTGGCCTGGACCGAGGTCGGCGGCGAGACGCTCACCATCGAAAGCGTCATGCTGCCGGGCAAGGGCCGTTTCCAGGCCACCGGCAAGCTGGGCGAAGTGATGAAGGAGTCGATCGACGCGGCGCGGTCTTACGTCCGCTCCAAGGCGACCAGTTTCGGCATCAAGCCGCCGACCTTCGACAAGGTCGACATCCATGTGCATGTGCCGGAAGGCGCCACGCCCAAGGATGGTCCGTCGGCGGGCCTGGCCATGGCCACTTCCATCATCTCGGTGCTCACCGGCATTCCGGTGCGCCGCGATGTGGCGATGACGGGCGAAATCACCCTGCGCGGACGGGCGCTTCCCATCGGCGGCCTGAAGGAAAAACTGCTCGCGGCCCTCAGGGCCGGGATCACCACCGTGATCATCCCGAAGGACAATGAGAAGGACCTGGCCGAAGTGCCGGACAATGTGAAAACCGGCATGAGGATCGTTCCGGTCAGCACGGTCGGCGAAGTCCTGGAAGTCGCGCTGGCGCGCAAGCCGGAAGCCATCGACTGGGTGGAGCCCGAGGCGCCGGTGGTGCCGCGGGTGGCCCTGGACGAAGGCGATCCCGATCCGCTTGTCACCCACTAGCGATTGAGTCCGGGAGCGACGGCCAGGAAAAGTGGCCTTCCGGCTTTCCGAGCGGCGCCGGAGGCGCTCTTGGAAAGGGGCGCCTCCGCGCCCGGGCTGCGCGACCAAACCAATAAAGAGGCCCGGACGGCATGTCCGGGCCTCTTTTTTTGGCTGTTTTGGGGGAAAAATCGGCCGGAAAGGCGGATTTTCACCTTGCCCGTCCTCCGGCCAGCCACCTAGACTCCGGTCCAGCAGGGAAGAATCACAACAAGGAGCCATCCCGTGAACAAGAACGACCTCATCCAGAAGCTTGCGGATACGACCGGTCTGGCCAAGAACGACGCCGCCAAGGCGGTGGAAGGCACCTTCGACATCATCGCTGCAACCCTGAAGGAAGGGGATGAAGTCCGCCTGACCGGTTTCGGCGTTTTCGTGGTCGCCACCCGCGCCGGCGGCAAGGGCCGCAATCCCCAGACCGGCGAGGAAATCACCATCAAGCCGTCCAAGCAGCCCCGTTTCCGCCCGGGCAAGCAGTTGAAGGATTCACTCAACTGACCGCGCGGTAGCATGGGTCTCCCGTCGCGTGCGCCAATAGGCGCACGAGGGAAGGGGATTCATTTGCTATAGATGCACCGAGGGCGGTTAGCTCAGCTGGTAGAGCATGTCGTTTACACCGATAGGGTCGGTGAAACG